>NZ_JBEYFY010000043.1:32802-53051 GCF_040703595.1 Streptomyces sp. NPDC007084
TCTCCTGCGGTGCCGGGCCCCGGTCGGTGGCTCCCGCGGCGGGGAGGGGTGCCCGCGTCTCCTGCGGTGCCGGGCCCCGGTCGGTGGCTCCCGCGGCGGGGAGGGGTGCCCGCGTCTCCTGCGGTGCCGGGCCCCGGTCGGTGGCTCCCGCGCCCGGAAGGGGGCGCCCCGCTCTGGATCGGGCGCGTCCCCCTGGCGTCCCGGTGCCTGTGGCAGGCTGAAAGGGCGTCGCCCCGCTTCTCCGCACGAAGGGAACCCTCATGGCCGTCGAACCGCTGGCGCAGAAGGACATCGAGGAGCGGCTGGCGGGGCTGCCCGGGTGGTCGCTGGAGGGGGACCGGCTCGCCCGTTCCTACCGGCTCGCCTCGCACTTCGCGGCGACCGCGATGGTCGTCCACATCGCCCAGGTGCAGGAGGAGCTGGACCACCACTCCGACCTCACCCTCGGCTACAACACGGTCTCCCTCACCGTGAACACGCACAGCGTCGGCGGCGCCGTCACCGCCCTCGACTTCGACCTCGCCCGCAGGGTGGAGGACCTCGCGCCGGGGCACGGGGCCCACTGACCGAGCCGGGCGGTGGGACACCGCGCGCGGTGGCGGACTCCGGCCGGACCGGACCGGACCGGACCGGACCGGACCGGACCGGCCCCGCCCGGCGCGGCTCAGCGGGCGTTCCGGCGGGTGAACTCCATCGTCCAGTTGGACAGCCAGGTCCGCTCGCCGTCCAGTGAGAACGCCTGCTCCCAGCGGGCGGTGGCCGCCGAGATGCCCGACCACACGTACCGCACCCGCACGTCCTTCCCGGCGTGGGTGTCGTCGCCGAGGAACTCGCCGCGCCCGTCCGGCCCGAACCGCCCCAGCACCGGCGGGAACAGCTTCCCCGTGCGGCTGGACGACCAGTTAAGGGACCACAGCCCGGTCTCCACGTCGAACAGGCGCAGGGTGAGCCCCTTCCATCCCTGACTCGGCACGTCCAGCTCGTCGAGGTTGGCCGCCCCGTCGAACAGGTTCCAGCAGCGGCTGGTCGCCGGGAACCGGACCCACTCGCTGTCCGGGTCGAGGAAATCCGTCCGCCGGGTGTTCAGGACGTCCCACTCGCCTCGCAGGAAGTCGAAGTCGCGGGGTGCGGCGGCGGTGTCGCGGTCGGTGCTCATGCGCGGTCTCCCGTGGTTCCGGCGGGCAGCGAGTCCGCCACGTAGGCCTTCAGGTCGGGTACTTCGGGGGCGAGCAGGTGCCGTACCCAGGCGTCCCGCTCGTGCAGGATCGGCGGCAGTTCCCAGACGCAGCCGATCCAGGGCAGGTCCGGGCCGATGAAACGGGCCGGGTCCCGGTCCGGGCAGCCCAGCACCGGCTGGCCCGCCGCCGCGCCGCGGAAGTGCAGCACGTTGTCCCACACCCAGCTGTAGGCGTTCAGATAGGCGCCGTCGTCCGCTCCCCGGTGCAGGACGACGAAGGTGGCCGGGGGAGTGCCGTCCGGCTCGGGCAGCAGCCCCGGCAGCGCCGCGTACGCCGCCCGCTCGACCTCGGGCTCGATGCCGGCCGGGTCGGCGGTGACGTGGTAGCGCTTGATCCACCGCCCCGCCACCTCGATGGGTGGCGGCACGGTCAGCAGCTTCTCCCGGAAGCGCGCCGGGGAGCCGGAGGCGACGGAGGGGGAGGGCCCGGCGGACGGGGAGGCGACGGAGGGGGAGGCCCCAGGGGACGGGGCGTTGCCGGTGACGGAACCCCGTGAAGTTGTTGAGGTCATGCCCGGACGCTAGGCCCGCTTCACTGACATCCTGTGTCAGTGAAGTCCAGCCGTCTCGTCTCGGTCCTCCTGCTGCTCCAGACCCGCGGCCGGCTGACCGCGGCCCAGCTCGCCGAGGAGCTGGAGGTGTCGGTCCGGACGGTGTACCGCGACGTGGAGGCGCTGAGCGCGGCGGGCGTACCGCTCTACGGGTACGCCGGTCACGCGGGCGGCTACCGGCTCCTCGACGGCTACCGCACCCGCCTCACCGGCCTCACCACCGAGGAGGCCGAGGCACTCTTCCTCTCCGGAGCACCGGGCCCCGCCGCCGACCTCGGCCTCGGTCCCGTGCTCGCCGCGGCCCGGCTCAAGGTGCGCGCCGCCCTCCCGTACGAGCTGCGCGAGCACGCCGACCGGGTCGCCGGGCGCTTCCACCTGGACGCGCCCGGCTGGTACGCGGACGCCGACGCGACCCCGTACCTCACCGCCGTCGCGGACGCCGTCTGGAACAGCCGGGTTCTGCACGTCCGTTACCGCCGCTGGCGCGAACCCACCGATGTGCGGCGCCGCCTGGAGCCGTACGGTCTCGTCCTCAAGGCGGGCCGCTGGTACGTCGTCGCGGGCCCGGGACCCCGCACGTTCAGGATCGACCAGATCCTCGGCCTGGCCTCCTCGGAAGAGGAGTTCACCCGGCCCGACGGCTTCGACCTGGCCGCCTACTGGACCCGGTACCAGCGCGACTTCCACGAGCGGCTGCACCGCGCGGAGGCGGTCGTACGGATCGCGCCCGGCACGGAGCTGGGCGGGCTCGCGGGCGAGGCGGTCCGGGAGAACGGCCGTACGGACGACGAGGGTTGGACGCGGGCCACCGTCCCCATCGAGTCCGTCGAGCGCGCCCACGACGACTTCCTGCGCCTCGGCACCGCCATCGAGGTACTGGAACCCGCGGAACTGCGGGCCCGCCTGACGGCCACGGTCACCGAACTGGCCCGCAGATACGCCTCCCGGACACCGTGACACCGGTACGCGCGTGAAGTCCCCGCCGGAAAGCACCCCCATCGGGTGACTTGGGAACTTCTTTACCGCTCCGGCCGGTTCTGACAAGTGGGCCGGGCCGACGCGGGCGCGGCGCCAGTACACCGACGACCCCGGCGCAGGAGCCGGAAGCGCCCAGGCACAATTTGCCTGACGCAGTCCCATCTCGTAGAGGATGATCCACGCATGATGACGCTCACCAAGGAAGACGGCCCGGCGGATCTGGACGGTGTCACCCACCTGTCCATAGGGGTGTCCTGGGACCCCACGTCCGGCAGCAGTGGCGGGGTGCTGGGGGCGCTCCGCCGCAAGAGCGGAACCGACCTCGACCTGATCGCCATCGCCATGCAGGGCGGCGAGCCCGTGCGCCTCGCGGGCCTCGACTCCCTCGACCCGATGGGCAACGGCTCGCTGCTGCACAGCGGTGACAACCAGACGGGCCGAGGGGACGGCGACGACGAGACGGTGACCGTCGAGTTCGCCCGTATCCCGCCGAACATCACCTCGATCGTGTTCATCGCGGCGGCCTACAAGAAGGGCAGCTCCTTCCAGAAGGCGCGCAACATCAGCTTCAAGGTGTACGACGCCACCGGGGGCAGCAGCACCCAGGTCGCCGACATCTGGCCCAGCCTGCTCTCGCAGGACAACGGCTGCGCCGTGGCCAAGGCGCAGCGTGTCGGCGACGCCTGGAAGCTCCAGGTGATCAACCTGACGGGGAAGATCAAGCAGGGCGACGAGAACGCGCTGATGCGGTTCGCCGTCAGCAAGTAACCGACGGCCGAAGCCCCTCACCGGCCTGCCAGGCGATCCGCCGCCGGGTGAACCGCCGTCGGGTGGTCCGCCGTCGGGTAGTCCGCCGCCGGGCGGTTCGCCGTCGGGTGGTCCCGTGCAGGGTGGTCCGGCGCTGGGCGCCCGCGCGGGGCACCTCCGTCGTAGCGCGGGGCGCCCACGTCGCAGGGCGGCCCCCTCTCGGGAGGGGGCCGCCGTCAGCCGTGCGGTTCGCTTCCCCCGGACCCCGCTCGCGGCCCGCGTTTTTGCCGTTCGAGCAACGCGGCTGGCCGTTTCCGGGAAGAGCGGGGCACTGTGGCGGTAGTCCGAGAGAGAGGTTTCCGCCATGGCACAGGACCACGACCACGGCCACACCCCGGCGCACCACCGGAGCACGCCCGCCCCCGCGCACGACCACGGCTCCGGCCACGGTCCCGCGCACGGCCCGGGCCACGAGCACATCCACATGGACTTCGCCGAGATGCTGCCCATGCTGGTGCGGGAGGCGGAGCTGTTCACCCCCGCGTACGTGGAGGCCGCCCGGTGGCTGCGTGAGCAGCGGCCCGAACCCGGACTGGTCGTGGACGCGGGCAGCGGCCCCGGCGTCATCTCCTGTCTGCTCGCCGAGACCTTCCCCGGCGCGCGGATCGTCGCCGTGGACGGCGCGGAACCCCTGCTCGCGGAGGCCCGCGCCCGCGCCGCGCGCCTCGGCATCGCCGACCGCTTCAGCACGGTGGAGGCCGAACTCCAGGACGGCATCGGGGACGTGGAGTACCCCGCCGACCTGGTGTGGGCCAGCAGGTCCCTGCATCACGTCGGCGACCAGGCCGCCGCCCTCGCCGGATTCGTGCGCGGCCTCGCCCCCGGCGGCACCCTGGCCCTCCTCGAAGGCGGTCTGCCCACCCGCTTCCTGCCGCGTGACCTCGGCTTCGGCCGGCCCGGTCTCCAGGCCCGCGTCGACGCCGTACACGACGAGTGGTTCACGCGGATGCGGCGGGACCTGCCCGGCGCGGTGTCCGAGACGGAGGACTGGCCGGCCCTGCTCACCGCCGCGGGACTGCGGCACACGGCGACCCGCACCTTCCTCGTCGACCTGCCCGCCCCCCTCTCGGACGAGGCCCGCGCCTTCGTCGTCGCCTCCCTGACCCGCGTCCGCGAGGGCCTCGCCGACGGCCTCACCCCCGAGGACGTGGCCACCCTCGACCGCCTCCTGGACCCGGACGACAAGGCGAGCGTCCACCACCGCACCGACACGTTCATCCTGACGGCGCTGACCGTGTACGTGGGGGTGAAGCCGGAGTAGAGGGCGGCGGTGGCGGTCGGTACGGCGGCCCGTGCCGGACGCGCGGGGGTGCGGGCGGGGAAGTGGTCGGAGTGTCCCCAACTCCCCTCACCCGTAACGCACTTGACTTCAAGAACGCTCCAACTGATGAACTCCCGGAGTTCGCCGTAGACCCGGCCCGTGTCACCGCGGGCCCACGGGCGGGCCGCCCGTGAGGCGGACGGCCGGACTCACTGGGGGTAGACCATGACCGACACCGACACCGACACCGACACCGACGCGCGCACCGAGCGGGGTGCCGAGGCTCCCGTCGCCCTCATCACCGGAGGCGGCAGCGGCATCGGCGCCGCGGTCGCGCGGCGGCTGCTCGACGCCGGGCACCGGGTGGCCGTCACCGGGCGCGGAGCGGAGCGGCTGCGCGGGTTCGCGGAGGAACTCGGCAATCCCGAGGGGCTGTTGACGCTGGTCGGGCACGCGGCCGAGTACGACCAGGTGCGGGCGGCGGTCGAGGCGACCTGCGAGGAGTTCGGGCGGCTCGACACCGTCGTCGCCAACGCCGGTTTCGCGACGCACGACACGGTCGCGGAAGGCGACCCGGCCGGCTGGTCCGAGATGGTGCTGACCAACGTGCTCGGCCCGGCACTGCTCATCAGGGCGTCCATCGACGCGCTGAAGGAGAGCCGCGGCCGGATCGTGCTGATCGGCAGTGTCGCCGGGCACGTGAACACGCCCGGCAACATCTACGGCGCCACCAAGTGGGCGGTGACCGGGCTCGCGGAGAACACCCGGCGCCAGGTCACCGAGTACGGCGTCGGCGTGACCCTGATCTCGCCCGGCCGGGTGGAGACCCCGTTCTGGGACAGCTACGGGCGCCTTCCGCCGGGGCATCTCCTGACGGCGGACCAGCTCGCCGGCTCGATCGTCTGGGCCGTCGGACAGCCCGCGGGCGTCGACGTGAACACGGTGGTCGTCCGGCCGGTCGGCCAGCCCGTCTGACCCCGGCGGGCCGGTGAGGCGAACCGGTGAGACCGAGTCCGCCTCTCCGCCTGGACCAGGGGTACGGGTCTCGGGCCCCCGGCCGCTTCCGTCGCGGTGGCCGGTATCGCACAGGCAAGGGGCGGCCCGCCGAGGACCACCCCTTGCCCGGCGTCGACGCTCACCCTCGCGTCCGCACAGACAGCCCGCCTGCCGGCCCGCCGGTCTCCGAACCGCGCGCCGGCTACAGCTCGTCGAGCAGGCTCGTCACCGATCCGTTCTCGAAGATCTCCCGGACGGCATGGGCGACGACCGGCGCGATGGACAGGATCTCCACTTTGTCCAGCCCCGGCGCGGCGGCGGAGGGCAGGGTGTCGGTGAACACGAACCGGCTCACCCGCGACCGCCGCATCCGCTCCGCCGCGGGAGCGGAGAGGATGCCGTGCGTCGCGGCCACGATCACGTCGAGCGCGCCCTGCCCGTACAGGGCGTCGGCCGCCGCGCAGATCGTGCCCGCCGTGTCGACCATGTCGTCCACCAGGACGCACACACGGCCCTCGACCTCGCCCACCACCTCGTGAACGCTCACCTGGTGGGCCACGTCCTTGTCCCGCTTCTTGTGGACGATCGCCAGCGGGGTGCCCAGACGGTCGCACCAGCGGTCCGCCACCCGGACACGTCCGGCGTCCGGCGAGACCACGGTGAGCAGGGACCGGTCCACGGTGGCGGTGACGTGGTCCGCGAGGATCGGCAGCGCGAAGAGATGGTCGACGGGCCCGTCGAAGAACCCGGCGATCTGGTCCGTGTGCAGATCGACGGTGACGATCCGGTCGGCGCCCGCGGCCGACAGGAGATCGGCGACCAGCCGGGCCGAGATCGGCTCACGGCCCTTGTGCTTCTTGTCCTGCCGGGCGTAGCCGTAGAACGGCATCACCACGGTGACGCTCCGCGCGGAGGCCCGCTTCAGCGCGTCGGCCATGATGAGCTGCTCCATGATCCACTTGTTGATCGGCGCGGTGTGGGACTGGATCAGGAAGCAGTCCGCCCCGCGTACCGACTCCTCGAAGCGGATGTAGATCTCGCCGTTGGCGAAGTCCCGGGCCTGGGTGGGGACCAGCGTCGTGCCCAGTTCCGCCGCGATCTTCCCGGCCAGCGCGGGGTGGGCGCGGCCGGAGAAGACGAGCATGCGCCGCCCGGCGCCCTGGAGTGCGCTCACGGTGCGAGAACGGGGTAGTCGGTGTACCCGGTGTGGTCGCCGCCGTAGAACGTCGCGTCGTCCGGGGTGTTGAACGGGCCGCCCGAGCGGATACGGGCCGGCAGGTCCGGGTTGGCCAGGAACAGGGCACCGAGGGAGACCGCGTCGGCCAGACCGGCGTCGAGGACGTCCTGGGCGATCTGCGGGGTGGCCGGGAAACTGTCCGGGGTGGCGTGCGGGTTCACCACCAGGCTGCCCTGCCACAGCTCGCGGATCGTCTGCGTGACGGGGCGAGTGAGGATCTCGCAGACCTCCAGGAAGGCGAGTTCCGGGAGGGCCGGGACCAGCGCCGCGTAGAGGGCCTCGGTGTCGCCTTCGGCGATGTCGTTGTAGGTGTTGCCCGGGGAGAGGCGTACGGCGGTGCGCTCGTTGCCGATCGCCGCCGCGACGGCCTCGGTGACCTCGACGGTCAGCCGGATGCGGTTGGCCGTGCTGCCGCCGTAGGAGTCGGTGCGCCGGTTGCTGTTCGGGGAGAGGAACTGGTGCAGCAGGAATCCGTTGCCCGCGTGCACCTGCACGCCGTCGAACCCGGCCTCGATCGCGTGACGGGCCGCCGTGACGAAGTCGGCGGTCGTGGCCTCGATGTCGTCCGGGGTCAGTTCCCGCGGCACCGGGTAGGGCTTCATGCCCTCCGGGGTGAAGCACTCGCCGGCGGCGGCTGTCGGGGAGGGGGCGACGGAGGTGTGCGCCGACGCGTACAGCGAGGGGTGGCCGATCCGTCCGGCGTGCATGAGCTGGACGACGATCCGGCCGCCCCGGGCGTGCACCGCGTCGGTCACGGCGCGCCAGCTCTTGACCTGCTCGGGGTGGTGCAGGCCCGGGGTGTTGAGGAAGCCCTGACCGACCTGGGAGGGCTGCACGCCCTCGGTGATGATGAGGCCGGCGTCGGCCCGCTGGGCGTAGTACTCGGCCATCAGCTCGGTGGCGCCGCCGCACGGCTTGGCCCGGTTGCGGGTCATGGGCGCCATGACGAGGCGGTTCTTCAGCTCGATCTTGCCGAACGTCGTGGCGTCGAACAGGGAGGTCATGGGTGCAGTCCTTCGGAGATGTCGTGATGTTGACATGTCGAGATATTCAGGTGAGTTGAGGTGAGGTGGGGTGGGGTGAGAGGGAGTCGGCGGAGGGGCGGGGGACGCCCCCGGGAGCGGTGGGCGTCAGGCCGCGCGGAGGGCGGCGTGGGCCGCGGCGATCCGGCCGCCGACCTCGGCGGTGGAGATGAGCACGGCGGCGTTGGCCTGGGCCGTCCGCCCGTTCGTCGTCCGGTCGACCGCGTGCATCAGGTACTTCGTGAGGCCCTGCCCGGACACGCCGTCCCGCTCGGCCCGGACCAGGGCCTCCCGGATCGCCGCGTCGGCGACCTCGTGGTCGACGGCGTCCTCGTCCCGTGGGGGAGCGGTGATCACGACACCGCCCGGGTGGCCGGCCGCCCAGTGGAGGTCGACCACCTTCGCGAGCAGCGCCTCGTCGTCGATGCGGTGCGGGGAGGGCACACCGCTGGAGGCGCAGTAGAAGGCCGGGAAGTCGTCGGAGCCGTACGAGACGACCGGGACGCAGTGCGTCTCCAGGTACTCCATGGTCAGCGGCAGGTCGAGAATCATCTTCGCGCCGGCGCACACCACCGCGACCTTGGAACGGGTCAGCTGGATGAGGTCGGAGGAGATGTCGAACGTCTCCTGGGCGCCCCGGTGCACGCCGCCCAGGCCGGCCGAGGCGAAGAACGGGATCCCGGCGAGTTCGGCGGCGACGAGCGAGGAGGCGACCGTGGTGGCCCCCTGTCCGCCCCGGGCGAGGACGACGGGCAGATCCCGGCTGGACACCTTGGGAATCCGGTCCCCGGTCGCGAACCGCTCGATGTCCCGCTCGCTCATCCCGACGCGGATCGCCCCCTGCTCGACGCAGATCGTGGCGGGGACACTGCCGCTCTCGCGGATCGCGGCCTCGACCTTCAGCGCGGTCTCGGCGTTGTCCGGGTACTTCAGGCCGTGGGTGATGACGTTCGACTCCAGCGCCACCACGGGACGCCCCTCGGCCAGAGCCTCACGGACCTCCTCGCTGTGGACGACCGGGATGCTGGTGCTCATGCGCTTCCTTCGTTCGGTAGGGGACGGGAGTAGTGGGGCCGTTTCCACAGCAGATGGGCCCGTTCCACGAGTTCCGGGACGTGGACGTCGTCGTGCCACCGGTCGATCGCGACGGGTTCGACGGAGATGGAAACGGAACCCTCCTCGACCTCGAAGACACGGGTGATCACCGAGGTGAGTTCGGCGACCAGTTCGTTCCTGGCCTCGGCGGTGAACTCGCGCGGCCAGTGCCGGACGCTGAGATGAGGCACGGTGCCCTCCTCGTGCGGGTCGGTGCGGGCGGTCGGTGCGGACACGCCCTAGCGGCTCATGGCGGACCGGACGCGGGCGACCAGCTCGGCGATGCCCTGCCGCTTCAGCACCCCGTAGTGGTCTGCGGCCAGGTCGAGCACGGTGGGCGGCTCGGCGGAGTAGCCGCGGGCTCCTTCGAGGAAGGAGTAGTCGTCCCCCGCCGCCTTGAGGATCGTGATCGGCGCCTGGACGGTGCGCTCGTTCAGCTCACGGAAGCTGTACTCGAACTCGTAGGTCCGGCCCACGATGCGGGTGATGCGCCGGATCGTGCCGGGATCGAGCTGCGGCAGCAGTTCGTGGACGAAGCCGACGAACGACCCCTCGTCGTGGACGCGTTCCAGGCAGCTCTCCAGCGCCGGCCCGTGGATGGTGCCGGTGAACACCGAGAACAGGATCGTCAGATAAGCCGGGTTGGACCAGGACGCCTCCCGGCCCCACTCCTGTCCGTCCTCGGCGCGGACCGCGGGGTTGCCGGGGCAGATCAGCAGCAGGTTCTCGACCTTCTCCCCGGCCCGCTCCAGTTGCCAGGCCGCTTCGAACGCGACACGCGCCCCGAACGAGTAGCCCCACAGCGTGTACGGGCCGCTCGGCTGCTCCCGGCGGATCTCGGCGACATCGGCCCGGGCCATCTCGCGGATGGTGCCGTACGGGGTCTCCCCCTCGTTGATGCCCCGGGCCTGCACGCCGTAGAACGGCCGGTCGAGCCCGACGCTCTTGCTCAGCAGCCGCAGGTTCATGGGATAGCCGCCGAGCCCCGGCCAGCAGAACACCGGGGACAGGACGCCTTCGGAGTGCAGCGGCACCAGCCGGGAGGCGCGGGCCGGGACGTCGCCGTCGATCCGGGCCGCGAGATCCTCCAGCTTCGGGGCCTCGAAGACCGCCTGAAGCGGCAGGGCGATCCCGAACTCCCTGTTCACGGCGCCCACCAGGGCGACGGCGTGCAGGGAGTTCCCGCCGGCGGCGAAGAACTCGTCCTGTGTCGAGATGTCCTCGTACTTCAGGAGCCGTCCCCATTCCCCGGCCAGCCACCGCTCGGTCGCCGTCGCCGGGGCGACATGGACGGCGGAGGGCCGGCCGTGCGCGATCTCGGGGAGCGCGGCGGTGGCCTTGGCGTCGATCTTGCCGTTCGCGGTGAGCGGCAGCTCGTTCACGACCAGGACCCGGGCGGGGACCATGTAGTCGGGCACGAACCGCGCCAGGTCGTCGCGGACGATCTCGGCCGGGCCCTTGGCATGGACCGCGTCCTCGTTCATGCCCTCGTGCTCGGCCTGCTGCTCGCTGATGCGTCCGCCGACGAAGAAGTACGAGGCGGGCGCGGTGTCGATGCCGGCCTCGCGCAGCAGCTCGTCGAGCCTGACGGAGGCGGGCAGCGGATTGCCGGACTTGGACGAATAGCCGGAGGACATCAGGCCCATCCCGGGGGCGCGCTGCAACTGGTGCAGCCTGCGGCCGAGCAGGAGGTAGCGCAGCCACTCGTGCCCGGTGCGGGCGACGGCGGAGATACCGAACGCCGCGCGCTCGTACACGCTCTGGTTGATGGCGATGACGTGGTGCCGCTCCACCACGTCCGGCCCGACCGGCGTCAGCGTGCCCGCCGCGTACCGGTACAGCCCCGCGTCGAGGCCCCGGACCTTCCCCTCGTGCGCCTGGACGAACAGCTCGACCTCGTCGGGAAGGGTCTGGCCGAGGTTCGCGGATATCTCGAAGGTGCCGAGGTAGTGGTCGTCGTCCGCGGCGGCGAACCGCGCCTTCACCCGGGGTGTGTGGCGGTGCCCGCCGATCTGGAGACCGTGGGCGGGCAGGATCTCCTCGAAGACGCCGAGCATGTGGCCCGCTTCGAACTCCAGCACCTCGACGATGTTGTTCTTGTACACCGGCTCGACGGCGCGCTGCTTGCCGAGGAAGTGCACGCGCAGTCCCTGAGCGGGGAACCCCTCGCTGAGATCGCCGACCCGGACGAGGCTGTGGTCGACCGGGTGGAAGTAGTACATGCCGGCGGCCAGCCCGAACAGGCCGCTCAGCTCCACGTACAACTGCGTGGCGTAGAGCGCGCCGGGGGAGGCGTAGACGTACTTCGGCAGGAGCCGGTCCGCGCTGCGGAAGGGACCGAACCAGCGCAGGATCTGCCCGAACCCCTCCAGGTCGAGGTCGCCCAGCGGGCGGGAGAAGGTGCCGGCGGGCCGGGGCGCCAGCATGCCGAGCAGGTCCTCGGCGGTGACGTCGCCGCCGTCGTAGAAGCGGTAGGTCTTGCGGGCGAACGCCTGCCGGCGCTGCTCGTCCACGGCCCGGCCCTGCGGGAGCGGTACGACCCGGCGTCCGTCGAGTTCCTCCGCCGAACGCAGCCCAGGGTTGGAGAGTTGGGCTTTGACCTGCAGTTTCGAGGCTTTCGACTGATGGTGGGCGGCGTCCGTGCGGCCCTGGTCCATGACCGCGGCGGTGCGCTCGTTCAGCTCGATGGCGGCGACGAGGGTCTGGCCGCCGGTGCGCGCGTCGTCCGTGACGAGCGCCGCCGCCCTGCGCACCCAGGTGTGCTGCTCGATCCGGGAGGCGATCTCCTCCAGCTCGACCCGGTAGCCGCGCAGTTTGACCTGGTTGTCGGTGCGCCCGGCGAACCGGATGGTGCCGTCCGCGCTCCAGCGGGCGAGATCTCCCGTGCGGTAGAGGCGTTCGGTCGGGTTGAACGGCGAGGTGATGAAACGTTCCGCCGTCTGTTCCGGCAGGCCGCGGTAGCCCCGTGCCACCTGGGCGCCGCCGACGAAGAGTTCACCGGTCTCCCCGATGTCGACCGGGCGCCGCTGCTCGTCGAGGATGTAGCAGGTGACCTTGTCCACGGGGATGCCGATGGGCAGGATCGCCGGGGCGTCGGCGAGTTCGTTCGGGTCCACCCGGTAGGACGTGGCGTTGATCGTGGTCTCGGTGGGACCGTACAGATTGACCAGCGACGCCGAGGGAAGGGTGCGCAGGATGTCCTGGGCGAGGGATCTGGTCAGCGGCTCTCCGCCGGAGAACACGCGGGTCAGGCTCGTGCAGCCGCCGAACCGGCCGGTGTCCACGAGGGCCTGGAGCAGGGTGGGCACCGCCTGGAGCGAGGTGACTCCGTAGGCGCGTATCTGGTCGATGAGCAGCTCGGGGTCCCGGAAGGAGCCGGGCCGCGCGACGACGACATGGGCTCCGGCGGCGGGGGCGAGGATCTCCCACTGGGCGGCGTCGAAGCTCATCGGCGTCTTCTGGAGGATGGTGACGCCGGGGCCGAGATGTCCGCAGGTGGCGAGCCACTGGATCTGGGACACGATGCTGTGCTGCTCGATCATCACCCCCTTGGGCTTGCCGGTGCTGCCCGAGGTGTAGATCACGTAGGCGAGATCACTGCCGGCGACCTGCGCGTGGGTCCCCGCGTCCCCGGTCGTGGTCTCGGTGGTGACGACGGTGACGTCGTCGGGGACGAGCCGCCGCAGCCGCTCGACGAGGTGGCCCTGGGTGACGACGACCTCGGTGCCGGAGTCCTCGACCATGTAGCGGATGCGCTCGTCGGGGTAGTCCGGCGACAGCGGCAGATAGGCGGCGCCCGAACTCAGGATGCCCCAGGCGCCGATCATCAGATCGGCGGAGGACTCGGTGTAGAGGCCGACGGCGGTGTTCGTGCGCACCCCGAGGTCCAGCAGGCGCGCGCCGAGCCGGGCCGCCGCGTCGTCCAGTTCGGCGAAGGTGAGCCGGCCGCCGGGATACGACATGGCGACCGCGTCGGGTCCGCGCACGGTCTGTTCGCGGAGCAGGTCGTGCAGGGAACTGCCCTTGAGATGGTGGTGGTACGGCGTGGAAACGTGGATGGACATGGCCCCCCCTGGGCTTGTGTCTGGTGTCCTTCAGACGCGAGATCTGTGCGCCGTCTGTGCCGTTGATGCCGTTGACGCCGTCGGTGCCGCCGTCCGGGCGGGGGCTTTCGTCCTCCGGTGCGGCCGTGGCTGTGCGAGGACGACGGCCGCGACCACCGCCAGGGCCCCCACGATCTGCAGGGCGCCCAGGGTCTGGTCCAGGAAGAGGTAGCCGAGGACGGTCGCGCACAGCGGCGAGGCGAACGACAGGAACGAGGCGGCGAGGGCGGGCAGTTGGGCCAGTCCCCGGAACCACAGCACGTAGGCGACGAGCGCGCCGATGATGCCGAGATAGGCGAAGCCGCCGATGTTCTCCCACGTGAGATGGTCCGGCAGCGTCTCGCTGGCGAGTGTGACGGGAACCAGGACGAGTCCGCCGACGGTGAGCTGCCAGCCGGTGAACGCCAGCAGCGAGACCCCTTCGGGTCGCCCCCAGCGCTTGGTCAGGACGATGCCGGAGGCCATCGACACGGCGCCGAGCAGACCGGCCACGACACCGGTGGTGTCCAGCCCGGCGTGCGGTTGCAGTACGAGGAGGGAGACGCCCGCCGCGCCGATCACGCAGGAGATCACGTGCAGCGGACGGATCTTGTCGCGCAGCAGCAGCGAGGACAGGACGAGGACGATCATCGGCTGGACGGACATGACCAGCGCCGCGACCCCGCCCGGCAGGTGGTAAGCGGCGAGGAACAGGAGGTAGAAGAACGCTCCGATGTTCAGGACACCGAGGACGACGGCCCGCCACCACCAGACACCCCGGGGGAGCACCCTGGTGAGCCCGAGAAGGATCAGGCCGGCCGGCAGGGCGCGCAGCGTGGAGGCGAGCAGCGGCCGGTCCGGTGGCAGGAACTCGGTGGTGATGAGGTACGTGGACCCCCACACCGCGGGGGCCAGGGCGGTGAGCGCCGATACGCCGGCGATGTTCTGACGGCTCATGAGGTCGCCCCCGCGTCGGTGGTGCCGAAGAAGCGGTCCCCGAAGTCGCCGATGCCGGGAATCATGAACTTGTGCTGGTTGAGGTGGTCCTCGATGGCGCTGGTCACGATCGTCACGTCGGGGGCCTGCGCCTGCACCCGGTGAATGCCCTCGGGCGACGCGAGGAAGTTGACCATGACGATGTTGCGCGGCTCCACCCCCGCCTCGCCGAGGACGTCGACCGCCGCGAGCGCCGAACCGGCGGTGGCGAGCATCGGCTCCAGGAGCAGGACGTGCCGGTCGGCGATGTCGTCGGGCAGGTGCTTGTAGTAGAGGTGCGGGAGCTTGGTCCGCCGGTCGCGCTGGATGAGGATCTTCCCGACCCGCACGCCGGGCAGGACGTCGCGCAGTTCGGCCTCCATCGACTCGCCGGCCCGGATGACCGGGACCGCGCACAGCTTGGACGCGAACTCCAGGCCGTGGTAGGTCTCGCCGACGGGGGTGGTCACCTCCTTCTTCTGGAAGGGCAGGTGGTTGAGACTCTCTTCGAGCAGCAGCCGGATGACGCGCCGGGAGTAGAAGACGAAGTCCTGGCGGGTGCACGCGCGGTCGCGGATCACGGTGTGCATGGCGCGCAACTGGTCGGTCTGGGGCAGGAGATGGACGCGGTGTCCGGTGGTCATGTCGGAGTTCCCCCTGAGAAGCGGATACGTGCGGTCAGGCCAGGTTGTCGGCGAAGGCGCGGCGGGCCTCGGCGACGAACCGGGCCACCTTGTCCCGGTCCTTGCGGCCGTCCGGGCCCTCCAGCAGGCTGTGGGCGTCGACGGCGGCGGGCTTGACGGCGCGGATCGCGGCGTAGACGTTCTCCGGGCTGAGACCGCCGGCCATCATCAGCGGCTTGGGTGACCGCCGTACGAGTTCGGCCGAGACGCCCCAGTCGTGCGTCAGCCCGGTGGCGCCCTTGGCGCCGGTGCGCGGGTCGAAGGTGTCCGTGATGTACAGGTCGACGAAGGGGTGTGTCTCGTCGACCAGCTTCAGCAGCTCGTCGGCGTTGTCCTCCTTGACCACCAGCGACTTGAGGATGATCAGGTCGGGGCGCGCGTCGCGGAGCTTCTCCAGCTCGCGGACGGCGATGTCGCCGTGGATCTGGACGCCGATGACACCGAGTTCGTCGCAGAACGCGCTGATCTGCGCGGCGTCGGTGAGGTAGGAGATGAGGACGCCGGCGTGCGGCTTCGGCAGGGTCCTGAAGATCGCGGTGGCGTCCTGCTCGGAGATGTCGTCCTTGCCGGACGGCAGACGCAGCGCGGAACCGATCCAGTCGGCCCCCTCCTCGATGATCATCGCGGCTTCGGCGGCGTCGATGACACCGGCGACCTGGACGATGCCGTTCGGGATCTCGGGACGTATGGGCGTGTGGGTGCTCATGATGCTGTTTCCCCCTGGTCGGGCCGGGTGCGGCCGTCGTGGTCGAAGGCGTTGGAGGTGTCGAAGGTGTCGAGGAAGACGTTCCGGGCGAGCGGCCTGCGGCCGGGATGCCGGCGTTCCTCGGCGGGTGTGCCGACGGGCACGAGGAGTGCGATGTGGAGGTCGTCGCGGCCGTCGATGCCGATGACCTTCTTCACCTCGTCCTCGTCCCACCCGTTCATCGGTGACGAGGCGAGCCCCATGGAGGCGGCGGCGAGCATCGCGTAGGTGGCGGCGATGACGGCGTCCTTGATCGCGTACTCCCGCAGCAGGCCACGGGCGGCGACGCCCGCGTAGAAGTCCCGCCCGGCGGACTCGCCCGTGGTCAGGTACGCCTCGTTCCAGGCGGCGCGGGTCCGGGCCAGCTCGTAGATGTCCTCGTGGTCGCACCGCCAGCCGGAGCTGTCGGCGACGAAGACCAGGGTCGCCGGTGCTTCCGCCGGGTGCGGCTGGCCCTCGGCCGCCGCGGCGAGCGCGGTGCGCCGCGCCGGGTCGGTGACCACGACGACCGACCGGGACTGGTAGTTGAAGCTGGACGGCGCCTCCATCGTCAGCTCCACCAGCAGGGCGAGCTGCTCGGCCGACAGCGGGTCCGGCCGGTAGTGCCGGATGGCGCGCCGGCGCCGGATGGCCTCAGGAACACTGAGTAACGCGTCACCCGTCATCATCGAACCCTTCGACGTCGAACTGATTGACGTCGAAGATCATATGCGGGGGCGGTAAGGTGCTGTCAAATGTTTCGACGTCGAATTGTCGTGGTGCTTGCCACACGGAAGGGATCACCTCATGACACCGGACGCCGTGGATGACTTCCTCGCCCACTGGGCCGAGGTGCGCCCCGACCTCGACGTGTCCCCGATGGGGCCGGTCGGCAGGCTCTCGCGCTCGTCGCGGCTGGTGGAGCGCGGCATCAAGGACTACTTCGCGAGCGTGGGCATGGAGCCCTGGGAGTTCGACGTGCTGGCCACGCTGCGCCGGATCGGCCCGCCGTACACCCTGACCCCCAAGGATCTGGTGGCCACCACGATGGTCGGCTCGCCGGCCGTGACCAACCGCGTCGACCGGCTGGTCGCCCGCAACTTCGTCACCCGGCAGACGGACCCCGAGAACCGCCGGAGGCTGCTCATCTCGCTCACCGCGGAGGGGCTCGCCCTCGTTGACAACGTTGTGGAAGGGCATGTGGCACGCGAGCGCGAACTGCTCAGCGGCCTCTCCGAGAAGGAGCTGGAGCAGTTCAACGGGCTCCTGCGCAAGCTCCTGCTGTCGCTCGACGACCGGTGGGGCGGCCTGTGACACCGGCCGCCGGCCGTGGGCGCCCCCGCGCCGCACGGTGAAAACGCCGTCGGCCCGGACGCAGAGCGTCCGGGCCGACGGCGTTGGCCGGGGTGGGCCGGTCAGCCGATGTCGAAGGTGGCCGGGTCCGGACCCAGGCGGCGGTCCTCGTTCAGAGCGGAGATGGCCGCGATGTCCTCGGTGTCCAGCGAGAAGTCGAAGACGTCGATGTTCTCCTTGATCCGCGACGGGGTCACGGACTTGGGGATCACGACGTTGCCGAGCTGGATGTGCCAGCGCAGCACGACCTGGGCGGGGGTGCGCCCGTGCTTCTGGGCGATGGCGACGATCGCCGGCACCTCCAGAAGGCCCTTGCCCTGGCCCAGCGGAGACCAGGCCTCGGTCGTGATGCCCTGCTCCGCGTGGAACTCGCGGGCCGCGCGCTGCTGGAGGTGCGGGTGCAGCTCGATCTGGTTGACGGCCGGGATGACGGACGTCTCCTCGATCAGCTTCGCCAGGTGCTCCGGCAGGAAGTTGGACGTGCCGATGGCCTTGGCGCGACCGTCGGCGTAGATCTTCTCGAACGCCTTGAACGAGTCGATGTTCGTGCCGCGCGACGGCAGCGGCCAGTGGATCAGATACAGATCCACATAGTCCAGGCCGAGCTTCTCCAGCGAGATGTCGAAGGCGCGCAGGGCGGACTCGTACCCCTGGTCGCTGTTCCAGAGCTTGGTGGTGACGAAGAGTTCCTCGCGGGGGACGCCCGACGCGGCGATCGCCTTGCCGGTGCCCTCTTCGTTGCCGTAGATCGCCGCGGTGTCGATGCTGCGGTACCCGGACTCCAGCGCGGTGGCGACCGCCCGCTCCGCCTCGTCGTCCGGCACCTGCCAGACTCCGAAGCCGAGCTGGGGCATCTCGACGCCGTTGTTCAGGATGATCGGGGGGACCTTGCTCACGAGCTCTCGATCCTTCAGTCGTCGGGTGGTACAGCCATCGTCAACGATCACGGCCCGTGATGCATTCCTGACCCGGCCCGCGCTCCTGTGAAATACGGATTGGCCGAAAGACGCACCGCGCCCCCCCCCCGGGGACCGGCCGCCGTGACACCCGCGCGGCTACGCCTGGTACAGCGCCTCGACCTCGGCCGTGTAGGCCTTCTCGATCGCCCGGCGCTTCAGCTTCAGCGACGGCGTCAGCAGCCCGTGCTCCTCGGTGAACTGGTGGGCCAGTATCCGGAACGTACGGATCGACTCGGCCTGCGAGACCAGGGTGTTCGCGGCGACCACGGCGCGCCGCACCTCGGTCTCCAGGTCCGCGTCGCGCACCAGGTCGCCGGGGGAGAGCCGCGGCTTGCCGCGCATCTGGAGCCAGTGCTCGACCGCCTCGGAGTCCAGGGTGACGAGCGCGGCGATGTACGGGCGGTCGTTGCCGACCACGATGCACTGGGCGACCAGCGGATGGTCGCGGACCCGCTCCTCCAGCACGCCCGGCGAGACGCTCTTGCCGCCGGAGGTCACCAGGATCTCCTTCTTGCGCCCGGTGATCGTGAGGTAGCCGTCGTCGTCCAGGGAACCGAGGTCACCGGTGGCGAGCCAGCCGTCGTGCAGGGCCGCGTCGGTGGCCTTGTCGTTGTTCAGGTAGCCCTGGAAGACGTTGCCGCCGTTCAGCCAGATCTCGCCGTCGTCCGCGATGTGCACGGTGGTGCCCGGGATGGCCTGGCCGACGGTTCCGAACCGGGTGCGCTCGGGCGGGTTGGCGGTCGCGGCGGCCGTCGACTCGGTGAGCCCGTACCCCTCGTAGATGACGACGCCCGCGCCCGCGAAGAACAGGCCGAGCCGCCGGTCCATCGCCGAGCCGCCCGACATGGCGTGCTTGACCCGGCCGCCCATCGCGGCCCGCACCTTGGAGTAGACGAGCTTGTCGAACACCTGGTGCTGCATGCGCAGGCTCGCGGAGGGGCCGGGGCCGATGCCCCAGGCCTTCGACTCGATGGCGTCCGCGTAGCGCACGGCCACGTCGACGGCCTTCTCGAAGGGCCCCGATCTGCCTTCCTTCTCCGCCTTGCGGCGCGCGGCGTTGAAGACCTTCTCGAAGATGTACGGGACGGCCAGGAAGAAGGTCGGCCGGAAGGCGGCCAGGTCCGGCAGCAGCGCGGCGGCGTTGAGCTGCGGCTGGTGCCCGAACTTCACCCGGCCGCGCACCGCGGCCACCTGCACCATGCGCCCGAAGACGTGCGCGAGCGGCAGGAACAGCAGGGTGGCCGCCTCGTCGCCGCGCCGGGAGTGGAAGACCGGCTCCCAGCGCTCGATGACGGTGTCCGCCTCGAACATGAAGTTCGCGTGCGACAGGACGCAGCCCTTGGGGCGCCCGGTGGTGCCCGAGGTGTAGATGACCGTCGCGGTCGACTCGGGGGTGACGGCGCGGCGGTGCCGGTGCACCACGTCGTCGTCGATGTGCGCCCCCGCCTCGTACAACTCCTGCACCGCGCCCGCGTCGAGCTGCCAGAGCTGGTGCAGCGAGGGCAGCCGGTCCACGACCGTGGCGATGGTCATCGCGTGGTCCTCGTGCTCGACCATCACCGCCGAGACCTGCGCGTCGTGCAGCATCCAGAAGACCTGCTCCGCGGAGGACGTCGGATAGACGGGCACGACCTGGGCGCCGATCGTCCACAGCGCGAAGTCGAAGAGGGTCCACTCGTAGCGGGTGCGGCACATGATGGCTACACGGTCGCCGAACCGGACGCCCCGGGCGAGCAGGCCCTTGGCGAGCGCCAGGACCTCGTCGCGGAACTCGGCGGCGGTGACGTCACGCCACTCCCCCCGCTCGTCCTTGCGGCCGAGCGCGATGCGCAGCGGGTCCTCCCGGGCATGCTCGAAGACGACGTCGGCCAGGCCGCCCACCGGCGGCGCCGACGCCAACGGGGGGTTGGTGAACTCGCGCAATACCGCTCCTCTGGCGCTCCGCACAGCGCCGTGAAAGCTACCCCACGCCGCGACCGGACGGGAGGGGGCTCGAACCGCCGAGGGGCGCGGCGTCCGCACTGGTCAGCTCGGGAAATGCCCCCACAAGGGGAAGGGCCGGACAGAATCGCTTACGGTTCCGTAGGTTTCCGGTCCGTAATCTCCACGGAATCTGTACGACCCCCCGCGCGCCTCCCGCACCGGCCGGCGCGGGCCGGTGCCGGAGGCGCGTCCTCCCCATCCGGTGGCCCCGTGAACCCCGCCCGGTGGCCCTGCGAACCCCGCCCGTGGGCGGTGTGAACCCCGGGCCGGGCGGGCGGCGCGGCCCGCCCGCACCCCCGGCTCCGC
>NZ_JBEYFY010000044.1:0-51893 GCF_040703595.1 Streptomyces sp. NPDC007084
CGCCGCCCGGCCGCCTCGGCGGCGCGCTCGGCGGCCGGCACATCGGCGGGCGGGCGGCGGGCCGCGTCGGCGGTGTCGGGCTCGGCGAGTACGGCTCGTACGGTGGACTCCTCCAACTGCCAGGCATCCAGACTGCGTTGGAGATCACGGTGGGCCTCGTCGTCGAGCAGCGCGTCGGCGGCGGCCTGCGGGGTGTCGAACCCGGCGCGGAAGGCGGCGTCGGCGAGGCGGGCGTCGGCGTCCTTCAGGCGCCGCGCGGTGTCCTCGGACGCGCGGGCGCGCTCGGCTGCCGTGGAGAGCAGCGCGGCCCGTCCTTCAAGCTGCCCGGCCCGCGCCGCCACACTCGCGGCGGCCCCGCGCGCCTGCTCCAACTGCCCCTCCAGCGAAGCCTTTTCCCGGTCGAGGGCGTCTCTGTGGGAGGCACGGGAGGCGACCCGGCCGGCGGCGTCCTGCTGGGAGGTCAGCCGCCGCAGGTGCTCCCGTTCGGCCTGCTCGCGGGCCTCGCGCGCGGCGTGCAGCCCGGAGGCCGCCTCCCGCGCCCGACCGAGAAGTCTCTCCAATTCCTCGACTTCTTGGGCTAGTTGGGAGGTCGGCGCGTCTCCGGCCTCGGCGGACGCGGCGGCCAGGGCCTCGCGGACGCCGCCGAGGAGCCGCTCGGCGGTGGCGCGCTGGTCGTCGGCCTGCTGGTAAGCGGCGAGGGCGCGCTCCTCGGTCTCGCGGTCGACGTGTCCGGTGATCTTCCGGGCGGGGGCGGGGTGTTCGGTGGCGCCGCAGACCGCACAGGCCTCGCCGTCCACCAGTTGGGCGGCGAGTTCGGCGGCGATGCCCTGGAGGCGCTGTTCCTTCAGGTCGAGCCAGCGGGTGCGGGCCTCGGCCGCCGCCTCGCGCGCGGCGATCGCCCGCGCGTGGGCGTCCTCGGTGTCCCGGGCGAACTGGTCGCGCTGGCGGGCCGCGCGGAGCCGCTTGATCGCCGGGTCGCGCTGGACGCCGAGCTGCTCGGCGCGGGCGGCGGCCTCCTGCGCGGACTCGATCCGCGCCTCGATGCCGGTACGCAGGGTCTCCCAGTCGGCCAGCCAGCTCACGGCCTCTTGGAGGACGTCCTCGTCGGCCCGCTCCTGGCGGTCCAGGGCGTCGCGCTCCACGGCCAGTTCGGCGAGGCGGCGCTCCGCGCGGCGGCCCGCTTCGAGGCCGCCCAGTTCCTCGGCGGCCTTGCGTGCGGCGGCGGCGAGTCCCGGGGCTCCGGCGCCCGCGAAGGTGTCCGGCAGGTCGGCACGCGCGCGTGCCTCCGCGGCGGCGGCCCGCCGGTGCTCGGCCTCGGCCGCCTCGCGCAGGTCGAGGGCGGGGGCGACCGTCTCGGCCTTGCGGGCGCGCTCCATCCGCGCCCGGGCCTCCAGGTGGGCGTCGGCGCGCTCCTCCAGGCGCGCGGCCCGCTCCCGCGCCTCGGTGAACCGGCGCTGGAGGCGGTCCAGTTCGCGTACGTCGTCCAGTTCGCGGTCCGCCGCCGCCTGGGCCGCTTCGGCGGCGCGGCGCGCGCAGTGGGCGATGGTCAGCCGCTCCCGCGCGGTGCTGCGGGCCACCGCCGCCCAGGCCAGCACGGCTTCCGCGAGCCCCGGATCGCCGGGCGCCGGTTCGGGGAACGGCTCCTCGGCGGTGTCGCCGGCCTCTTGGTGCATACGGTGCGCGTCGGCGAGCAACGCGGCGTCCCCGGTGCGCACTTCGGCCTCGGTGGCCCGGCGCCGCTCGGCGAGGCGCTTCTCCACCTCGGCGAACCGCTGGGTGTCGAAGAGCCGGCCGAGCAGCTTGCCACGGGCCTCGGCGTCGGCGCGCAGGAACCGCGCGAAGTCTCCCTGGGGCAGCAGCACGACCTGGCAGAACTGCTCGCGGCTCATGCCGAGCAGTTGGGTGATCTCCTCGCCGATCTCCTGGTGGGAGCGGCTGAGGTCGGTCCAGACGCCTGCGGCGGAGTCGTAGGCGCGCAGCCAGCTCTGTGCCTTCTCGGTGGTGGTGCCGCTACCGCGCTTCTTGGGGCGTGCCCAGGGTGGCTGCCGGGTGACCTCCAGGCGGCGTCCGGAGACGGTGAGTTCGAGGCGGACCTCGGTGCGGGTGGCGGGGGCCGCGTGGTCGCTGCGCAGGCCGAGGCCCTGGCCGCTCTGCCGGGCACCCGGGACGGCGCCGTACAGCGCGTAGCAGACGGCGTCGAGGACGGAGGTCTTGCCGGCGCCGGTCGGACCGTGCAGCAGGAAGAGCCCGGCGGCGGACAGCTCGTCGAAGTCGACCCGCTGGGTGCCGCCGAAGGGGCCGAAGGCGGTGATGTCCAGACGGTGCAGCCTCATCGGGTCCTCTCGATGTCCGGGCGGGCGCCCCTGCGCGGGCACGAGCGTGCTGTCACCGGCCGCGCTGTCACCAGACGGCTTGCCACCGCGTGATCTCCGGCTCGGGATCGTCGGCGGGGGCGGGCTGCCGGCGGGCAGGCTCTCACGCCGTGGTCTCCCATACGGGCCCGTACGCGCGGGCGGGCTGTCATCGGGCCGTCTCCCGTACGGTCTCGTCCGCGCGGACGGCGTCGAACGCGTCCCGCAGTACGGCCTGTTCCCTCGGGTCGGGCCCCGCGCCGCGCACGTGGGCGACGAAGTCCTCGGCGATCTCCTGCTCGCTGCGGCCGGCCAGCCGGCGGGCGTAGGAGACGTCGGGGTCCTGCGGGCCGCGCTCGGGGTCGAAGACGAGGCTGAGCGTGTGCGGGAAGCGCTCGGTCAGCCGGGCCATGGGGTCGGCGGGCCGCACCGGGTCGGTGAGGGTGGCCTCGACCCAGGCGTCCTCGTGGCGGGCGAGGCCGGGGTCGGCGAGCAGGTCCTCCAGATGTCCGCGGAGTCGGGCGAGGCCGCGCGGGACGGGGCAGTCGATCCGCTCGGCGTCCAGGGAGCCGTCCGGTCCGAGGTCCACCAGCCACATGCTCTTGCGGTGGTCGGCCTCCGAGAAGGAGTACGGCAGCGGGGAGCCGGAGTAGCGGACTCGCTCGCTGATGGCCTGGCTGCCGTGCAGATGGCCGAGGGCGGTGTAGTCGACGCCGTCGAAGACCGCGGCGGGCACGGAGGCGACCCCGCCGACGGTGATGTCCCGCTCGCTGTCGCTGACCGCGCCGCCGGTGACGAAGGCGTGGGCGAGGACGACGGAGCGGGTGCCCGGGGCGCGGGTGGCGAGGTCGGCGCGGACCCGGTCCATGGCGGCGGCCAGCACGGCTTCGTGGCTCGGCTTCTCCACGCCGAACTCGTCCTTCACCAGGGCCGGTTCGAGATAGGGCAGCCCATAGAAGGCGACGTCGCCGTGCCGGTCGGTGAGCACGACGGGGGTGCCGCAGGCGGCGGCGTCCGTGCGCAGGTGGATGCCGGCCCGGTCGATGAGGCCCGCGCCGACACCGAGGCGCCGCGCGGAGTCGTGGTTGCCGGAGATCATCACCGTGGGGACTCCGAGGGCGGCCAGTCGGTGCAGGGCGTCGTCGAAGAGCTGGACGGCGGCGAGCGGTGGGACGGCACGGTCGTACACGTCTCCCGAGACGACCACCGCGTCCACCTCGCGCTCACGCGCGGTGGCGACGAGATGGCCGATGAACTCGGCCTGGGCGTCGAGCATGTTCACCCGGTGGAACGCCCGGCCCAGATGCCAGTCGGAAGTGTGCAGGAGCCTCATGATCCCCGAAGGGTAACGGCCGGGTCTGACATCACGGGCGGTTACTCCCGTATCAGCCCGTCATGACCGTCGGCACAGTTGACCGTTTCACCCCATTCGATCCGACTGCTTCCCAACTGTCACACGTCTCCGTAGGCCTCGCCGCCCAGCTCGAACTCGGCCGTCCCGGCCGTCACATCGGCCAGCCAGCCGCGGAAAGCGTCCACGTCGGCGTCCGGCAGCCCGATCTCGATGGTCACCGCCTCGCCGTAACGAACATCACGCACCTCGCGCCCGGTGGAGCGCAGGTCGTTCTCCACCTTGCCGGCCCGCTGGTGGTCGACGGTGACCGTGGCCAGCCGGAACCGGCGGCGGGTGATGGTGCCCAGCTCGTCCAGCGCCTCGCCCACCGAGCCGCCGTACGCCCTGATCAGTCCGCCCGCGCCCAGCTTGACCCCGCCGTAGTAGCGGGTGACGACGGCGACGACGTAGCGCATGTCGCGGCGCAGCAGCATCTGGAGCATGGGGACGCCTGCCGTGCCGCCGGGTTCGCCGTCGTCGCTCGCCTTCTGCACGGCCGCGTCGGCTCCGATGACGTAGGCGGAGCAGTTGTGGGTCGCGTCGGCGTGCCGCTTGCGGACGGCTGCGATGAAGTCCTGGGCCTCCTGCTCGGTGGCGGCCGGGGCGAGGGCGCACAGGAAACGGGAGCGGTTGATCTCGGTCTCGTGCACACCCGCGCGGGCCACTGTGCGGTACTCGTCCTGCATCACCCCAGCGTATGCGCTGCACGCGCGCGTGCGGGACGCCGCCCACAGGCTGCCGCCGAGGGCCGAGCGCCGGGCGCCGGGCACAGGCCGCCGGTCGTCGAGCGCCGGTCGCCGGGCACAGGCCCCGGTCGCCGGTCGGACGCCACGGGGCTGCCAGGAGGAATCAGCGTCCCCGGAAGATCACGCCTTCTTGCCGCGCGGCACGGTGACATCCGTCAACAGCGCCGACGCGGGAGCGAGTTCGTGCCAGCTCGTGCCGTGCCAGACGAGGACAGCGACGGCCGAGGTCGGATACTTCGTGCGGACCTGGTCCAGCGTGTCGTCGAAACCGTCCCCGGCGAGCGCGAGGATCAGCTCCTCGAGGCCGGGGTTGTGCCCGATGAGCAGCAGCGTCCTGACCCGCTCGGGGACTTCACGCAGCGCTTCCAGCAGCTCGGGCACGTCCGCCCCGTACAGCCGTCCGTCGAACCGCGCCGGTGGCGGCGTGCCCCACTGCTGGGCGGCGAGTTCCCAGGTCTGCCGGGCGCGGACGGCGGTGGAGCAGAGCGCGAGGTCGGGGACCCAGTCGGCGGCGGCCAGGGCGCGGCCCGCCGCGGGCGCGTCGCGCAGGCCGCGCGGGGCGAGGGGCCGGTCGTGGTCGGGGACGCCGGCCGGATACGCGGACTTGGCGTGCCGCAGCACGACGAGTCTGCGCCGGGGGCCCGCCGGGGAGCGCCGCCTCACGACGCCGATCCGATCTCGCGGGTGAGTTCCAGGCCGAGCAGCCGGTCGGCGTAGGCGTAGGACTCGAAGCGGGCGCCTTCCGCGACGTCCGAGGTCTCCATCCACCGCAGTACGTCCAGCACGGCGGGGATGTCGAGGTCGTCCTCCCACGCGGTGCGCAGCCGCAGGCGTACGTCGTCGGGGACGGGCTTGGACGGTCTGGTGGCCCATCCGGCGACGGCGGCGCGCCAGCGCTTCAGCGTGGTCCCGGCCTCGGCCAGCGCCGCCGCGTCGAGCCGGAGCGGCTGGTCCCTGCGGAGTGCGAGCAGGGCGAGGCGCAGGTCGGTCGGGTCCCGTCGAGCGGGAACCGGGCCCGCGTCCGTCTCGACCGGGGCCACCTCGAACCGGACGGCACCTGTGCCGGTACCGTCCGCGGCCAGCACCTCGATGGTCCGGGTCGCCTCGGGTCCCGTACTCGCGTCGTGGTGCTCCTCGAAGGGCCGGATGCCGAGCCCGGCGGCGCTCCTTCGCAGCTCGTCCGCGTCCGCCGCTTCGACCGCGGACGTGAGCGTGGCCCAGACGGGGTTGCTGCCGGTCTCCAGGGCCCGCACCAGGACGTCGGCGCAGGTCAGCACCCGCAGCCCGGTGGCGTCGAACCTGTCCACGCGCGCGTGGACCCTGACCAGGCCGCGCGGGGCACGGGCGGCGTCGATGAGTTCGCCCGTACGGGCGTCGAGGATACGGAGCACGGGGCGAGCCTAGGTCGGCGAGCGGGCGGGTGCGGGGAGGTGGCGGTATTGCGACGGGGACGGCGGCTTCGAGGCGCGTCCGGCTTCTCCGGCCTTCCGGCGGCCTGCCCGGCCGCCGTTCGCCGTGCTGGGAATCTTGGCGGGAGGCGAGCCGTTGGGCCTGGTGAGCGGCTGGACGGCCGAGCACTCATGTCAGGGACGAAGGGGAGACCGAGCGTGTACGGCGACCAGGCAACGATCCGCAAGATCCTCACCGAGCTGGGCGACACCTGGGCGGTCGTCGGACTCTCCTCGAACCAGCAGCGCGCGGCCTACGGGGTCGCCGCGGTCCTCCAGCGCTTCGGCAAGCGGATCGTGCCGGTGCACCCCAAGGCCGAGACGGTCCACGGGGAGAAGGGGTACGCGTCCCTGGCGGACATCCCCTTCGAGGTCGATGTCGTGGACGTCTTCGTCAACAGCCAGCTGGCCGGCGCGGTCGCGGACGAGGCCGTCACCATCGGGGCCAAGGGTGTGTGGTTCCAGCTCGACGTCATCGACGAGGGCGCCTACGAGCGGACGCGTGCGGCCGGGCTCGACATGGTGATGGACCGCTGCCCGGCGATCGAGATCCCCAGACTGGGCTGAACCGGACCGCCCCGGCGCGAACCCGACCGGGCTGTACCGGACCGAACTGAGCCGGACAGCGCCGAACCGGGACTGGGCGCGGAAACACCGTTGACGCCGGGCGGCCCGCCCGGGTTTGCTGCCCCGGTGCCCACCCTCCGTATCGCAGAACCCGACGACGACGCCCGCCTCGCGGACTGGCGGCACGTGCACAACGTGACCGTCCCGCCCGCCGCGCTGTCACTGGACGAGGTGCGCGAGCGGGTCCGGCGCAATCGGCTCGCGGTCGCCTACCTCGGAGACGTCCTGGTGGGCTGCACGACCGTTCGTCCACCGGCCGACGGCAGCACGACGGCGACCGTCATCGCTCGCGTCCTACCCGGCCACCGCGGCCGGGGCTTCGGCGAGGAGCTGTACACGCGGAGTCTGAAACGGGCCCGGGCGCTGGGCGCCGAGACGATCGAGACGGTCGTCCTCGCGGCCAACGAGCCCGGACTGCGCTTCGCCCGGCAACACGGTTTCGTGGAAATCGAGCGGTACGTCCTGCCGGGCGAGTCGGCGGAATGGGTCGATCTGCGCCTGCGCTAGGGCGTGTCTTTGGATCAGGTGGCACCGGGATGCCCCGCTCGGCCCGCCACATGATCCAAACGACATGCCCTACGGCCCGTTCACTCCTGGCGGTCGAGGAACCCGGCGACCGTTTCCGTGAAGAGCCGCGGATCGTCGAGCCACGGGAAGTGTCCGGCCCCCGGGATCACGGCCGACTCGGCCCGGGCAAACAGGTCCGCCACGGTCGCGGCGACACGTGGCAGCGGGCCGCTGTCCAGGGCGCCCGAGACGAGCAGCACCGGCACGTCCCAGGTGGCGACCACCGCGCGGGCGGCGGCGGGCCGGAAGGCCTCCGCCGTCGCATAGCGGCCGGCGGCCTCCTCGTTGGTCTGGCCGGCCTCGCTCTTGGCGTGCGCGCGGGCGGTGTCGTCCCACCGGCCGTAGAAGAAAGGCGTGGCGGCGTCGAAGTCCGCGTCGCTCGCGGTGCCGGCCCAGATCCGCCCGTACGCCTCGCGCCCGTCCCCGAACCAGGGTTCCGCCGCGCGCAGTTCGGCCGCTTCGGCGCGGTGTCCCGGTGTGAAGTCGACGCCGAGCGCCCTGGCCCGGGCGGTGACCAGGGTGAGGGAGCGCACGTGTTCGGGGTGGCGGACCGCGTACAGGAGAGCGAGGTCGCCGGCCGCCGAGTGGGCGAGCAGATCGACCCGGTCGAGTCCGAGGTGATTGCGGAACGCCTCGACGTCGGCCACCTGGTGGTCGCAGCGGTACGTCGCCGGGTCGGCCGGGCGTTCGGAATCACCGGTGCCGCGCAGGTCGAGCAGTTCCAGCCGGCGGTGCCGCGTCAGCCCGCCGAGGTCACCGAGGTAGGCACAGGCGCGCATCGGTCCGCCGGGCAGGCAGAGCAGCGGCGCGCCCTCGCCCCTGCTGTGGTGGGCGAGCCGGGTCCCATCGGGGGCGGTGAAGGCAGGCATGGCCGCCATCCTGATCAACGCGCCGGTCGCCGGGCAAGTCGTTTGATGGCCCATCAGGGATGCCGGCGTACGTGGTCAGAGGAGGTGCCACCGGACGTGGTCAGAGATACCGACGTACGTGGTCAGAGGACATGCCACCGGACGTAGTCAGAGATATCGACGTACGTGGTCAGAGGAGGTACCGCCGGACGTGGTCAGAGACACCGGAGTACGCGGCCGGAGATATCGGCGCGTGCGGTCGCCGCCCGATACGCCGCATCCGCACGTCCGCCTCGACTCGGGCATGCGTGCGCTTTGCCTCCGGTTCTCCTCTCGTACGCCTGCGATTGCTTTCATCGGGGAATGGACCACATCACGTTCCTCGTGGCGGTCGTCATCGTCACGGCTCTGGCCTTCGATTTCACCAACGGTTTCCACGACACGGCGAACGCGATGGCCACGTCCATCGCGACCGGTGCCCTCAAGCCCCGAACCGCGGTCCTCATCAGCGGTGTTCTGAACGTGGGCGGCGCGTTCCTGTCCACCGAGGTGGCCAAGACGATCTCCGGCGGGATCGTGGAGGACACCCTCGTCACACCCGGCATGATCTTCGCGGGTCTGGTCGGGGCGATCCTCTGGAACCTGCTGACGTGGCTGCTCGGGCTTCCGTCCAGTTCCTCGCACGCCCTGTTCGGCGGCCTCATCGGCGCCGTGTGGGTGGGCGCGGGCGCGAACGGCGTCCACTTCGACAAGGTGGTCGAGAAGATCCTGCTCCCCGCGGTGGCGTCGCCGGTCGTGGCGGGTCTCGCCGCGCTGCTGGCCACCTACCTCGCCTACCGGATCACCGCGCGGGCCCGGGAGAAGTCGGTGACCAGGGGCTTCCGGCTCGGCCAGATCGCCTCGGCCTCCCTGGTGTCCCTGGCGCACGGCACGAACGACGCGCAGAAGACGATGGGGGTCATCACGCTGACCCTCATCTCGGCGGGTGCGCTCGGCCACGACGCCGGGCCGCCGGTCTGGGTCATCGCCTCGGCGGGTCTGGCGATCGGGCTCGGCACCTATCTGGGCGGCTGGCGGATCATCCGCACCATGGGCAAGGGCCTGACGGACATCCAGTCCCCGCAGGGCTTCGCGGCCGAGGCGGCGTCCACCACGGTGATCCTCACCTCGGCCCACCTCGGTTTCGCGCTCTCCACCACCCAGGTCTGCTCGGGAGGCATTCTCGGCGCCGGACTGGGCAGGCGGCTGGCCGAGGTGCGCTGGGGCACCGCGGGGCGCATGGCGGTCGCCTGGCTGGTCACTCTGCCGGCCGCCGCGCTGGTCGGCGGTGTGTCGGCGAGCGTGGTGAAGCACGGCGGGACCTTCGGCACGGTGGTGATCGCGCTCGTCGCGCTGGCCGTCGCGTCGTTCATCGTCGTCGCCTCGCGCCGCAACCCGGTGCACGCCTCGAACGTCAACGACCACCACGAGGTCTCCGTCCGCACCCCGGCGCCGGCCGGCGTCGGCTCGGCCGCCTGAGTCAGGGAGAGTTCCGGACATGCATCTCGACTGGACCGCACTCGGCGAGGTCGCCGCGGTGAGCACGGGCGTCACCGTGGCCGTGGTCGTCGTCTTCGCCCTCGGTGTGCTCGGGCTCGCCCGGGTCGAGGCCGGGCGCGAAGGCGACGGCGACACCGGTGCCCGGGGCGGCGACGCCCTGGGGATCGCCCAGGCAGGGCTCTGCTTCCTGGCCTGCGCGGCCGTGGTGGCGTACGGGATCTATCTGATCGTGCCGCAGTTCCACTGACCCGGCGGGAGGAACCCGGCCGACGGGGAACGCGCACCACGAGCGCCGACGGGAACGCGCGCCACGAGAGAGGGAGGGCCGGATGACGGAACTGCTGGCAGGCATGCGGGTCGACTACAGCGACCACGACGACCCGGTACTGATCCGGCCGGACGGCAGCACGGTCGACACCTGGCGGGAGAACTATCCGTACGAACAGCGGATGGAGCGCAAGGAGTACGACTGGCACAAGCGGCTCCAGCAGATAGAACTGCTGAAGCTGCAGAGCTGGATCAAGGAGACGGGACGGCGGCTCGTCATCGTCTTCGAGGGACGGGACGCGGCCGGCAAGGGCGGCACGATCAAGCGCTTCACCGAACATCTCAACCCGCGCGGCGCCCGCGTGGTGGCCCTGGAGAAGCCCACCGAGCGGGAACGCGGGCAGTGGTACTTCCAGCGGTACGTGGAGCATCTGCCCACCGCGGGCGAGATCGTGATGTTCGACCGGTCCTGGTACAACCGGGCCGGTGTGGAGCGGGTGATGGGCTTCTGCACCGACGACGAGTACCGCCGTTTCATGCGGCAGGCGCCCGCGTTCGAGCGGATGCTCGTCGACGACGGCGTGGACCTGATCAAGTTCTGGTTCTCCGTCTCCCAGGGCGAGCAGCGCACCCGCTTCACGATCCGGCAGGTCGACCCGGTGCGGCAGTGGAAGCTCAGTCCCATGGACCTGGCCTCGCTGGACCGCTGGGACGACTACACGGCGGCCAAGGTCGCCATGTTCCGCGCGACGGACACCGAACAGGCGCCCTGGACGGTGGTGAAGAGCAACGACAAGAAGCGGGCCCGCGTCGAGGCGATGCGCAGTGTGCTGGCGCGGTTCGCCTACGCCGACAAGGACGAGGAGGTCGTCGGCCGGCCCGATCCGAGCATCGTGGGCGCGGCGGCGAACCTGCTGGAGGAGGGCGAGGACGACTCCATCCCGGCCGGCGGCCCGGCGGCTTCCTGAAAGGCCGGGCGCGCCCGGGGAGTGCCCCTGGATCAGTCGTGCGCCGGACGGTCCGACAGCCGGTGGTCGGCCAGGCTCAGCGCCTCGTCGACCACCCGGCGCAGATGGCCGTCGCCGAGCGAGTAGATCACCCGCCGTCCGTCCTTGCGGGTGTTGACCAGCCCGGCGAGACGGAGCCGGGCGAGATGCTGGCTGACCGCCGGACGGGCGGCCCCGCACGCCTCCGTCAGGGTGGTGACGTCCGCCTCGCCGCCGGTCAGGGCGTGCAGCAGTGCCAATCGGGTGCGGTCACCGAGCAGGGCGAGCAGTTCGGCCGCGAGCGCGAACTGCTCCTCGCCGGGCGTGCGCGGATGCGTATCGTGCGCAGGTGACAGGTGCATGCGTGCGCTCATACGCACATAATGGCGTCGTGGGCGCCCGCGCGTCCACTCCCGCGCACCGGAAGGGGACGCCCGTGCACGACCGGCACCATCACCAGGAGCACGCGAACGGCGCGCCCGGCACCCACAGCCCGCACGGCTCACACGACGCACACGACGCACACGACGCACACGGCCACCGCTCCCCCGGCCTTCTGGCGCGGCGGCTTCACCGGCTCCGCCACGGCCTGGCCCCGCACTCCCATGACACGGCCGACCGTGTCGACTCCGCGCTGGAGTCCTCGGTCCGCGGCATGCGCGCCCTGTGGGTGTCGCTGGCCGTCCTCGGCGCAACAGCCTTGGCTCAGGCGGCCGTTGTGGCCGCGTCGGGTTCCGTCGCCCTGCTCGGCGACACCGTGCACAACGCGGCGGACGCGCTGACGGCGGTACCGCTCGGGGTCGCGTTCGTGCTGGGCCGCCGGGCGGCGACCCGCCGTTTCACGTACGGCTACGGGCGGGCCGAGGATCTCGCGGGCGTCGTGATCGTGCTGACCATTGCCGCCTCCGCCGCGTTCGCGGCCTGGGCGGCGGTCGGCCGACTGCTCGATCCGCAGCCTGTACGGCACCTCCCGGTGGTGGCGGCCGCCGCGCTCATCGGCTTCGCCGGGAACGAATGGGTCGCCCGGCACCGGGTCCGGGTGGGCCGCGAGATCGGCTCCGCCGCGCTGGTGGCGGACGGACTCCACGCCCGTACCGACGCGTTCACCTCACTCGCGGTGCTGCTGGGCGCGGGCGGCTCCGCCCTCGGCTGGCAACTCGCCGATCCGCTGGTGGGGTTGGCGATCACGGCGGCCATCCTGCTGGTGCTGCGCGACGCGGCCCGCGAGGTGTTCCGGCGTGTGATGGACGCGGTCGAACCGGAGTTGGTGGACCGCGCCGAGCTGGCCGTGCGCGATGTGGCGGGAGTACGGGGCGTGGGCGAGCTGCGGCTGCGCTGGATCGGACACCGGCTGCGCGCGGAGGTCGCCGTCGTGGTGGACGGCGAGGCGACCGTGCGCCGGGCCCACGCCATCGCCGTCGAGGCCGAGCACGCCCTGCTGCACGCGATCCCGAAACTGACCGCGGCCCTCGTCCACGCCGACCCGGAACACCTGCCCGGCGAGACGGATCCGCACGGGCGCCTGGCACATCACGCGACCGCCTGAACGGGCCGGACGGCAGACCTCGCGCCGCCAAACCCCGGACGGTAGAACCCCGTAGGGTCGGGCCGTCTGATCAGACCGTCCGATCAGGCCGTCTGGTCAGGCCGGCCGATCAGGCCATGCGGTCAGGCCATGCGGCCAGACGCCCGGTCGGGCCCGGTCAGGCGACCCCCAGCCCGTCCAGCACCACCGCGTTGGGCAGTTCCGCGAAGGCGGCTCCGGGCACCAGGAGTTTGCCGCGGCGGCGGCCACTGCCCACCAGGACGTACGGGAGCGCGACGACGGCCGAGTCCACCAGGACCGGCCAGTCGGCCGGGAGGCCGAGCGGGGTGATGCCGCCGTACTCCATGCCGGTCTCGCCGGTCGCCGTGTCCATCGGGGCGAACGAGGCTTTGCGGGCGCCGAGTTGGCGGCGTACGACGCCGTTGACGTCAACGCGGGTGGCCGACAGGACGACGCAGGCGGCCAGCGTCGTCTCGCCACCGCGCTTGCCGGCGACGACCACGCAGTTGGCGGACTGATCGAGCAGTTCCTTGCCGTAGTGCTCGACGAAGGTGGCGGTGTCGGCCCACTCGGGGTTCGTGTCGACGTGGACGATTTGCTCGGCGGGGGTGGCTCCGCGCCAGCTCCGCACGGCGTCGGCGACGGGGCGGGTGAGGTCGTCCAGGCAGTCGGGGGCGGGGACGGCGTGGTCGAAGTGTCCGATCGGTGCGCGCATGACGGCACGCTAACAGCCGGTCCGACCGCCCGGACGGGAGCGTCCGGCAGGCGAGCAGAAGGGCACCGCGAGCCCCCGCGCCGACCGGCGGACGGGTACCCGGGGCGGGGCTCGGCGCACCGGCGGTGCCGGGAGGGAGGGCGCGGCTCAGTGGACCGGCGACGGCGGGAGGCCGGGCGCGCGGCTCAGTGCACCAGTGGTACCGACACGGCCATGACCATGTCGACCGGGACCTCGCCCTTGTTGGCGTACACGTGGTGCGTGCCGGCCTCGAAGGAGGCGCTCGCCCCCTGGGGGACCCGGTGTTCGACGCCGTCCACGGTCAGCGTCATCTCGCCGGCGAGGACGTGCACGAGTTCCACGGTGCCGGCGGGGTGCGGGTCGGAGGGGCTGCCCTCACCCGGCATGAGCCGCCAGTCCCACATCTCCAGCGGGCCGGGCGCCTCGGTGCCGGCCAGCAGACGGTTGTAGCTGCCCGAGTCGGTGTGCCACAGGCGTACGGCCTGGTCGGCGGGGACGATCCGGACGCGGGGCCCCTGTTCGTAGTCGAGCAGGGTGGTGATGCTGACGCCGAGCGCGTCGCCGATCTTGACGACGGTGCCGAGGCTGGGGTTGGTCCTGGCCTGCTCGATCTGGATGAGCATGCCGCGACTGACTCCGGCGCGGGCGGCGAGCGCTTCCAGGGTGAAGCCGCGCTCGGCGCGCCAGCGTTTGACGTTGCGCCCCAGGGACTGAGTCAGCAGGTCGAGATCCGACACATTCCGTCCAATATTTTGGATGACAGGGTTCAATCAGGCGAACTATCGTGTGGTGCACCTGATCGTTCACCGAACTGTACTGCGAGGCCCCCCGTGACAGCACTCTTCGCCCTGGCCACCAGTCTCCTGTGGGGTCTGGCGGACTTCGGGGGCGGCCTGCTGACCCGCCGCACCCCGGCCCTCACGGTGGTGGTCGTCTCCCAGTCGATCGCGGCGGTGGTGCTCGGCGCCATCGTGGTGGTGACCGGCGCGTGGACCGAGGCGGGGCCCCGGCTCTGGTTCGCGTTCGCGGCGGGCCTGGTGGGTCCGGTCGCGCTGCTCTCCTTCTACAAGGCGCTGGCGCTCGGCCCGATGGGGGTGGTCTCCCCGCTGGGTTCACTGGCGGTCGCGGTCCCGATCAGTGTGGGCCTCTTCCTCGGGGAGCGTCCCGGGCTGCTCCAGGTGGCGGGCATCGCGGTCGCCGTCGCCGGCGTCGTGCTCGCGGGCGGCCCCCAACTGCGCGGGGCGCCCGTGCAGCGGCAGGCGATCCTCCTCACGCTGATCGCGGCGGCCGGGTTCGGCACGGTGTTCGCGCTGATAGCCGAGGCGTCCTCGTCGGTCACCGGACTGTTCCTCGCCCTGTTCGTGCAGCGCGTGACGAACGTCGCCACCGGCGGCGCCGCGCTGGCCGTGGCCGTGCGGCGCGGCGCGTCTGCGCTGCCCGAGGGCGGCTTCATCTGGGCGTCCGTGCCCGCGCTCGCCTTCGTCGGTCTCGCCGATGTCGCGGCCAACGGCACGTATTCGGTCGCCGCCCAGCACGGCCCGGTCACCGTCGCCGCCGTGCTCGCCTCGCTGTACCCGGTGGTCACGGCCCTGGCCGCGCGCGGGTTCCTCCGCGAGCGGCTGCGCGCGATGCAAGCGGCGGGCGCGGGCCTCGCCCTGGTCGGCACGGTCCTGCTGGCGACGGGCTGATCCGCCGACCGGCCGGGCGCGGACGGGCCACCGGCCGGCCACGCGCGGGTCCAGGGCCGATGACAGACAAGCCTCGGGTGACCGGTAGCCATAGTTGTCCGCCGGTATCCGCAGGTATCCGCAGGTACCCGCAGGTACCCGCAGGCCGGGTGTGGACCGGCGTTCAGGACTCGGCGCGGACGTCCCCGGTCTGCGCCGCTACGTCTCCCGGGGCGCCCGCCGTGTCGAGGTCCAGCTCGGCCAGCCGGGCGACGGTTTCCTCGTCCAGCCCGGAGAGCGCGAGGAGTTGGTCCGGGGTCACCCCGTCGGGGATCGGCACCGGCGGCGGGGTCCGCAGCGGCGGCTGCCAGCCGGCCACCGGGTCCCAGCGCCGGACGACGCGCGCGGGCGCTCCGGCGACCACGGAATGGTCGGGCACCGTACCCCGTACGACCGCGCCGGCCGCCACCACGACGTTCCGGCCGATCCGGGCGCCCGGCAGGATCACCGCCCCGGTGCCGATCCAGCAGCCGGGGCCGATCTCCACGGGCTCCATCCGGGGCCACTGCTTGCCGATGGGCTCGTGCGGATCGTCGTACGAATGGTTCGTGGACGTGACGTAGACGTAGGGGCCGAAGTAGCAGTCGCCGCCGATCGTGACGGTCGTGTCCGCGATGACATGGCTGCCGCGGCCGAGCACGACGCCGTCGCCGACGCGCAGGATCGGGTCGGGGCCGAGATCGAGGTCGGGCATCAGGCCGGCGGTCAGCGTGACCTGTTCCGCGACGATGCAGTGCGAGCCGAGGTGGATCCAGGGTTCCCCGAAGACGGTGCCCAGCGGGAAGGCCAGCCGGGTGCCCGCGCCGATGGCGCCGAAGCGGAACCGTCCCGGGTGTTCGGCCGTGACCGCGCCCGTGCGCTGCACCCAGGCCCAGCCCGCGTGGACGGCCCGCTGCGCGAGACGCCGCCGCCATGATGAGAACGTGTTCCTGCTCCTGGGCACCCGCTCACGGTACTCAGCGCGGGGTGCGCGGATGCCGCCGTACCGCTGTGATCTTCGCCCCACCGGGCGCGCGGACGATGGCATACGGTGCCGTTGCGGCCGATGCCACCGGCATCGCGACGCCATCCGACGCGACATCAACATCACACGACGAGACGGTGACACGGTGACGACTCAGCAGGCGCTGATCAAGGGAATCGGCGGCAAGGAACCGCAGGTCGACCAGGAGGCGTTCGTGGCGCCCACCTCCGTGGTCATCGGGGACGTCACGCTGCACGCGGGCGCGAGCGCCTGGTACGGGGCGGTGCTGCGCGCCGACTGCGGGCCGATCGTCATCGGCGCCGACAGCAACGTGCAGGACAACTGCAGCCTCCATGTGGACCCCGGCTTCCCCATCACCGTCGGGGAGCGGGTCTCCATCGGGCACAACGCCGTGCTGCACGGCGCCACCGTCGAGGACGACTGTCTGATCGGCATGGGGGCGACGGTGCTCAACGGGGCGGTGATCGGGGCCGGTTCGCTGGTCGCCGCGCAGGCGCTGGTGCCGCAGGGCATGCGGGTTCCGCCGGGTTCACTGGTCGCGGGGGTGCCCGCCAAGGTCAGGCGTCAGCTCAGCGACGAGGAGCGCGAGGGCATCACCCTGAACGGCACGCTGTACGTGGAACTGGCCAAGGCGCACCGCGAGATCCACGAGTAGGCGGCCCCTCCCGAGGGCTGCTCGGCGGCGGGCACGGGCTCCGGCTCCGCCGTCTACTCGGCGGCGGGCACGGGCTCCGGCTCCGTCGTCTACTCGGCGGCGGGCACGGGCTCCGGCTCCGTCGTCTACTCGGCGGCGGGCACGGGCTCCGGCTCCGTCGTCTACTCGGCGGCGGGGACGGGCTCCGGCTCGGCCGTCTCGTGCTCCGCCGCCGACTTCTTCGCCCGGCGCCGGACGACCAGCATCGAGGCGAGGCCGATGAGCACGGCCGCGACCAGGCCGAGCCAGGAGAAGCGCTTCAGCCAGGACTCGGCGACGACACCGACGTAGTAGATGACCGCGGTGGTGCCGCCGGCCCAGACGACGCCGCCGAGGACGTTGGCGATCAAAAACTTCCAGTACGGCATGTGCAGCACACCCGCGAGCGGTCCCGCGAAGATCCGCAGCAGGGCGATGAAACGGCCGAAGAACACGGCCCACATGCCCCACTTCTGGAACGACCGCTCGGCGGTCGCCACATGGCCTTCGCTGAAGTGCCGTGGGAACTTGGCGCCGAGCCAGGCGAGCAGGGGGCGGCCCCCCTTGCGGCCGATGGCGTATCCGATGGAGTCGCCGACGACCGCGCCGAGACTCGCGCACGCTCCGAGGATGACCGGGTTGATGCCCGCGTGCTGGGAGGAGAGCAGGGCCGCGGAGACGAGGACGATCTCGCCGGGCAACGGGATGCCCAGGCTTTCCACGCCGATGACCAGGGCCACGAGCGCGTAGATGCTGACCGCGGGCACCGTCTCTAGCCACTCCTGGACGTGCAACGCCGGTTCCTCCCGTTGAGCTGTACCTGACCCGGGCGGCTGCGTCTCGCTCGGTCACCCCGCGCATTTCCCCCGGCGCACCCGCCCGGAAGCCTACCTGGTCGCTCCGGACCGGGGCCCGCTCGTGCGGCCCGGTGCCGCACACGGTGAAGACGAGCGCGTCACCCGTGGCGGCCGGGGTCCGCCGGTCAGGTCCCCGGCGCGCAGAAGGCGTCGCCGCGTCCCGGGCGGGCGAGCAGGCCCGCCAGGAGGATTTCGAGCGTCTCACGCAGGACGGCGGTGAAATCGAGCCGCAGGGCGGCCAGTTGCGGGTCGGCGTCGTAGGCGGCGAGCATCGCGGCGGAGGGCTGCGAGTGCGTCCAGGCCGCTCCGGCGACCATGAGGGCGGCGGCGGCGAACCGGCCGGCGTCCCGCTCACCGAGTTCGGGCACGCCCGCGCGGACCAGCCGGGCGAGGACGCCGACGTTGGCGATCGCGGTGTGCTTGTACTCCGCCGCGACGACCGGCGAGACGTTGCGTTCCAGCACCGCCGCCTGCGCGCTGACGAGATCGCACAGCACCGGACGGGCCGCGAGGGACGAGGCGATCAACGCGGCGACCCGGTCACCGCGCTCGACCACGGACGCGCCGCCGTCGACGGCCGCGCTCAGCTCGGTCTCCAGCTCCCCCAGCCACTCCCGCTCGGCGGCGTCGAGGAGTTCGAGCAGTACGGCCTCGCGGGACTCGAAGTAGCGCAGCACGTTCGACTTGGCCAGCCCGACGCGGCGGCTCAGCTCGTTGAGGCTCAGCCGGGCGACCGGCATCTCGGTCAGCATCGTGGCGGCGGTGTCGAGGATGGCCTGCTTGCGCACCGCGCGCTGTTCCTCGCTGCGGGCGCGCTGGAAGGACGTACTCATGACCCAAGACTACAGACCCCCGGTCTGTTGTTATCAGACCGCTGGTCTGCTACGTTCGGGAGACAGAAGAGACCGATGGTCTTTTGCATCTGCCGAGGGAGTTCCCATGTACACCGTTCCGGATCTGACCGGGAAGTTCGTCGTGGTCACCGGGGCCAACAGCGGCACCGGCAAGGAGGCCACCCGACGGCTCGCCGCCGCCGGAGCACACGTGGTCATGGCGGTCCGTACGGTCGCCAAGGGCGAGCAGGCCCGCGCCGAGATCCTCGCCCGCCACCCGGGGGCCCGGCTCGACGTGCGCCGCGTCGATCTCGCCGACCTCGCCACGGTCGAGGAGTTCGCGGCCGGCGTCCTGGCCGACGGCACACCGCTGGACCTGCTGGTCAACAACGCGGGCGTGATGGCGCCGCCGACCCGGATGAGCACGGCGGACGGGTTCGAACTCCAGATGGGCAGCAACTTCCTCGGCCCGTTCGCCCTCACCCTGCGGCTGCTGCCCGCCCTGCTCGCGGCGGACGCCCCCCGGGTGGCCACGATGAGCAGCGGCACGGCCAACTACGGCCGGATCGACTTCTCGGACCTCCAGTGGGAGCGCCGCCGCTACAGCGCCAACATGGCCTACGCCCAGTCCAAGCTGGCCGATCTCATCCTGACCCGTCAGCTCGCCGCCGTGGCCGCCGAGCGCGGCTGGAACCTCTTGAGCACCGGCGCCCACCCCGGCTACACCGTCACCAACCTCCAGACGGCGGGCGCGAGCCTCGGACGGGACAAGCCCAAGCGGTCCCTGCTCAACGCGCTGGACTTCCTGCCCAAGCAGCAGGTCGAGCAGGGCACCGAGCCGATCCTGTACGCGGCGACCAGCCCCGACGCGGTGGCCGGCGGCTACTACGGCCCGGGCGGCCGGTTCGGCCTGGTCGGCCCGACGACCACGGCCCGCGTCACCCGCCGGGCACTCGACCCGGCCACGAACTCCCGCCTCTGGGCCGAGGCCGAGCGGCTCACCGGGGTCACCCTGCCCGCCGTCACGGCCGAGCCCGGAGCGACGGCCTGAGCGGCAGCGCGATCACGCGGACGAGCGCCGGACCGCACGCGACCAAGGGCCGCCGCGGCCCGCCGAACGGCCTCGGCACCGCGCGGAACGGCCGCCACGGCGCCCGGCCACGGCCCGCCGCAGCGCCTGGAACGACCGCGGGCCCCGATCAGGACATACTCCCCGATCAGGGCCCGGCATGAAAGGCGCGGCTCAGCCGTTGGGACGCAGGGTCCATACGACGGTCATCTCGCCGGTCACGGCTCCGTCGGCGCGCTGGATCGCGATGGCGACGGGGAACTCGGGACGCTGACCGGCGTCGAGTTCGGCGACGACCTCCGCGACGGGGCGGCCGAGCGTGGCGGTGGCCGTGACGGGACCCATCGCGAGCTTCTTGTACGCGATCTCCGCGCTCACGGCGAGCGGCACGGCCCGGGAGAGCTGGTCACCGAAGGCGGCCAGGACGATCGCCCCGCTGGCCGACTCCCCCAGCGTGAACATGGCACCGGCGTGCGGTCCGCCGACGTGGTTGTGGAAGTCGCCCTGGTCCGGGAGCGCCACGACGGCCTTCTCCGGAGAGGTCTCCACGAAGTCGAGGTTCAGGGTCCGGGCCATCGGCACGGTCGCGGCGAGCATCTCGCCGATCGTCATCTGGTCTGCGCTCATACCCTGATGTTACCCACGGGTAGCAAATCTTGACCAGCCCTCGTCCCGGCACCGGCGCAAGCCCGGAGCAAAGGGGGCAAGTGCCCTGCCCGTCAGGACCTTCACGGGGCCGCCATGGCACTCGGGTCGCCACCCCCTCTATCGTTACCGGCCATGTGGCCAGGACAGCAGCCGCCCGGGGGCGAGCAGAACCCGCAGGACCAGAACCCGTACCAGCAGCCGGGGTACCAGCAGCCAAACCCGTACCAGCAGCCCGGATACCAGCAACCGGGGTATCAGCAGCCCAACCCGTACGGGCCGCAGCCGGGGCAGCCGCAGTGGGGGGCGCCGACCGACCCGCTCGGCGGACCCCGGCCGTCCGGCGGCAACGGCGGCGGAGGCGGCGGCAACAAGACGAAGATCACCGCGATCGTCGCGGCCTCCGCCGTGGTGATCGCCGCCGGAGTCACCGCGTTCCTCGTCCTGGGCGGTGGCGACAAGGACGACACCGCGGGCGGGGACGCCTCCAAGTCCCCGAAGGCGTCCGCTTCGACGGCGCCGAGTCCGAGCGACAGCGCGAGCGACGGCGGAGGCGACGACAACCCGCGCGGCGGCGACGACGAGAAGGCGACGATCGCCGGCTGGAAGGTCGTGGTGAACCCGAAGTGGGGCACCGCCTTCGACGTGCCGGCGGACTGGAAGGTCGAGACTCCGGGCACCTTCATCGGCTTCGAGGACGACAAGAAGGGCGACGGCTCCGTGCTCATCGGCATGTCCGCGCCCGCGTTCCTCAAGGAGAAGTGGTGCACGTCCGACGACGACCACGACGGCCACGACAGTGACACGTCGCTGGCCGCCGCGGGCAGCAAGGGCCAGAGCGGCGCCAAGGACACCGCCGACGTGGCGCGCAACGACTCGGCGTGGTGGGTCTTCGGCGGGTACACCGACCAGAAGGACGCCTCCAAGAAGCTGCTGAAGATCGGCAAGCCGGAGTCCTACACCACGGCTTCGGGGGTCACGGGCAGCGTCGCGACGACGTACTCCGCGGGCGTCCCGAAGAAGGGCAAGTGCGACTCCGACGGCAAGGCGACCACGTTCGCCTTCAAGAACTCGGCGGGTGACTTCGTGTCCTGGACGTTCTACGGCGCGAAGGGCGTCAAGGACGAGGTCCCGGACGCGACCGTGCGGAAGATCCTCAGCACGGTCCGGCTGCACGGCGAGCCGACCGGTTCCTGAGCCCCTGGTCCGGGCCGCACACGCCGCACACGCCGCCCGCGGGCGCCCCCGGCCACGGCGCCCGCGCCGGGCACCGAGCCCCCGCTTCCGGCGGTCGGCGGTGGTTGCTCGACGCGGACGCAACCGGTTCGGCGAGCGAACAGGTCCGGCTCGGCAAGCAGACGGAACCGGCTCGGCACGCAGACGCAATCGGTTTGGCAAGTGGAGCGGCGGGCGGGGATAGTCTCCGGGTGACCTCACCCGCCGCCCTCCCCCGCCGCACCCGACGCCCTTCCTGGGCGGGCCGGAACTACACCCTGCTGACCGCCGCCGCGGTCGTCACCAACCTGGGCAGCCAGGGCGCGCTCATCGCCGCGGCGTTCGCCGTGCTCGACGCGGGAGGCGACGGCGGCGACGTCGGTCTGGTGGCGGCGGCGCGGACGCTGCCGCTGGTGCTGTTCCTGCTGATCGGCGGCGCGGTCGCGGACCGGCTGCCGCGGCACCGGGTGATGGTCGCCGCCAACGCCCTCAACTGCGTCTCCCAGGGCGCCTTCGCCCTCCTGGTCCTCGGCGGCCACGCCCAGTTGTGGCAGATGATGCTGCTGTCCGCGCTCGGCGGCACCGGCCAGGCGTTCTTCGGACCCGCCTCCGAGGGCATGCTGATGTCCTCCGTGGAGGGCGAACAGGCCGGCCGGGCGTTCGCGGTGTTCCGGATGGCGATGCAGGGCGCGGGGCTCGGCGGTGCCGCCCTCGGCGGGGCGCTGGTGGCCGTGATCGGGCCGGGCTGGGTGCTCGCCGTGGACGCGGTGGCGTTCGCCGTCGCCGGGGGCCTGCGCGCCTTCCTGGACGTCGGCCACATACCTCCCCGCGAACCCGGCGGCGGACTGCTCGCCGATCTCCGCGACGGCTGGCGCGAGTTCGTCGGCCGTCCCTGGCTGTGGACGATCGTCGCCCAGTTCTCCGTGGTCGTCGCGGTCGTCGGCGCGGCGGACGCGGTCTACGGTCCGCTGGTCGCCCGGGACAGTCTCGGCGGGCCGGGGCCCTGGGGGCTGGCCCTCGGCGCGTTCGGCGCCGGAACCGTCGGCGGCGCGCTCCTGATGACCCGCTGGAAGCCCCGGCGGCTGCTGCTCGCCGGCACCCTGTGCGTGTTCCCGCTCGCCGCGCCCGCCGCCGCGCTCGCGGTACCCGTCCCGGTGGGGCCGTTGTACGCCGTGATGTTCGTCAGCGGTCTGGCGATAGAGGTGTTCGGCGTGTCGTGGATGACCGCGCTGCATCAGGAGATCCCGGAGGAGAAGCTCTCCCGGGTGTCGGCGTACGACTGGTTCGGCTCGGTCGCGATGGTCCCGCTGGCCACGGCGCTCGCGGGCCCCGCCGAACAGGCCTTCGGCCGCACCTCCGCGCTCTGGGGCTGCTCCGCGCTGGTCGTGCTGGTCACGGCGGCGGTGCTGTGCGTACCGGACGTACGGAACCTGACCCGGCGGACCCGGCAGGTGGCCCAGCGGACCCCGGTGTCCCCGGCCGACGGCGTACCGCTGGTGGGCGCGGAAGCGGGGTCCGTGTCCGAGGGGGTCCGGCTGCTCGTTGCGGAGGCCGGGTCGCCGGTCGGCGGTGTTCCGGCGGCCGGTACGGATGGCGGCCGGGCGGCCGACGCGAAGCTCCCGTCAGCCGATGTGGAAGGACCCGCCGGGCGGCTCGGGTGACGGGACGGCGTCCTCGTCCCCGACGGGTACGGCTCCGGCGACGAAGCTCCTGAGCGCGGCACCGTGTTCGACCCGGGCGGGGAAGGCGTCGGCGGCGGTACGGCGGGACAGCGCCGCCGTGTCGAACGGCCCGTGGGAAGCCACGAGCACCGCGTTCCCGAAGCGCCGGCCGCGCAGCACGCCAGGTTCGGCGATGAGGGCGAGTTCCTCGAACACCGTCGAGAACGTGGCGAGTTGGGAGCGCAGGAAGGCGAAGGGCGCCGCGTCCGCCAGATTTGCGAGGTAGATGCCGTCCGGGCGCAGGACCCGTTCGGCGGCCCGCGCGTAGGCGGTGGACGTCAGATGGGCGGGAACGCGCGAACCGCCGAAGACGTCGGCGATCAGGATGTCCGCGGAGTCAGGGGCCGCGGCCTCGATCCAGTGCCGGGCGTCGGCGGCGTGCAGGGTGACGCCCGAGCCGGACGGGAGCGGCAGGTGCTCGTCGATCAGCGCGAGCAGACCCCGGTCCGCCTCCACCACGTCCTGCCGTGAACCGGGCCGGGTGGCGGCGACGTAGCGGGGCAGGGTGAGCGCCCCGCCACCGAGGTGCAGGACGTTCAGGGCCCGCCCCGGCTCCGCGACCGTGTCGAGCACGTGCCCCAGCCGGCGCGTGTACTCGAACTCCAGGTGCGTGGGCTCGTCCAGGTCGACGTACGACTGGGGCGCGCCGTCCACGGTCAGCAGCCAGGCCCGCTCGCGGTCCACGTCGGGCATCAGCTTCGCGGTCCCGTGATCCACGTCCCGCGTCACGGGTATCGGCTCGTCCACGGCTCCATTGTGCGGCCTGCCACCGGTGCCGCCGCCCGGGGAGCCCCACGGCGGAACCGGGCCGCTGACCGGGACCCGGCCGCTGACCGGTCGGCGCGCGCCCGCCCCTTGATGACGGCGATCCGGTCTCCGGCCCTGGGCACGCGCTCGGCGACGACACCGAACGGGCGGCTGCTCACTCGCGGCACGCCACCGGCGCCAACACCAGCACGGAATGGGCACCCGCCCACTCGGACGAGTGCCCATTCGGGCAGGTGCCTGCCGGCCGGGGTGACCGTTCGGCCACCCCGGGCGGCCGGGCCCAGGGACGGTCAATCGGCCCGCTCAGCCGATCGACGTCACCGTTCCGGCGCCGACCGTCCGCCCGCCCTCGCGGATCGCGAAGCCGAGCCCCGCCTCCAGCGGGACGTCGCGCCCCAGCTCGACCGTCATGGTGACGGTGTCGCCGGGCCGGGCGACGCCCACCTCACCGAGGTCGACGTCACCGACCACGTCCGCGGTGCGGATGTAGAACTGCGGCCGGTATCCGGTGGACACCGCCGTCGTACGGCCACCCTCGCGGGTCGACAGGACGTAGACCCGCGCCGTGAAACGGCGGCTCGGGACGACGCTGCCGGGCGCCGCGACGATGTGCCCGCGGCGGACCGCGTCGCGGGGCACCCCGCGCAGCAGCACCGCCACGTTGTCGCCGGCCTGCGCCTCCTCCATCGGCTTGCCAAAGGTCTCCAGGCCGGTGACGACCGTGTCGACTCCGGCGCCGAGCACCTCGGCCCGGTCCCCGACGCGGAGGGTGCCGCGCTCCACGGCACCGGTCACGACCGTTCCGCGTCCGGTGATGGTGAGCACGTTCTCGACGGGCATCAGGAACGGCGCGTCGAGATAGCGCTCGGGTATCGGCACATAGGTGTCCACCGCGTCGAGCAGTGCCTCGATCGCCGCGGTCCAACGCGGGTCCCCCTCAAGGGCCTTGAGGCCGGACACCCGTACGACGGGCACCGCGTCGCCGCCGTAGCCGTGCGCGGACAGCAGCTCGCGGACCTCCAGCTCCACGAGGTCGGTCAGCTCCTCGTCCCCGGCGTCGGCCTTGTTGAGGGCGACGACGATGTGGTCGACGCCCACCTGCCGGGCGAGCAGCACGTGTTCGGCGGTCTGCGGCATGATCCCGTCGAGCGCGGACACGACGAGGATCGCCCCGTCGAGCTGGGCCGCGCCGGTGACCATGTTCTTGACGTAGTCGGCGTGACCGGGCATGTCCACGTGCGCGTAGTGCCGGGTGTCGGTCTCGTACTCGACGTGCGCGATGTTGATGGTGATGCCGCGGGCAGCCTCCTCCGGCGCCCGGTCGATGCGGTCGAACGGGACGAAGGTGCCGGAGCCGCGCTCGGCGAGGACCTTGGTGATGGCGGCGGTCAGGGTGGTCTTGCCGTGGTCGACGTGACCCATGGTGCCTATGTTCAGGTGCGGTTTGGTGCGCACGTAAGCCGTCTTGGGCATGGCTGTACCTCGAAGCCTCTTCGGTGTCAGCGGAGCTGAGTGATGGCTCCGGCGCGCGGGGGCCGGAGCGGGGACCCCGAGGAGTGACCGACCCTCCCCCTGCGGGGTCCGCCGGTCGATCCGGGAAGGGTCAGCTTCGGGCGCCGTCGACGGCTGCCACGATGGTCTGGACGGCAGCCTTCGGCGCATCCGCGACTGCGGATGCCGTGAGGAGGAAGGCGTACCGGAACATGGGGAGAGCATCGCCGACGCGTCCGCCCACGTCGAATGGTTTTCCGCGCCCGCGCCCGCGCCCGCGTTCGTGCCCGCGCCCGCGCTCGTGCCCGTCCCGTCCAGGCCCTTGGGGCCCCGCCATGCCCTGAACGGTGCTCCAGGGCGCGGAAGTCAGCGGAATTCAGGGGAATTCAGCGGAGGTTACCGGAGAGCCCGGGGTCGGCATCAGGGGCCGATGTTCTTGAGGGCTTCGCGCACCGAGAGCGGCGCCAGCCTCTCGCGTTCCGCGGCCACGAAGTCCCGTACGGCCTGTGGGTCCGTCTTCGCGTACTCGCGCAGACACCACCCGATGGCCTTCCGGATGAAGAAGTCAAAGTCCCCGGATCGTCGCAGGCAGTACGCGAACAGCCGCCCGGTGTCGGTGTCTTGTCCGTAGCGGAGCTGGTGGAGCAGGGCCGTCCGGGCGACCCACAGGTCCTCGTCCTCGATCCAGACGTCCATGGCGGCCCGCAGCCCGGGGTCGGCCGCCACGAGCCCGCCGACCACGTGCGCGGCGAGCGCGTCGACCGTGTCCCACCAGGAGACGGTCGCGACGAGATGCCGGGCCACCGGCAGGAAACCCGAGGACAGGCGGGTCACATGGCGGCGCAGATAGTCGACGGCGAAGTACTGGTACTCGCGTTCGGGCAGCGCCCAGCAGCGCAGCGCGAGCGCGACGCAGTCCTTCTCGTCGGGCGGGCCGGTGTCCAGGAGCACGGTCCGGGACAGGGCGCGGCGCTCGGGTGTCGCCAGCCCGAGAAAGGGGGCGATGCCCTTCATGTACGCGCGGGTCGACGCGGCCCGTACGGGGTCGGCGGCGGCCGGATAGACGACGGTGAGCCGCTCCATCAGGGTGTCGGCCAACGCGCTGTCCGGCACCTCGAACGAGGCACCCGACGTTCCGCAAGCTGTGACGCCCATGAGACGAACCATACGGCGATCACACACATACGTCGGTTAGTGTCGCCGAATGCCCGATGCCACCAACCGCTCTGGGGGCACCGCCACGGCCACTCCCCAGGCCACGTTCCCGTCCATGGCGGACAAGTTCGGCGCTTCGGCCGATCTGGTCGTCGCCGCGGAACCGGCAGGCGCCGTCCCCGCCGCCCTCACCACCGCACGCGCCGGCGCGTCCGCCCGTTGCCTGAGAGTGCTGCTCTCGCCCTGGTCACGGCTCTCCCTGCTGCTTGTGCTGCTCGCCGGCGCCGCGTCGAGCGTGCTGCTCTTCGAGCCGCAGCGGCTGCTCGCGGACGGTTGGCCGCCCCAGCTCGGCGGTGCGGCGGCGGCCGTCGCGTTCGGCGTGGCGTACGGGCTGTGCACGGTCGCGTTCGTGCCCCGGCCCCTGCTCAATCTGGCGGCCGGCGCCCTGTTCGGCTCCCAACTGGGGCTCGGTACCGCGCTGGCGGGCACCGTGCTCGGCGCCGGTGTCGCCTTCGGGCTCGGCCGGGTCCTCGGGCAGGACGCGCTGCGTCCGCTGCTGCGCGCCCGGTGGCTGAAGGCGGCGGACGGGCAGCTCAGCCGGCACGGATTCCGCTCGATGATGGTGGCCCGGCTCTTCCCGGGCGTGCCGTTCTGGGCCGCCAACTACTGCGCCGCCGTATCCCGCATGGGCTGGCTGCCCTTCCTGCTCGCGACGGCGCTCGGCTCGATCCCGAACACCGCCGCCTACGCCGTCGCCGGCGCCCGCGCGTCGACACCGACCTCGCCGGCCTTCCTCGTCGCGATGGGCTTCATCGCGGTCCCGGGGCTGGTGGGCGCGGTGGTGGCCTGGCGCAAGCGCCACCACCTGCGCGGGACGCCCGCCCAGGAGCGGACACCCGCCCGGGACCGGACGACCTCCCAGGACGTAACGACCGTCCAGGACCGCACGATTTCCTAGGACCGCACGGCTTCCAGGATCATCGCGTTGGCCAGGCCGCCCGCCTCGCACATCGTCTGGAGCGCGTAGCGAGCGCCGCGGGCGCGCATCGCGTGGACGAGGGTCGTGGTGAGCCGGGTGCCGCTGGCGCCGAGCGGGTGGCCGATGGCGATCGCCCCGCCGTGCACGTTGACCTTGGACAGGTCGGCGCCCGTCTCCTGCTGCCAGGCGAGGACGACGGCGGCGAAGGCCTCGTTCACCTCGAAGAGGTCGATGTCGCCGAGGCCGAGGCCCGCCTTGCGCAGCACCTTCTCGGTGGCCGGGATGACGCCGGTGAGCATCAGCAGCGGGTCGGAGCCGGTGACGGCGAAGCTGTGGAGCCGGGCGAGGGGCCGCAGACCGAGGCGGGCGGCGGTCTCGGCGGCCATGACGAGCACGGCCGACGCGCCGTCGTTGATCGGGCTCGCGTTGCCCGCCGTGACCGACCAGTCGATCTGCGGGAAGCGCTCCCCGAACCCGGCGTCGTAGTAGGCGGGCTTGAGACCGGCGAGCGTCTCGGGGGTGCTGCCCGGGCGGACGCTCTCGTCACGGGTGACGCCCTCCAGGGGCGCGACCTCGGCGTCGAAGAGCCCGGCGTCCCACGCCTCGGCCGCCTTGCGGTGCGACCCGACGGCGTAGGCGTCCATCCGGTCGCGGGAGATGCCCCACTTGGCGGCGATGAGTTCGGCGCTGATGCCCTGCGGCACCAGCCCCTCGGGGTACCGCCCGGCCACCCCGGGCCCGAACGGATCCTTGGCCGCGGGCACGTTGGACCACATCGGCACCCGGCTCATCGACTCCACCCCGCAGGCCACCACGATGTCGTACGCCCCGGACATCACGCCCTGCGCGGCGAAGTGGACGGCCTGCTGCGAGGAACCGCACTGGCGGTCCACCGTGGTCGCCGGCACGGTCTCCGGGAAACCCGCGGAGAGCACGGCGTACCGCGTGGTGTTCATGGCCTGCTCGCCGACCTGGTCGACGGTGCCCCCGATGACGTCGTCGATCAGCGCCGGGTCGATCCCGGTGCGCTCGACCAGGGTGCGGAGGGTGTGGGCGAGGAGCTCGACGGGGTGGACGTGGGCGAGCGAGCCGTTCGGCTTGCCCTTGCCCACGGGTGTGCGTACGGCTTCGACGATCACGGCGTCACGCATGGAGTGCCTCTCGGTGCGTTTGGTTTTCCAACCCACTAAGTGACTCCACAGTAACCCAGTGAGTTGGAACATCCAACCCTCCCCGTAGAATGGGGGCATGAAGGACGCCCGCCCCTGCTCCATCGCCGACACCCTCGCCCTCGTCGGCGAGAAGTACTCGCTGCTGGTCCTGCGCGAGGTGTCCCTCGGCGCCACCCGCTTCGACCAGTTGGTCCGCAACACCGGCGCCCCGCGCGACGTGCTGACCACCCGGCTGAGGCGTCTGGTCGACGCGGGCGTGCTGCGCAAGGTGCGGTACAGCGAGCGGCCGAAGCGCTACGAGTACCGGGCGACGGAGGCGGGCCTCGAACTGGAACCGGTCCTGCTGACCCTCATGGCCTGGGGCGACCGGCATCTTCGGGAGGGCGACGCGCGGCCCATGGTGCTGGAGCACACCTGCGGTCACGAACTGGTCCCCCAGGTGGTCTGCCGCGAATGCGGCGAGCAGGTCGAGCACGACGACCTCACGGCCCACCCCCAGAGCCCGGGGTGGACGGTGACGGGACCGACGGCCGCTTAGCCGGGGGCAGGACCGGAAACCCACGCGCGGGACCGGAAACCCCCGCGTACGGGACCGGCAACCCCCGCGTGCGGGGCCGGTGAAGCCCCTGTGGCGGGGCTGTCCGAGGCGGACGCTACGCTGCCCTCAACACCCGTGATCACCTCGCCCCGCGATACGGCGTGCCCCGTCGCCCTCCCTCGATCAGCGCTTGGACCACGTAACTTCATGTCTTGGTTTGAATCCCTCATCCTCGGACTCGTCCAGGGGCTGACCGAATTCCTTCCCGTCTCCTCCAGCGCGCACCTGCGGCTGACCGCCGCGTTCGCGGGCTGGGAGGACCCCGGCGCCGCCTTCACCGCGATCACCCAGCTCGGCACCGAGGCCGCCGTGCTGATCTACTTCCGCAAGGACGTGGGGCGGATCCTGTCGGCGTGGTTCCGTTCGCTCACGAACAAGGCGATGCGCAGCGACCACGACGCCCAGATGGGTTGGCTGGTGATCGTCGGCTCGATCCCGATCGGTCTGCTCGGCGTCACGCTCAAGGACCAGATCGAGGGACCGTTCCGGGATCTGCGGGTCACGGCGACCATGCTGATCGTGATGGGCGTGGTCATAGGCGTCGCCGACCGGCTCGCGGCCCGCGACGAGACGGGCGGCCGGCACCGGGCGGCCAAGCAGCGCAAGTCGCTTGAGGACCTGAACACCAAGGACGGCCTGATCTACGGCGTCTGCCAGGCGATGGCCCTGATCCCCGGCGTCTCCCGCTCGGGCGCGACGATCAGCGGCGGCCTGTTCATGGGCTACACGCGCGCGGCGGCGGCCCGTTACTCCTTCCTCCTCGCCATGCCGGCCGTCCTCGCCTCCGGCACCTTCGAGTTGAAGGACGCGGCCGAGGAGGGCCATGTGGCCTGGGGGCCGACGATGTTCGCCACGGTCATCGCCTTCGCCGTCGGATACGCGGTCATCGCGTGGTTCATGAAGTTCATCTCGCACAAAAGCTTCATGCCGTTCGTCTGGTACCGGATCGCCCTGGGAATCGTCATCATCGGGCTCGTCAGCATCGGCACATTGAGCCCGCACGCGGCGGAATCGGCGGGTTGATCTCCCTCGGCCCGGGGCGGTTCTCCCAGTCGTCTCCCAGTCGTCTCCCAGCCGTCTCCCAGTGGGAGAGGCCCGGAGATGGCCGGCCGCACAGTTCAACCCGCGTCCCCGGACACCGGGTTCGGCGCCCCGCGTGACGTGGTTCCGGTTCGCCGTGACGAAGGGCATACGGGTTGCGTAGCCGTCCGGTAGCGCAGTGTCAGTCCTTGCCCCTAGGCTGTTACGCATGTCCCCCGACTTCAAACCCTCTGGTTCCGTGCGTTCCGCCGCCGCGTTAAACGAAGAGATCCGTGCCCTGTGGATGCGGGCGGGCGGTTCCCTGTCCGCTCAGGAGCGGGCCGAGTACGAGTTGTTGGTCGTGCGGTGGGCCGAGGCGATCCGCTGGGAGATCATCGAGGCGGCCTGAAGCCGTCCGCCGGGCCCGCGTTGGCGTCGGCGCTCAGCGTCCGCCCGCCACCCGCAGCACCGCGCCCGTCGCGTAGGACGCGTCGGGCGACATCAACCACGCGACGGCCGCGGCGATTTCCTCCGCCCGGCCGGCCCTGCGCAGCGGAATCGACGCGGCGGCACGCTCCGCCCGGTCCGGGGCGCCCATGGCCGCGTGCATCTCGGTGTCGATCATCCCGGGCGCGACCGCGTTGACGCGGATGCCGTCGGGGCCGAGTTCCTTGGCGAGTCCCGTGGTCAGCGCGTCGACCGCGGCCTTACTGGCCGCGTAGTGCACGAACTCGCCCGGGCTTCCGAGAGTGGCCGCCGCCGAGGACACGTTGACGATGACACCACCGCCCGGGGCCGTCATGGAGCGGGCGGCGCGACGCGAACACAGCAGCGTGCCCAGCACGTTGACCTCCAGCACGCGCCGCAGATCGGCGGGGTCGGTGTCGGCGAGACGCCCGAGCGGTCCGGTCACCCCGGCGTTGTTCACCAGCCCCGTCACTGGCCCGAGCCGGTCCTCGGCCGTGGCGAACAGCCGCTCCACGTCGGCCTCGTCCGAGGTGTCCACCCGGACCGTGACACACCGCGCACCGGCCTCACGTACGGCGGACGCGGTCCGCTCGGCGGCTTCGGCGTCGCTGACGTGGCCGAGGGCCACATCGTGCCCGTCCGCCGCGAGACGTACGCAGGTCGCGGCCCCGATTCCCCGGCTGCCGCCCGTGACGATCGTGACGGGACGCGGCATGACAACCTCCTGGCGGGACGGGCCGCGTCACCCGCGGCCCGGTCGAAAGTGGATCACCGGCTCCCCACCATCGCAGACGCGTTCCGGCGGCACACCACCGGCGGCCTCTCCCACGGTCCCGTCACGGCCGGGCGCCGAATATCACCGCTCGCCCCCTTGGCGTGGCAGCCCCGGTGGCCAACACTGAGCCGATGACGCAGCGCGTGGAACTCGCGACCGTGATGGACCGGTTGGCCGTGGACGAACTCGTCACCCAGTACGCGGTGACGGTGGACGACGGCGACTGGGACGCCTACCGGAGGCTGTTCACGAAGGACGGACGCGCCGACTACCGCACGGCCGGCGGCATCGAGGGCGACGTGGACGAGGTCGCGGACTGGCTCGCCCGGAGCCTGGCACTGTTCGAGATGCGCCAGCACCTGATCGTCAACCGGCGCGTCCGCTTCGACCTCCTGGACCAGAACGCGGGCGACACCGCCCTGCTCAACGCCGACTACATCAACCCGATGCGGCTGGCCGGCCAGGACGGAAAGTCCACCGCCCCCGACTTCGTGTGCGGCGGCCGTTACTCCTTCGGTCTGCTGCGTACGGACGACGGCTGGCGGCTGCGTCAGGTGGTCGTCGAGGAGAAGTGGCGCCGGATGCCCCAGCCCCGGCACACCCCCGCAGCGACCTGATCCCGCAGCCCCGGCACGCCTCCGCGACCACCGGCACCGTATACGGGGCACACCCCCGCGACCACCGGGCCCTCGTATCCCGGGCACACCCCCACTACCACCGGCCCCCGTATTCCGGGCACACCCGCGCGACCAGTTGCCCCACTGCGCCCTCGCCCTACCCCGTCACCCCCGCCCGCCAACGTGCGAGATGTCACCACCTGGGTCGCTTCCCTCGCCGCGCGCCCCGGCCGGCGCCCCGTGCCCCCTGTCGTAGATCGCCAAGGGCGCGCACACTGGAGGGACCACCGGGGAGGGAGGCAGTGCTGTGAAGAGGCTCGATGTTCCGGCCGGCCGCTGGCTGGTCTCCCCCTGGCGGCGGAACGTCGTGGCGGCGCTGGCCGGCGCGCTGCCCATGGCCGCCTTCCCCGCGCCGTCCTGGTGGTGGTTCGCGTACGTCGCGCTGGTGCCCTGGATCCTGCTGGCCCGCTCGGCTCCCACCGGCCGGCGTGCCGCGTACGACGGCTGGCTCGGCGGGCTCGGTTTCATGCTGGCCGTGCACCACTGGCTGCTGCCCAGTCTGCACGTCTTCACGGTGCTCATAGCGGCCCTGCTCGGCGCCCTGTGGGCCCCCTGGGGCTGGCTCGTCCGGCGCTTCCTGGCGGGCGTGCCCTCACCGGGCCGCGTCGGCGCCGCTCTCCTCGTGCTGCCCTCGGGCTGGCTGGCGGTCGAACTCATCCGTTCCTGGCAGGGCCTCGGCGGTCCCTGGGGACTGCTCGGTTCGAGTCAGTGGCAGGTCGAGCCCGCGTTGCGGCTGGCCTCGGTCGGCGGGGTGTGGCTGCTCAGCTTCCTGCTGGTCGCGGTCAATGTCGCGCTCGCCGTCCTGGTGGCCGTGCGCGAGTCCCGGGTGCCCGCCCTGGCCGGACTGGTCGCGACGGCCGCCGCGACCTCGGCGGCCTGGGTGTGGTCACCGCGCCCGGACGTCGACGGCCGCATACGGATCGCCGTCGTCCAGCCCGGTGTCGTGGACGGCGGCGCCGGCGGGGACAGGCGGTTCGACCGGGAGGAAGTCCTGACCCGGCAACTGGCGGGGCGGGGCGCCGACCTGGTCGTGTGGGGCGAGAGCAGCGTCGGGTTCGACCTGGCGGACCGGCCCTACCTGGCGAACCGCATCGCGGCCCTGTCGCGCGAGGTGGGCGCCGACATCCTGGTGAACGTCGACGCGCGCCGCTCCGACCGGCCCGGGATCTACAAGAGCTCGGTCCTGGTGGGTCCGCAGGGCCCGACCGGCGACCGCTACGACAAGATGCGGCTGGTCCCGTTCGGCGAGTACGTGCCGGCGCGTTCCCTGCTCGGCTGGGCCACCTCCGTCGGCAAGGCGGCCGGCGAGGACCGGATGCGCGGCAGCCGTCAGGTGGTGATGGACGTCGGACACGGGCTGCGCGTCGGGCCGATGGTCTGCTTCGAGTCCGCGTTCCCCGACATGAGCCGCCACCTGGCCGAGGACGGCGCCGAGGTACTGGTCGCCCAGTCCTCGACGTCGACGTTCCAGCACAGTTGGGCACCGGAGCAGCACGCCTCGCTCGCCGCGCTGCGCGCCGCCGAGACCGGCCGCCCGATGGTGCACGCGACCCTCACCGGTGTCTCCGCCGTCTACGGCCCTAGCGGCGAGCGCGTCGGCTCCTGGCTCGGCACGGACGCGAGCGAGGCCGTGCTGTACGAGGTGCCGCTCGCCGGCGGTGTCACCACGTACGTGCGCTTCGGCGACTGGCCGGTGCACGGTGCTCTGCTGGTGCTCGCGGCGCTGTGTCTGACGGAGGGCGCCGGCGCGCTCAGAGTGCGGCGGAGCGCTCCTGAACCGCCAGGACCACCCGCTCGCACAGCTCATGGGTCGCCAGTGCGTCCCGGGCGCTGAGCACCTTCCCGGCCCGGACGGCGTCGAGGAACGCCAGGACGACCTGTTCGATGCCCCGCTGCCGGGCCACCGGCACCCAGTCGCCGCGCCGCCTTACGGTCGGCTGGCCCTTGTGGTCGATGACCTCCGCGAGGTTGACGACCTGGCGCTTGGTGTCCTGGCCCGACACCTCGAGGATCTCCTCGTTCGAGCCGCTCATCCGGTTCATCACCCCGAGCGCCGTGAAACCGTCCCCGGCGAGCTGGAGCACGAGGTGGTGCAGCAGCCCGCCCTCGATACGGGCGCGGACGGTCACGTCGTCGACCGGGCCCGGCACCAGAAAGCGCAGGGTGTCGACGACATGGATGAAGTCGTCGAGGACCATCGGGCGCGGGGCCTCGGGCAGGCCGGTGCGGTTCTTCTGCATCAGGATCAGCTCGCGCGGGTGCTCGGCGCACTGGGCGTACCCGGGCGCGTAACGCCGGTTGAATCCGACGGCGAGGCTGACGTTCCGCTCCTCCGCGAGCCGCACCAGCCGCTCCGAGTCGGCGAGTTCGTAGGCGAGCGGCTTGTCCACGTACGTCGGTACGCCCGCCTCCAGGAGGCGGGTGACGATCTCCGGGTGCGCGACCGTGGCCGCGTGCACGAACGCCGCGTCGAGGCCCTGCGCCAGCAGGTCGTCCAGGCCGGTGTGGCGCTGCGCGGAGGGCAGGTGCAGGGTGTCGGCGACCCGGCCGAGCGTGTCGGGGTTGCGCGTCTGGAGGTGCAGCTCGATGCCCGGCCGCACGCCGAGCACCGGCAGATACGCCTTCTGCGCGATGTCGCCGAGTCCGATGCAGCCGACCTTCACAGCGATCTCCTTCGTTCGTCCGGGCCGGTCCGGGCGCGCCTGTGCCGGCACGCTCGGCCGAGGTCACGGGCCCGCGTCCGAGTCCGAGCCGTGTTCCGTCGGAAGCATACGGCCGCCGTGACAGGGGTCCGTCGGTGATCCCGCCCGCGCGGCACGGGAAAGGCGCAGGTCCCGCTTGGGTCGGCGCCGGGCCCGGCCTGGTCGGGGACGGTTCGCCCTGCCGCACCCGGCCCCTTCCGGCATGGCCCGCTCGTCACGATCTCCGGGGCACCCCTCATGATCGCCGGGCCGCCCGGACGAAGCGCTCCCGCGACGGCGGTCTCCGTACGACAGCCGTCTCCGTACGACAGCCGCCTTCGTACGACAGCCGCCTTCGGGCGACAGCCGCCTTCGGGCGACGGCGGTCTCGGTGAGGCGGCGGTCCGCTTACGGCGACCGTCCGGTGAGGCAGCGCACTCCGTGCGACGGCGCCCCCGTACGACAGCGGTCGAAGGGGCGTGCACGCCAGGCCCGCCTGCCGGCCCGCCCCGTCGTCAGCCCGCTCGCCCCGCGCGCCCGCCGGAGGGGCGGAAGGATCACTCGTGCGGGGCAACCTGCCGCTCCCGGCTCCCCAAGGCCGTCCGGAACCAGCAGAGTTGGGGGGATGCATCGAACGACGACGACCGCGACGCTCCTGGTCACCGTGGCGGTCACCGCCCTCTCCGGCTGTGTGACCGTGCACCGGCCGCCCGCCTCCGGGCAGCCGCCGGCCGCCCCGGCCGGATCAGCCCCCGCGTTCCCCGGCGGCAGGGCGGAACCGCAGATCGTGCAGGCACCGGCCCGTGAGGCCCTGGAGCGGGTCGGCCCGGCGAAGAAGCCGAAGCCGGCCGCGCCGCCCCGGCAGCGGGCGGCTCCCCCGCCGCAGGGGGCGCCCGCGACACCAGTACGGCCGCGTCCCCACCCCACGCGCCCGGCCCCGCGCCCGAAGCCCCGTCATCCCGAACCCCGCAGCGCGGTCCCGCCCGTCTCCCCCGACCTGCCGAAGAGCGCCGACGTGTGTGCCCTGGGGCGAACCTACGGGGGCTGGAAGGCGGACAGCCCGGAGGCGGTCATCTGCTCCGGTGCCTATGGAAACTGACGTCCGCCGCTCCGGAACCCGTGGGTCAGGGATGCCGTCTCGGCGGTCCCAGCGTGTCGCCCCCGGAGCCCCCGGAGCCGCCAGAACCGCCAGAACCGCCGGGGCCCCCGGAACCGCCGAAGCGGTCGGGGCCGTTCGGCTCCGCCGAGTCGCCGGTGTCCTGGATACGCAGCTCCAGACGCCCGATGGCGGCCCGGACGCCGTCGCCGTAGCTGTCCTCGGCGAGCGCCCCGGTCGCTCCGCGCGCCCGGCGCAGATGCGTACGGGCCGCCTCGGAGCGGCCGAGCTTCACATAGTCGGCGGCGAGGTTCAGATGGAGCGAGGGGTAGAGCGCGCGTACGGCGAGGGACTCGTGGTGCTCGGCGACCCGGCTGTCGGTCAGCTCCTCGGCGGCCGCCAGGGCCCGCAGGTCCCAGGCGAGTTCGTCCGCCGGGTCGTCCTGGGTGTCGGCCATGTAGTGCGCGAGGGTGCAGCGGTGCAGCGCGTCTCCGCCCTCGCCGATCTCCTCCCACAGCTCCAGGAAGCGGGTCCGGGCCTCTTCACGGTCGCCGGCGTGGTGCAGCATGGCGGCCTGCCCGATCCTGGTCATCATGGCGTCCGGCGCCGCCTGCTCCTGTTGCTCCGCCACCGCGTCCTCCAGGCTCGTCGGTCTTCTTCGCCGACGCTAGCCCGCGTCACGGACAATCCCGCTCAGGCGCCCCCGTACGCCGCTGGGCCAGGCCGGTGACGGTCCAGCCCAGCGGCGGCACCCGGGCGGGCGGGTCAGCCGAGGTCCGGAATGGTCCAGTCGATCGGCTCGTGTCCCTGCGCGGCCACGGCGGCGTTGATCTGCGTGAACGGACGCGAGCCGAACCACTTCTTCGCGGACAGCGGGGAGGGGTGTGCCCCCTTCACCACCACGTGCCGGGTCTCGTCGATCAGCGGGAGCTTCTTCTGCGCGTAGTTGCCCCAGAGCACGAAGACGGCGGGGTCGGGGCGCTCGGCCACGGCGCGGATCACCGCGTCGGTGAACTTCTCCCAGCCCTTGCCCTTGTGCGAGTTGGCCTCACCGGCGCGCACCGTCAGCACCGCGTTGAGCAGCAGGACGCCCTGCTCCGCCCACGGCATCAGATAGCCGTTGTCCGGGATCGGGGTGCCCAGCTCCTCCTGCATCTCCTTGTAGATGTTCCGCAGCGAGGGCGGGGTCTTGACTCCCGGGCGGACCGAGAAGCACAGGCCGTGGCCCTGCCCCTCGCCGTGGTACGGGTCCTGACCGAGGATGAGCACCTTCACCCGCTCGTACGGCGTGGCGTCGAGCGCGGCGAAGACCTCCTCCCGGGGAGGGTAGACGGGGCCCTTCGCACGCTCCTCCTCGACGAACTCGGTGAGTTCCTTGAAGTAGGGCTGCTGCAGCTCCTCGCCCAGTACGCCGCGCCAGGACTCGGGCAGCATGGCGATATCGGTCACGTCAACTTCCTCCGATGTGCGGTCACTTCCAGACCAAGAACCTACCGCCGCCCACTGACAACGAGCCCCGGGCCCGTCACCAGCTCGTCTTGCGGTCCAGTTCCCACATCGTCATGATCGTCGAGGGGTCGAGGGCGCGTTCGCCGCCGGAGATCTCGCCGCTCGCGGCCACGTACTGCCGGCCCTGCCACAGGGGCAGCAGGCGGGCGTCGTCCACGAGGATGCGCTGCGCCTCTTCGAACTCCTTGATCACGGCCGCCCGGTTGCTCACGCCCCGGGACTCGGGCAGCAGGTGATCGGTGATGCGGCGTGCCGGGTAGGGCGTGCCGAGCGCGTTGTGCTCGCCCACGAAGGGCGCGATGAAGTTCTCGGCGTCCGGGAAGTCGGGGAACCAGCCGCGTCCGAACACCGGGTACTCGCCGTCGCGGTAGCCGGCCTCGTAGGTCTTCCAGGGGCGGCTCTTGAGGGTGACGGTGAACAGTCCCGAGGCGTCGAGCTGCCGCTTGATCTCGCGGAACTCCGGGGCGGTCTCGGAGCCGTAGCGGTCGGTGGTGTACCAGAGGGTGAGCGGGACCCGCTCGGTGATCCCGGCGTCGCGGAGGATGGTGCGGGCCTTGGCCGCGCTGGGGCTGCCGTAGGTGTCGAAGTAGCCGGTGGTGTGGCCGACCAGGCCCGCCGGGACCATGGAGTACAACGGGTCGACGGTGTCCTTGTAGACCTTGTGCGCGATGGCGGGCCGGTCGATGAGCTGGGCGATCGCCTTGCGGACCGCGGTCTTTCCGGCCCATGGGTCCCTGGGGTTGAAGACCAGGTAGCTGATCTCGGTGCCGGTGCCCTCGACGAGCTGGAGGTTCTTGTCGGAGCCGCCGCCTTGCAGGGCGACGATGTCGGAGGCGGCGAGTCCGCGGTAGGTGAGGTCGATCTTCCGGTCCTTCAGGGCCCCCACGAGCTGGGCAGAGTCCTGGAAGTAGCGGATGGTGACCGCGTCGTTCCGGCGTTTGGCGAAGCCCTGGTAGCGGTCGTTCCGGACGAGTTCGGCCTGCTTGCCCTCACGGTACGAGCGGAGGCTGTAGGGGCCGGAGCCGTAGACCTTGTCGCCCTTGCGCAGGGCGTCGGCCGGATACTCCTCGGGGTCGACGATCGACATCGCCGGGGTGGCCAGCACGAAGGGGAAGGTGGCGTCGGGCTGGTTGAGGTGGAAGACGATCTCACGTTCGCCGAGCACCTGGACCCGGTCGAGGCTGCCGAGCAGACCGGCGGGCCCGCCGTTGACGTTGATCTCCCTGATGCGGTCGATGGAGTGCTTGACCGCGCGGGCGTCCAGCGGGTCGCCGTCGGAGAACTTCAGGCCCGCCCGCAGCTCACAGCGGTACGTGCGGTTGCTTCCGTCCGTGAACGCGCATTTCTCGGCCGCGTCGGGCTCGGGGCTCACCGAGCCGTTCGGGTAGCCCAGCAGGGTCTGGTAGATGTTGCGGAACAGCTCCCAGGAGCCGTCCCAGGAGGCGGCCGGGTCCAGCGTGCTCGGGGCGCTGGTGGTGCCCACCACGATCGGCCCCTTGTCTTCGGACGAGCCCGAGGAGAGGATGCCGCACCCGGCCACCAGGGTTATGGACGTGATCGCAGCCAGGTGTCTCAGGCATCTGTTCCGGTTGAACACGCGCTCGCTCCTCGATCCGCCGTACCAAGGTCGGCAGACCATACCGCAGCGTCACCCCGTCGTAACCGTGTTCGGAGCAGGGCACTTGATCAGCACGTATGTGACTACGTTGTCAGGCTCCTGTGCAGGGTCCCGCGCCCCGGATATCGGACTCGGCGTCCCTCGGATCGGGCACCGAACACGCGGACGGCCGGTGGTCTCCCATACGGGAGACCACCGGCCTCGGGCCCGGGGAACCGCTCCGCCCGCGATGTCTCAGGCGACCCCGGCGTTCAGGAACAGACCGCCGTCGACCACGAGCGTCTGACCGGTGACCCAGTCCGACTGCTCGGAGGTGAGGAACGCGGCGGCGCCGCCGATGTCGGTGGGCACGCCGAGCCGGCCGAGCGGGTAGGCCGCCGCGGCCTCCGCCTCCCGGCCCTCGTACAGCGCGGCGGCGAACTTGGTCTTCACGACGGCGGGCGCGATGGCGTTGACCCGCACCTTCGGCGCGAACTCGTGCGCGAGCTGCGCGGTCAGGTTGATCATCGCGGCCTTGCTGATGCCGTACGCGCCGATGAACGGCGAGGGCGCGAGACCCGCGACGGAGGCGATGTTGACGATCGCGCCGCCGTTCTCACTCTGCCAGGCCTTCCAGGTCTGCTGGGCGAAGCCGAGCGCGGAGACGACGTTGGTCTCGAAGACCTTGCGCGCCACGTTGAGGTCCAGCTCGGCGATCGGGCCGAACACCGGGTTCGTACCGGCGTTGTTGACCAGGTGGTCGACGCGGCCGAAGGCCTCCATGGTGCGCTCCACGGCGGCGGCCTGGTGGGCCTCGTCGTGGGCCTTGCCCGCGACGCCGATGACGCGGTCGGCGCCGAGCGCCTCGACGGCCTCCTTGAGGGCGTCCTCGTTGCGGCCGGTGATGCAGACCCGGTCACCGCGGGCGACCAGGGCCTGCGCGACGCCGTAGCCGATGCCGCGGCTCGCGCCCGTGATGAGCGCGACCTTGCCCGAAAGCTCGGGAAGAGTGGTCATGTCCGTTTCCCCCGGCCTTAGTTGAGCGGCCCGCCGGCCACGTACAGCACCTGGCCGGAGACGAATCCGGCGGCCTCGCCGGTGAAGAACGCGATGGCGTTGGCGATGTCGTCGGGGTTGCCGACGCGCTGCACGGGGATCTGGGTGGCGGCGGCGGCCTGGAAGTCCTCGAAGTCCATGCCGACGCGGGCGGCGGTGGCGGCGGTCATGTCGGTGACGATGAAGCCGGGAGCGACGGCGTTCGCGGTGACGCCGAACTTGCCCAGTTCGATGGCGAGGGTCTTGGTGAAGCCCTGCAGACCCGCCTTGGCCGTCGAGTAGTTGGCCTGGCCGCGGTTGCCCAGCGCGGAGGAGGACGACAGGTTGACGATCCGGCCGAACTTGGCCTCCACCATGTACTTCTGGACGGCCTTGGCCATCAGGAAGGCACCGCGCAGGTGCACGTTCATGACGGTGTCCCAGTCGGACGCGCTCATCTTGAAGAGCAGGTTGTCGCGCAGCACGCCCGCGTTGTTCACCAGGATGGTCGGCGCGCCGAGTTCCTCGGCGATGCGCGCGACGGCGGCCTCGACCTGGGCCTCGTCGGAGACGTCGCAGCCGACCGCGAGGGCCTTGCCGCCGGCGGCGGTGATCTTCTCCACGGTGTCCTTGCACGCGGCCTCGTCGAGGTCGATCACCGCGACGGCGCGGCCCTCGGCGGCCAGACGTACGGCGGTCGCGGCGCCGATGCCGCGCGCGGCACCGGTGACTACGGCGACGCGCTGCTCAGTGGTGGACATTGCTGGTTCTCCTCGCCCTTGGAAAAGCCGGCCCAAGCCCGGCCAAGCTGTCTCGACAACCCTGCGGCGCCTTCGGGAACCCCGAAGGCCTGCGGCTCACACGGTACGCCCGTCCAGTGAGCGACCGCTTAGTACCTTCAGCAGACGTGACGCTAGAAGCCCTGGCACCCGGTGTCAACGGCACACCGCGCGCATGTGATCCATTACCTGACCAGCAGGTCGAGCAACCGCTCCGTCTCGGCGAGCGGATCGGCGGTCAGGCCGGTGTGCACGGGGCCCGGCTGGACGACCGTCGAGCGGGGCGCGATCAGCCAGCGGAAGCGCCGCCCGGGGTCGTCGCCCGCCGCCTGACCGGCGTCCTTCCCGCCGGCGCAGACGCCTTCGACGGCGCGCAGCGCGGCCCGTACGCCCGCCACATCGGCGCCCGGGTCGAGGGCGAGCAGCTTGTGCTCGTCCAGATGGGTGCGGGCCGCGACGAAGGACCGGGCGCGGCAGTAGACGAGGACGCCCGCGTTGAGGCACTCGCCGCGTTCGACGCGCGGCACCACTCGCAGCAGCGCGTACTCGAAGACGTCCCGGTCGCTCACTTGTCCCCCTCGATGCCCTTGATCCGCTGGTGGATGCTCCCGGCCCTGGCCAGCAGTGGCCGCGCGTAGGCCTGGCGGAGCGCGTCGGGTGACTCGAAGCCGGGTTCGCCGGCCAGCCAGGCGTCGGGGATCTCGGCGGTGACCTCGGCGAGCAGGTCCTCGGTGACCCGGGGTGCCAGTTCCGCGGCGGCCGCGGCGACATCGGGGCGGAAGGGGGCGAGGGCGTGGTCGGAGATGTCGTACGGCTTGGCGGCGGAGGCCTCGGCGCCGGGCCAGTGGTGGTGCCAGATCATGGTCGCGCCGTGGTCGATGAGCCACAGCTCGCCGTGCCACATCAGCAGGTTGGGGTTGCGCCAGGACCGGTCGACGTTGTTGACCAGGGCGTCGAACCAGACGATCCGGCCGGCTTCCTCGGGGCCGATCCCGAATGCCAGCGGGTCGAAGCCGATGGCGCGGGAGAGGAATTCCATCCCGAGGTTCGGTCCGCCGCTGGACTTCAGCAGTTCCTGGACCTCCTGGTCGGGTTCGCCGAGGCCGAGGACCGGGTCGAGGCCGATGGTCACCAGGCCGGGTACCCGCAGTCCGAGCCGGCGCGCCAGCTCACCGCAGACGACCTCCGCGACGAGCGTCTTGCGCCCCTGGCCGGCGCCGGTGAACTTCATGACGTACGTCCCGAGGTCGTCGGCCTCGACAAGTCCCGGGAGCGAGCCGCCCTCACGCAGGGGCGTGATGTAGCGGGTCGCGGTGACCTCTTTCAGCACGTTCCCAGGCCACCCATCTCTTCAGCCTCGCGATACGGGGCCGACTTGGCCGGGGCGCGGAGAATCCGGCGGGTTCCGGCGGGCCCCGGCGTGAAGTGAGCATAGTAACCGGGTGTGATCGCGGCCGAGGGGTGCCGGGGTCACGGTGCCGTCGGCTGTCCCGCCGGCCCGTCGCCGGTCGCCCGCCGGTAGGCCACGTGGCCGCCGAGGGCGCCGCTGAGGCCGACGGCCGCCAGACCGCCGAGCGACCAGATCTTGCCCTTCGTGGACCGGCCGCGCAGCCGGGCGGCGAGGGAGGCGGCGTAGAAGGCGACGGCGGCGACGTTGGTGACGGCGTGGGCGAGGCCCACCCGGGCGGGCTCGGGTGGCAGGTCGGCCCAGTCGGCCCATCCGGCGAGAGCGGCCGGGGCGATCCCCGCGAGGCCGACAGCCGTGAGGAGGGCGGGTGCGGCGCGGCCGGTGGGAGTGAGGTCCAGGACGGCCGCCGACAGCCAGCATCCGATGGGCACCTGCACGAGGACGGGGTGCACGGGGTGTCCCAGCGGCTTGCCGCGCAGCAGATCGCGGACATCGCCGAGCGGGAGGGAGCGGATGGTCCGCTGAAGGGTCCGGATCGCCGGGTCCGCGATGGTCGTTCTCTCGACGCGGTCCAGGGCCGTCAGCCAGGCGGTCGACGGCGAGGCCGGGCCAAGGGGGCTTCCAGGTGTTCCGCCGATGGCGGTGACGGGTGAGTTCATGGAGAACGCGTACCCGTCATCGGGGTGTCGTCCCACCTCGGCGTGCCTTGTAGGCCCGGATGGTGTCGGTGTCCTGCCTGCCCTCGGCGACTTCGCGGGCGAGTTCGGAGAGCTTGCGGCTGTGGGCGCGGGCGTAGGCGCGGAAGACGGCGAAGGCCTCGTCGATGGTGATCTGCCAGCGTTCGGCGAGGATGCCCTTGACCTGTTCGATGATGACGCGGCTGTTGAGGGCGTACTGGAGCTGGTCCCGCTCCGTCTCGGTCTGCGCGAGGGTGCGCTGCTGGAGGATCGAGATGGTGGCCACGTCGGCGAGCGCCTGGGCGAGTTCGAGGTCCTGGGCGCTGAGCGGTTCGGGGCTGTTCTGGAAGAGGCCGAGCGCTCCGATGACCCGTCCCCGCAGGCGGAGCGGCAGGGCGTTGGTGGCGACGAACCCGGTATCGCGGGCGCTGCGGGTGAACAGGGGCCACCTCGCCGCCGCGTCGGCGCCGGTGAGGCTGACGCCGACCAGGGCCCGGCCGTCGCTGTAGCAGTCCACGCAGGGGCCCTGGTCGTGCTGGAGCGCGAAGAGTTCCAGCAGGCGGGTGTCCTCGTCGGAGGCGGCCAGCACGTGGAGCCGGTCGTGGTCGTCGGCGAGCAGGACTCCGACGGCGGCCACGTCGAGCAGTTCCACGCAGCGGGCGGACAGGTTCTGGAGGAAGTCGATGACGTCGAAGTCGTCGATCAGGGAGTCCGCTACCTCGACGAAGACCTCGGTGAGCTGCTGGTTTCGGGTGGTCATGGAGATCAGTCCTCGTCTGCTTCGTCGACGCCGCCCGTCGGGTGCGGCTCGGGGGCCAGCCGCAGCCGTCGGGCCACGATGTCCCGTGCTGTTTCGGTCAGGTTGAGACTGTTGCTGTACGCGTGCGCGCGCAGCCGCAGCAGCGCTTCCGCCAACGGCACCTCGAGCTGGACACTGACCATGCCCGTCGCCTGGTGCAGTACCGCGTGGTGATGGGGCAGGTCCGCTCCCTCGGGTGACGAGAGCAGGGGGAGTCCGAGGTCCAGGACCCGGTGGGTCAGGGCGGCCGCCAGTGCGCCGGCATCCTCGCCCTGAGCGGATGTCAACGGCCCGGGCACCCGCCGGAACAGCGTCAGCACTCCCAGTGTGATGGCGCCGATCCGCAGAGGGAAGCAGAAGACGGCCTGGACGGCCAGATCGGACGCCTCGGTCAGCAGGGCCGGCCAGCGGTCCTCCCGCACACGGGCGAGATCGGGTACGCGCACCACGGCGCCGCTGGTCAGGCTGTCCCGGCCCGGGCCCTCCCCGAGCATGACCTGAAGGTCCTCGAAGTCGTCCGCGACCCCTCCGGAGGACCAGAGGATCTCACTCACCCCCGGTCTGCCGGCGGCACAGACCGAGATCCCCTCCACGCCGAGCGGCCCGGCCGCGTCCGCGACCGCGTCCGGCCAGGCGTCGGTGCGAAGCCGCCGCAGGATCTCCGCCATCCGGTCGCTGATCATGCGGCGTCACTGGAGGGCGGGCACCCGTCGTGCCGGGGCGTGCGGCCGGGCACGGCGCCGGCGAGCAGGAACCCGGTGCCGGTGATGTCCAGAAGCCGCCGCACGGCCGGGACCGGGCGGTGCAGCCGTACGTCGCTCGCGGAGCCGGCGGACCACTTGGCGGCGCCGAGGAAGGCGTTCAGCCCGCTGGCGTCGCAGAAACGGACGGCGCTCAGGTCGACGTCGACGCCCGTGACCCCGTAGGCCGCGCACATCGCGAGTGCGCCGTACACGCCCGAGACGGTGGCCAAGTCGATGTCACCTTCCAGAAAGACGGTCGCCCGGCCATTGCTCCGGTTGAGGATCCGCACACGCATGACGCTGCCTGGCTTCCCCCACCCGCACCCCCGGCGAAGCGACGCATGCGTACGGGCAGACTTGAGGAATCGGGTGGATTCCGCCGAGAAACGTACGCTGCGGCTCGCCGAGAAGTTTCGGGGCACACGTCCGAAAGTGACACCAGAAGGCGATCCCAGGTCGAACCGACACAGCCGGCGCCGTCCATCGACAGAACGCGCCAGGGACAGGGACGCGCGTACAGCCTAACCAGCCGGTGCGGCCGGCAACAGTGCAACACTTGCCGGGACTGATCAGAAGGCGTTGATACGACCAGATATCGGCCGCGTGGTAGCACCTGCTACGCAGCTGGAAACCCGTGGAAACCCGTAGAAGCATAGAAGCGTAGAAGACTGTCAGGCGGTGGCGAAGTGGCGGATGTGCGATACGAGGCGGGGACCCGACCGGACGGGCTGCCGGCCGCGCTGTCCGATCCCGCGCGGCTCGACGCGGTGACCGCGACCGCTCTCCTGGACACCGAGCCGGAGGAGGCCTTCGAGAACCTCGCGACACTGGCGGTCCGGATCACCGGGGCCGGGCGGGCCTTCGTGACCCTGGTCGACGCGGACCGCTCGTTCTGGAAGTCGTGCGTCGGCGTGGACGCCGGAACCGTCGCCGAGCGGCAGAATCCCGTGCACGAGAGCTTCTGCTACTTCCTGGTCGGCCTCGGCGGCGAACCGTTCGTCGTGAACGACGCCGCCACCGACCCGCGCACCCGTGACCATCCCTCCGTGGCTCCGATGCGCATCGGAGCCTGGGCCGGCTACCCGCTGCTCTCCCCGGAGGGTCACGTCCTCGGCAGCTTCTGCGTCATCGACGACGAGCCCCGCGTCTGGTCCCCCGGCGACCTGGAGACGCTTGCCACCCTGGCGCACTCCGTGTCCGCCGAGATCCATCTGCGCCAGAGCCTGGCCGCCGCACGCGATGCCCACCGCGCCTCGACCGCGCTCGCCCGCACCCTGCAACAGGGCCTGCTGCCGCCGGTCCTGCGGCCCGTGCCCGGTCTGGACACCGCCGCCTCCTACCTGCCCGCGTCCGTCGACGGGCAGAGCGATGTCGAGATCGGCGGCGACTTCTACGACCTGTTCCACACCCGGGGCCCGTACTACGGGGCCGTGATGGGCGACGTCTGCGGCAAGGGGGTGGAGGCGGCGCAGGTCACCTCGATGGCCCGCTACACCGTCCGCGCGGACGCGGCGGACATCGCCTCCCCCGCCGTACTGCTGGACCGGCTGAACACCGCCATGCTCAGCCAGCGCGCACCCCGGTTCATCACCGCCGTGTACACCGCCTTCCGGACCACGCCGGGCGGTGTGGCGGGCCGCGTCTGCCTGGCCGGCCACCCTCCGGTCCTCGTCCGCCGCGCGGACGGCCGGGTGCGGCAACTCGGGACGCCTGGAACCCTGCTGGGCGTGCTGGACACCGTGAGCCTCACCGACGTCCGCTACCGCCTTGGCCCGGGGGACCTTCTCCTGCTGTACACGGACGGGGCCTGCGAGGCCCGTCCCCGTCCCGGTACTCCGGCCGGGCGACGACAGCCCGTCTTCGGGGAACGCGAACTGGCCGAGGCGCTCGCCGCCACCCACGGCATGGACGCGGCCGTCACCGTCAAGGAGATCGGCGCCGCGCTGGCCGCCCGGCACGACGGGTGGGCCAGCGACGACACCGCGCTCCTCGCCCTGCGCGTCCCCACCCGCCCCTGACCGGCGCCGCGACGACCGGCACCGGCTAGTCGACGACCGGCACCGGCTAGTCAAGGACGGTCGGTTCCGCCGGGTCCGGCGCGGTCGCCTCCGCCGGCGCGGCACCTGCTTCCCAGCGGGCGTCCGGGCCGTTCCAGTGAATGAGACCTCGGGCCGCGAACTCCGCGAGCCAGTCACCCATCGGCCACCACCCCCACCGCCCGTGGAAGACGGCGGCGTTGCGGAGAATGTCGTGCAGGTGGCCGACCGGGGGCCGGGAGACCGGGTGGTACTGGTGGAAGGCGGGTGCGCCCCCTGTCCACAGGAGCCGTACGCCGGCGGCGCGGGCCTGCTGCCCGTAGTCGGTGTCCTCGCCGCCGTACCCCTCGTACCGTTCGCAGAACCCGCCGACCGCGTGCCAGGTGTCCGCGGTCAGGGCGAAGGACAGCGACCAGAACAGCGTGTGGTCCGTGCCCTCGACCGTCTCTCCGGGCGGGGGGTCGGGCCGGCCGGGGTGGGGGTCGGCGAGCGTGGCGAGGCTGTCCAGGCGGTAGCCGAGCGGGCCGGGCGGCGGCAGGTAGGCGACCGTGCCGCAGAGCAGGGAACGGCGATGGGCGGGGTCGCCGGCCGTCTCCTCGTAGCGCTCCACCAGCCGTTCGCCGGGTACGCAGTCGACGTCCAGGAAGACCAGCAGGTCGGCCCCGTTCTCCAGGGCGTGGGCCGCGCCGAGGTTCCGGGCCCGGGCCAGGGGCAGGTTCCCGTCACGCACGGCGCAGTCAAGGACGGTCGCCGGGGGAGTCCGGCCGCGTTCGAGCACCGAGGCGAGGCCGGGATCGTCCATGGCGACGACCACGTACTCGTCGGGCTGCCGCGTTCCGGCGGCCAGGCCGGCCTGCTGGCGGCGGAGGTGGTCGTGTCTGCCGGCGGCAAGGGTGATCACGGCGGTGCGCATCAGCGGGCACCCGCCCGAGACGCGGAATCCGCCGACCCGTTCGCAGCTCCGGCACCCGCCCGAGTCGCGGAATCGGCCGACGCCTTGGCAGCTCCAGCACCCGCCCGAGACGCGGCATCCGCCGACCCGTTCGCGGCCCCGGCACCCGCCGACCCCTTGGCGGCTCCAGCGCCCGCCTGAGTCGTGGCATCCGCCAACCCCTTCGCAGGCCGGGCGCTCAACTGAGACGCGGCACCCGCCGACGCCTTGGCGACCCCGGCGTCCGCCCGAGACTTGGCACCCGACGGCGCCTGCGCATCTCCGGGACCCGCCCCGGACGGCGCCTTCGCTCCGGCTCCCGCCCGAGTCGCGGAATCCGCCGACCCGTTCGCGGCTCCGGCACCCGCCCGAGTCGCGGCATCCGCCGACCCCTTCACGGCCCCGGCACCCGCCCCAGACACGGCATCCGCCAGCGCCCTCGCCGCCCGGGCCGCTCCGTCGCCGGGTGCCCAGCGGGGCCAGCCGTCGCCGCCGAGGGCGCGTGCCTGCTCCAGCAGGCCCGGCCACGCTTCGGCCTCGGGCCAGCCGGGGGTGACGACCGCGAGCCGGCCGCGCGTGAGGGCGCGTCCGGTGGCGGTCTGTTCGCCGAAGGGCCGCTCCTGCGGGACCACCACAGCCGGGCGGCGGGCGGCGGCGCACTCGGCCACCGCGTTCTGGCCGGCGTGGGTGATCACGACGTCCGCGGCGCACAGCGCGGGCCAGGGGTCGGCCGACCATCCGGCGTCCGGGCCGCCCAGCCTCGTCCACTGCCAGCCCGGCGTGGCTTCCCGGGCGGCTTTCACGTCGCCGGGAGAGATGTCGGTCCCGCCCGTCCCCAGCATCAGCAGCACCTTCGGGGGGCGTTCCCCGCCGGTCGCGTCCGCCGTCTCTTCCTCGTGGGGAAGCGGCGGCCGGCCGTCGAAGCGGGAGAACGCTCCGGTGTGGACGGTCTTGTCCCGCCAGTTCCGGGGCCAGCCTGGCTCGGGCAGGGTGGCTGGCCAGGGAGCGAGAAGGAGGTCCGCGAGGTCGTAGGCGAGCCGGTGCGGAGCGTCGGTGCGTTCGCCGCGCATGGCCACGACGGCGGTGGGGGTCCCCAGGAGCCGTGCGAGCGCGGCCACTTCGACGGAGACGTCGCAGACCAGAAGGCGCGGCGAGGTATCGGCGATCCACTGGGCGATCAGCGCCATGCGTCCGCGCAGCCCGGCATGAAGGATCGGCGCCCAGTGGAATCGGCCGCCGGCCGTCACGTCGCCGAAGGCGGTCGGGTCGCCGTCGTCGTCGGCCGGCAGCCGCACCCAGGGCCCGGGCCAGTCGCCGGGCCGCGGCAGGGTGGACAGGCCGGTCACCGGCAGCGGGCAGTGCCTGGCGATGGTCCGGGCGCGGTTGAGGTGGCCGCTGCCCTGGTGGTGGACGTAGTAGCCGATCATGCCGACGCCGATCGGTAGAGGAGTTCGTAGTCCCGGGTCATGCTCTCCATGGAGCAGAAGGACTCGGCGTGACGCCGGGCGGCGGTCCGGCTCAAACCGATCGTGGGTTCGATGGATTTGGCGAGGGCCGTGCGGTCGCCGGGCGGTACGAGGCGGGCGCAGTCGTCGGTGACGATCTCGGGCAAGGCCCCGCGCGCGAAGCCGCAGACGGGCGTGCCGCAGGCCAGCGCCTCGGCGATGACCAGTCCGTAGGGCTCGTCCCAGCAAGGGGTCACGACGGCCGCGGCCGATGATCCGACCAGCTCGCACAGTTCGGGCTGGGGAAGGTGCCCCACGTAGGTGATCGCACGGTCCAGCCGGGGGCGGATACGGGCGTCGAAGTACTCCGTGTCCCCGACGGGTCCCGCGAGCCGCAGCTTCCGGCCGGCCATCCGGGCGGCGTCGATGGCGAGATGCGCACCCTTCTCCGGCACGATCCGCCCCGACCAGACCAGTTCCTCTCCGCCGGGGCCCTGGTGCCAGCGGCGGGTGTCGATGCCGTTGCGGACGACGGTGGCGGCGGGCACGACGTGCCGCCAGGCCGCGGCGGTGTGATCGCTGACCGCGCTGAAGTGCACCGGGCAGTCGGGGCCTCCTTGGATGGCGGCCTCGATCCATGGTGTGGGCGGGGTGTGCAGGGTGCTGACGACCGGGACGGAGAGCGCGGGGGCCATCGCGACCGGCAGGTAGTGCAGGCTGTTGTTGTGCACGATGTCGAAGCGCGCCGGCCCCCGTGACAGGTCGAGCATGAGCTGGAGATAGGCGTGGTGCTCCCCCACCCATTGCGCGGCCACCATGCTGGCGTCGTTCCGGGCGGCCTCGCTGATGCCGGCCGGCCGCAGCGGCAGCTCCACCACGCCGAGGGCCGGGTCGGACCCCGGTCCGGCGAAGATGGTGACGTCGTGACCGCGGGCGCGCAGCGCTCTGGACAGCGTCCAGGTGTGCGCTTCCAGGCCGCCGGGGAAGGGGTCGCGGATCGGGTGGCGGGCGGAGGCGATGAGGGCGATCCGCAGCGGAGCGCGGCTCGTCACCGGCCCGGTCCGCTCGGTCGGGGTCACAGCAGGCTCCCGTAGAGAGCGGCGTGCCGTTCCGCGATGTCCAGGCGTTCGAGGGCGCGGTCCGCCGGGTCGGCCCGCCATGCGGGACGTTCCTCGTAGGCGGTGCGCACCGCGTCGCGCAGCGAGGCCGCGTCCAGTCCCCGCCGGTCGTGGCCGTATGTGAGACACGGCCGCTGCTGGGCGTAGAAGCCGCAGGAGGGGGCCAGGACGGTGGTGCCCAGGTCGTGGCAGGCCTCCAGCCACCCGGAATGAGTGCCGAACCGGTAGGGCAGGACCGAGACGTCGAGTCCGATCAGGTAGTCCCACAGGGCGGCGTCGGTGAAGTAGTCGTGGACGCTCAGCTCCAGCAGCCCCGCCCGCTCCAGTCCGCGCAGTTCGCCGAGCACTCCGGGCGCGTACCAGTGGCTCGCCGGATCGTCGATGTCGGGATGGCAGTCGACACGCAGTACCGCGTCGGGAAGGTCCGCGAGGGCGTCCGCGAGCACCTTCACCACCGGGAGGGGGTCCATGTTGGGGCGGATGCTCTTGGCGTGGACGCCGACCACGAACCGGCCGTGCCGTGGTCTGGGGCGGGTCAGTTCGGGCTCCTCGACCACGTGCGGGTGCGGCAGGACCAGCGCGGTACGGCCCCACCGCGCGGCGATCTCCTCCGCCGCGCCCGGGGTGAGGGTGACGAGCCGGTCCGCGGCGGGGACGAGCAGGTCGAGCTGCGCCCGGTGCGCGCCCTCGTCGCGGTGGTGCGGGTTGACGAGGTCGTGGACGGTGTAGACGAGCGGTTTGCCCTTCCGGCGCAGGGTCTCCAGGAGTTCCCGCAGCGCGCCGGGGCTCTGCGCGTCGAAGCCGAAGTGCAGGTGGAAGACGTCGAAGGCGTCCGCGTTCCGCTCGACCCAGTCCGGGTCGAGCATGACCGGCGGCCACCACTGCTGGGAGCCGCTGGGGGCGCCGCAGGGGCGGGGGTCGTCCAGCCGCGTGACGTGGTCCCCTTCCGGCGGAGACAGGTGTCGTACGTAGACATGGCCCGCCGGGACCGAGGCGACGGTGATGGTGGGCGCGTCCCCGGGCGCCGGGGCTGTGCGGGGTGAGGGCGGGGGTCTGTCCGTCCGCCGCGAGCCGGTGTCGGCCCGCGGGGTCGGAGAGAGGGCGGGGACGGTTGATTCGGGCACGGGTGTCTCCTCATTGGCGTCACGCGTCGGTGTGCCGCGCGGTCCTTCACCCGGCGACTGCCCGTCGGACCGGGCCGAGGGGCGGAGGGGACGCCCGACTGTGCGTCGCTGCGTCGAGCGGCAGGGGGCGGTCCTCGCTGGGACGAGTACCTGCATCCGCGCCTTTGACACAACTCGGGGCTCTGTCATGTGGCACGGATGACGAGCTGCGACGACGCTCGGCCCCTGGTACCCGCTCCGGCCCCGCCCCCCCCTCGGAACATGTCGCGGAGCCGTCGCCCGAAGGTGCTCAACTCGGCGAGCGGGGGTACCCGGCAAACATGGCTAAATCGAGTCTTACCGGGAGCAAAGACCACGAAAGTGGTGACGACACGCCGCGTCCCGAGGAGGCCGGCCCCGAGCCCGAGGTGGAGGAGCGGGCCCCGGACACCCCGACCGACCTTCCCAAACAGTCGTGGGGAAAGGTCCTGTCCGGGAGCCTGCGCGAGTTCAAGAAGGACGAACTGACCGACCGAGCGGCGGCCCTGACCTACTACGGGGTGCTCGCGCTCTTTCCCGCCCTGCTGGCTCTGGTCTCCCTGCTCGGCATCACCGGGAAGTCGACCACCGACAAGGTGCTGGACAACCTCAAACAGCTCGCGCCCGGCCCGGCCCGCGACATCCTGACCCGCGCCGTGGAGCAGCTCCAGGGCAAGGCGGGCATCGGCTCGATCGTCGCGATCGTCGGCCTGGTGCTGGCCATCTGGTCCGCGTCCGGGTACGTGGCGGCCTTCATCCGCGCCGCGAACGCCATCTACGACATGCCCGAGGGCCGCCCCGTCTGGAAGATCCTCCCGGTGCGCGTCGGTGTGACGGTCGCCCTGATGCTGCTGGCCGTCATCAGCTCGCTGATCGTCGTCTTCAGCGGCGGCCTCGCCCGGCAGGCCGGCACCGCGCTCGGGGTCGGGGACAGCGCGCTGACGGTGTGGTCGATCGCCAAGTGGCCCGTCCTGGTGGTCCTGGTCACCATCATGATCGCGATCCTGTACTGGGC
>NZ_JBEYFY010000045.1:0-50953 GCF_040703595.1 Streptomyces sp. NPDC007084
CGGAAGCTAAGCCTTACAGCGCCGATGGTACTGCAGGGGGGACCCTGTGGGAGAGTAGGACGCCGCCGAACAATTTTTGAGAAAACCCCCGTGCCATTCGGCACGGGGGTTTTCTGCGTTTAGGGTCTTTTCCATGCGCTACGACCTGGTCATTTTCGACAACGACGGCGTCCTCGTGGACAGTGAGCCGATCTCCAACACCCTGCTGGCCGCCTACCTCACCGAGCTGGGGCACCCCACCTCCTACGAGGACTCCCTGCGGGACTACATGGGCGCCGCCATGCACCGGGTCCACGACACCGTCCTGGAGCGGACCGGGCAGCGGCTGCCGGACGACTTCGACGACGTGTTCCACGCCCGGGTGTTCGCGGCCTTCGAGCGCGAGCTGAAGCCCGTTCCCGGCGCCCTCCAGCTCGTGGAGAAGCTGGCCGCCGACGGGGTGCCGTACTGCGTGGCCTCCTCCGGAAGCCATGAGCGGATCCGGGTCGGGCACCGGACGACGGGACTCGACCGGTGGTTCGGCGAAGGGCGGATCTTCAGCTCGCAGGACGTGGGCCGGGGCAAGCCGGCGCCGGACCTCTTCCTGTACGCCGCCGACCGCATGGGCGTACCCCCGGAGAAGTGCGTGGTGGTCGAGGACAGCGCGCTCGGTGTGCGGGCGGCCAACGCGGCCGGGATGGACGTGTACGGGTTCACCGCCATGACACCGGCCGACCGGCTGGCCGGTGCCACTCAACTCTTCGACGACCTGCGGGACTTGCCTGACCTGCTGGTATGACGGCCCGTATGACGGGGGCCCGTGGAGCGCGCTGACATTTGTCATGCGGAGCACCGGACGATCGTTTCTGTCGGCGACGGGGGGCCGGCCGCCAAGCTGAGTACATCGGAACGGGACGTACACAGTGACGACGGAGGGACCCGATCATGCTCATCACCGCCACCGACCCCAGCACCGCGACGACGGACCGCCTCGCCCCCGCGGTCTCCGCACCGGCCCGGGGCGTGAGCGGCGCGGAGGCCACCGGTACCCGGCCGAGCTTCCTGCCGCTGATCGTGGACGTGGCCGTGCCCGTCGGGTCGTACTACCTGCTCAAGAACGGGTTCGGGATGGGCACCGTCGCCGCGCTGGGCTGGAGCAGTGTGGTGCCGGCCGTGCGCACCGTGTGGGGCGTGGTCAGGGAGCGCACGCTCAACGCGCTCGCCGGGCTGATCCTCTTCGTCAACCTGGTCGGTCTCACGCTCAGCCTGGTCGCCGGTGACCCGCGGCTCATGCTGGCGAAGGACAGCGGGGTCAGCAGCGCGGTCGGCATCGGCATCCTGCTGTCGGTGAAGATGGGGCGGCCGATGATGACGCAGGGCATGAAGCCCTTCGTGGTGAAGGGCGACGCGGTGCGGGCCGCCGCCTGGGACCGGCTCGCGGCCGGCTCGGAGCGGTTCCGGACGGCCGAGCGGACGTTCTCCCTGGTGTGGGGTGTGGCGCTGCTCGGCGAGTGCGTGGCCAGGGTGGTCGGCGCGTACACCCTGCCGATCGACACGATGGTCTGGCTCGGCACGGTCGTCATGGTCGCCTCGATGGCCCTCGCGTTCCTGGTCAGCGGGCGTCTCGCGGTCGTCCCGATGGAGGAGATGCTGGAGCGCGAGCTGGCCGCCGGGACCGGCACGGGCCGCTGACGGCCTCCCTTCCGAACAGCCGGCCGGGGCACCGGCCCGGCCACCGGCCGAAGAGTTGAACAGAATTCATCTTCGGCTTGATCTACCCACCGGTAAGCCGGGGCCCTACGCTCGCCGCCATGACAGATGTGCTGCGGCGCGGTAGGGCCTCTTTGGCGTTCGGTTTCTTCGCTCAGGGCGTCGCCTTCGCGCTGCTCGTGACGCGTATCCCGGCCATCCAGGACCGTTACGGGATCTCCGACGGGCTGCTGCCGGTGTTCCTGGCCGCCGTCCCGATCCTCGCCGGGGTCGGCAGCGTCACCACCGAGCAGCTCGTGAAGCGGATACCCCCCAGCCGCGTCCTGCGGTGGTCGCAGCCGGTCGTGCTGCTGGCGCTGCTCGGCGTCAGCGCCGGTGACCGGCTCGCCGAGGTGGCGGTCGCCCTCGGCGTCTTCGGGCTCTCGGTCGGCGCGCTGGACGCCTCGATGAACATGCTCGGGGTGAGCCTCCAGCGGTCGTACGGGCGCAGCATCATGCTCGGTTTCCACGCCACGTACAGCCTGGGCGGGATTCTCGGGGCCTCGCTGGCGTGGGCCGGGGCGCACTGGCACCAGTCGCTGTTCGTGTCGTATCTGCCGGTCGTGCTGGTGCTGCTGCCGCTCACCCTGCTGGGGAGCCGCTGGTACGTCGACTCGGGCGCGGCCGGCGGGAAGGACGCGGCGGGGGAGGGCGGGGCCGGGTCGGGACAGCTGGTCTTCCGGCTGCTGCTGCCGCTGTGCCTGGTGATGACGTTCGCGTACATCGGTGACTCGACGGTCTCCAACTGGAGCGCGAAGTACCTCCAGGACGTGCTGGGCAGTTCGGAGCAGCTCTCGACCGTTCCGTACAACGTCTACATGGTGATGACGCTGGTCGGGCGGGCCGTCGGGGACTTCGGGGTGCGGCGGTTCGGGGCGGTGGCCGTGGTGCGGCTGGGCGCGGTGCTCGCGGCGGCCGGGTTCGGGGTGGTGGCGGTGGCGCCGGGACCCTGGGTGGGCATGCTCGGGTTCACGCTGCTGGGGCTCGGGCTGTGTGTGATCGTGCCGCAGACCTTCGCGGCGGCCGGGCGGCTGTTCCCGGGGGCCTCGGACGCGGCGATCGCCCGGCTGAACATCTTCAACTACGTGGGGTTCCTGGTCGGGTCGCCGTTGGTGGGGGCGCTGGGTGACGCCTGGAACTACCGGGGCGCGATGCTCGTCCCCATGGTCCTGGTGCTCGCGACCCTCGGGTACGCCCGGTCGTTCGCTCCCGAACCGGACCGATACGGTGACGTGCATGAGCGGCCGCGCAGAGCTGATGTGGGACGAGAGAGTAACGGGGTATGACTTCGGGCCGGACCATCCGATGGACCCGGTCCGGCTCGCGCTGACCCGCAGTCTCGTCGGCGCCTTCGGACTGGACCGGGAGGCCGCCGTGGTGGCGGCGAAGCCGGCCGGGGAGTCGACGCTGCGGCTGGTGCACCGCCAGGACTACGTGGACGCGGTGCGGGCCGCGTCCGCCGATCCGGCGGCGGCCGATCCCGCGTACGGGCTGGGGACGACGGACGATCCGGCGTTCGCCGGGATGCACGAGGCGTCGGCGCTGATCGCCGGGCAGTCGGTGGGGGCGGCCGAGGCGGTGTGGCGCGGTGAGGCGCTGCACGCGGTGAACTTCACCGGCGGGCTGCATCACGCGATGCCCGGTGCCGCGTCCGGTTTCTGTGTCTACAACGACGCCGCGCTGGCCATCGCCCGGCTGCTGGAGCTGGGCGCCGAGCGGGTCGCCTACGTGGACGTCGACGTGCACCACGGTGACGGCGTGCAGGCGGCGTTCTGGGAGGACCCGCGGGTCCTGACGGTGTCGCTGCACGAGCATCCGCGGACGCTGTTCCCGCAGACCGGGTGGCCGGAGGAGACCGGCGCGGACACCGCCGAGGGTTCGGCGGTGAACGTGGCGCTGCCTGCGGGCACCGGGGACGCGGGGTGGCTGCGGGCCTTCCACGCGGTGGTGCCCGAACTGCTCGCGGACTTCCGTCCGCAGGTCCTGGTGACCCAGCACGGCGCGGACACCCACTTCGAGGACCCGCTCGCGCACCTCGCCGTGTCGCTGGACGCGCAGCGGGCGGTGCAGGTCGCCTGTCACGAGCTGGCGCACCGGCACGCGGAGGGGCGCTGGGTGGCGCTGGGCGGCGGGGGTTACGCGGTGGCGGACGTCGTACCGCGGTCGTGGACCCATCTCGTGGCGATCGCGGCGGGGCGGCCGGTGGAGCCGGAGACGGTGATCCCGGAGAGCTGGCGGCAGGAAGTCTTCGCGCGGACACGGCAGTTGGCGCCGATGCGGATGACCGACGGCCGGTGGCCGGTGTCCTGGAAGGACTGGGACGCCGGTTACGACCCGGCCGACCGCCTCGACCAGTCCATCCTGGCGACCCGTCGGGCGGCCTTCCCCCTGCGCGGACTTCTCCCGTAGCCCCGCCCCCGATCCAGCGCCAGGCCTACCACCGGCTCCGCCCCTGCCGGCAGCCGGTCCCGGCGCGGTGACGCGCGCGGGGATGCCCAGCTCCCGCGCGGGCATGCCCAGCTCCCGCGTGGCGAGCCGGACTTGGCGGCGCCCCGGGGTGGCATTAGCCCAACTGTGGGGCTTTTTACGGGTTTCGGGCGTTTGATCTTCGGGGATGCGTCAGCATCGCTGCGTGTTGAGCAGCGGAGCTTTGCGTGCGCATCTGCTGGCCGCCCGGCTGGCCGGGCCCGTGGCCACCACCCGTGAGGAGAGCCTGCGCAGTTACCGGCTCTTCGCCGCCCGCGACCCCCGGGTGCTGCTCGGGCTCGACCCCGAGTGGACCTGGCGGCAGCGGGACCTCATCGAACTGATGGCGGACAAGTGCGGGGTTTCAGCCGACCCTTCGAACGTTTCGGGGCATGATGTGATCGACCCGGAACGGACCCTGGCGGCTCTCGACGCTTTCGCGGAGCGGCTCGCCCGGGCGGCCCGTCATCGTCACCCTGTGCTCCTGGGCACGGGTCACCCGCACCGGCTGATCGCCTTCTACGCCGCGATCGCGGACGCCTTGTCGGCGGCAGGATGTACTGTCCTCACCCCGGCGCAGGGTGGCTCTGTCGACATAACGACCCGGTTCGGTCTACGCACCCACACCCTCGACTACGTACAAGGCGTCGCGCTGGTACGCGAACCCGGGGCCCCGGCCGCCGGGCGCGCGACCGGCGCGCACAGCCATTCCCCGCTCCCGGTTCGGACGGTTCTGGCGGCCGCGGCGGCTTGCGGCGGGCCCCTCCCGGAGCTGGTCATCGGAGACCACGGATGGGTCTGCGGAGCAGGTCAGCTGGGGTTCGAGGCCATCGGGCTCGCCGATACGGACGATCCCGCGCTCTTCGTGGGAGAGGCGGAGGGACGGGTGGCCGTCGCCGTTCCGCTTGATGACGCTGTGCGGTCTGATTACTACCGACCGCTTACTCGCTATGTACTCAATCGAGCGTGTCTGTCACAGTAGGCGGCCGATGCCATCCCCTCTTCCCCACTCGCATCACCCGCCCCTACATTGGGGAGTGAGCACGCAACGACGAAGAGTCACCGGAAGGGGAAGCCGGTGACCGTCGAGTGCGGAAGGTTCAGGTGTGTCATGGCTGCAGGCGAGAGGCCTCTGAACGAGGTTCAGTTCCTTACCGTGGCGGAAGTCGCCTCGGTGATGCGAGTGTCGAAGATGACCGTGTACCGCTTGGTGCACAGCGGTCATCTGCCGGCGATCCGGGTGGGGAGGTCCTTCCGGGTGCCGGAGCAAGCGGTTCACGAGTATCTCCGCGAGAGTTACGTGGGGGTGGAGACCGCCTGACGGCGTTCCGGGGGACCCTCCGTGATCTCCCGGAACACCTCGATTACGACCTCAGCGTTCGGACGGGTAGGCTGGCCCCTCATAGGTCGTGTGGGCCCATGCAGCCCAGCACCGAGTAAAGAGAAGTGAGCGAGGGTAGTCGTGGGCTCTGTTATCAAGAAGCGGCGCAAGCGGATGGCGAAGAAGAAGCACCGCAAGCTGCTCAAGCGCACTCGCGTCCAGCGTCGCAACAAGAAGTAGGCGACGCCGCGGAAACGCGCGCGTACTGTGGCCCTCCACCAGCGGGTGGGGGGCCACAGGCATGTCCGGCCCCGGCCGGGTCACCCGGACGAGGGGTACCGGGTCCCCGCGTGTCCCGCCGGAGCCTGTGGGCCGAATGGCTTGGTCTGGTCGCACGCCCGCGGCTGCCGTCACGTCATGCGTCGGGCAGTCATCACAGCGCAACATCGACCCGCTAAGTTGGCGGCACACGGGGAACTCGGAGCGGACGGCACACGCGGAACGCGGCAGGTACGGGCGAAGCCGCGTACCAGAGCGGGAAGGAAGGCGCTGATCTTGGGGAAGGTCGTGCTCGTCACCGGAGTGGCCCGCCAACTGGGGGGCCGGTTCGTACGACGGATCCAGCGTGACCCCCGGGTGGACCGGGTGATCGCCGTCGACGCCGTGCCGCCCGAGCACCACATCGGCGGCGCCGACTTCGTGCAGGCCGACATCAGACAGCCCACGATCGCGCGGCTCCTCGCCGAGCACTCGGTCGACACGGTCGTGCACATGGACGTGACGGGCACCGCGCTGGGCTCCGGCAGCCGGACCACGGTCAAGGAGACCAACGTCATCGGCACCATGCAGCTCCTCGGCGCCTGCCAGAAGTCCCCGACGGTCAAGCGGCTCGTCGTGAAGTCCAGTACGAACGTCTACGGTTCGGCACCCCGCGACCCCGCCGTCTTCACCGAGACCACCTCGCCCAAGTCCCTGCCCAGCGGCGGCTTCGCGAAGGACACCGTCGAGGTCGAGGGCTATGTGCGCGGCTTCGCCCGCCGCCGGCCCGACGTCGCGGTGTGCGTGCTGCGCTTCGCCAACATCCTCGGCCCGAGCGCGGACTCGCCGCTCGCCTCGTACTTCTCGCTGCCGGTCCTGCCGACCGTGTTCGGCTACGACCCGCGGCTCCAGTTCGTGCACGAGAACGACGTCATCGAGGTCCTGCTGCTCGCCTCCGACGAGCCGCGCCGGGGCACCCTCAACAGCGGCACGTTCAACATCGCGGGCGACGGCGTCCTGCTGCTCTCGCAGTGCGCCCGGCGCCTCGGCCGCCCGACGGTCCCGCTGCTGCTGCCCGCGCTGAGCTGGGCCGGTACCGCCGTGCGTACCCTGGGGGTGACGGACTTCTCGCCCGAGCAGCTCCGGCTGCTGACGCACGGCAGGGTGGTCGCGACGCACCAGATGCGCGAAACCCTGGGCTACGACCCGAAGTACACGACGGCGGAGACCTTCGCGGACTTCGCCCACAGCCGGGGGCCCGGACTGCTGCCCCCGGAGGCCCTCGCGGGGGCCGTGGACCGGATCGCCGCGCTGCCCGTCCTGGGCGGCGGCCACCCGAAGCAGAGCGCCAACTGAGGAGCGCATCAACGATGGCGGACGCCAAGGTCATTCCGTTCGACGACGACCGGTCGCGCGGGGGCGCCGCGCAACGCCCGCCGCGGCGCCGGACCACCGGGACCCGGCGCACGGGCGAGCCGCCGGCGGTCCGGGAGGTCCAGCCCCTGCCCGGACCGGCCGCCGCGCAGGATGATGTTCCCGTGACGCACGACGAACAGCCGCCCCGGGAGCCCCACCAGGACGGTGCCGGCCTGGAGCAGCGCATCGCGGGCGGTCTCGCCTTCCTGCGCCGCCGGCTGACGGGCGACTACGAGATCGACGACTTCGGCTACGACCAGGAGCTGACCGACCAGGTCCTGATGTCCCTGATCCGGCCGCTGTACGAGAAGTACTTCCGCGTCGACGTGAAGGGCATCGAGAACATCCCGTCCGAGGGTGGCGCGCTGATCGTCGCCAACCACTCGGGCACGCTGCCGCTGGACGGGCTGATGATGCAGGTCGCCGTCCACGACAACCACCCCGCGGGCCGGCATCTGCGGCTGCTCGCCGCCGACCTGGTCTTCATGCTGCCGGTCGTCAACGAGCTGGCCCGCAAGGCCGGTCACACCCTGGCGTGCGCGGAGGACGCCGAACTGCTGCTGGAGCGAGGCGAGCTGGTCGGTGTGATGCCGGAGGGGTTCAAGGGCATCGGCAAGCCGTTCGGCGAGCGCTACAAGCTCCAGCGGTTCGGCCGGGGCGGCTTCGTCTCGACGGCGCTGCGCCAGGGCACCCCGATCATCCCGTGCTCGATCGTCGGCGCGGAGGAGATCTACCCGATGATCGGCAACGCGAAGACCCTCGCGCGGCTGCTCGGCTTCCCGTACTTCCCGATCACGCCGACGTTCCCGTGGCTCGGCCCGCTCGGCATGGTCCCGCTGCCGACGAAGTGGACGATCCAGTTCGGTGAGCCGATCCCCACGGACGGCTATCCGCCGGAGGCGGCCGAGGACCCGATGCTGATGTTCAACCTGACCGACCAGGTCAGGGAGCAGATCCAGCACACCCTGTACAAGCTGCTGGTGCAGCGCAGGTCCGTGTTCTTCTGATCATGCAGTTACGGTTCTGCAGATGATGTGCCGATATGCCCTCGCCCCTGCGGCGGTACGGCGAGCGATACGGCGATGGGGGCGCCCTTCCTGAGAAGGGCGCCCCCATCGCCGTAAGCGAGGCGGCCGGGTCAGTCGCTGTCCTCGGTGTCGATGCCGAGGCCGGGCAGCAGTCCGGGGAGGAGCGGGGGAAGCGTGACGTCGGGCTTGCTCGGCGTGCTGCCGCCGCTGCTGGACGGCGAGGAGCTGGTGTCGTCCTTCGGCGGGTCGAGCAGGCCGCCGGTGTTGCCGCCGAGCAGGCCGTTGTCGCTGTCGCTGCCGGAGGTGGACGGCTTGGGCTTGCCGCTGCTTCCGGTGCTGCCGCCGCGGTGGCCGTCCTGGGCGGAACCACTGGTGGCGCTGGGCCGCGGGGTGTCCGCTTCGGGGGAGCCGGTGGACTCCTCGCTCCGGCCGCGGTGCCGCCCGGTGCCCTCGGGGGCGGGGGTGGTGGGCAGCAGCGAGCGGAGCGGGCCGACCTCGTCGTCTATGGCGTCGAAGACCGAGGAGACCTGCTCGCTGACGTCACCGAGCTGCACGGGCAGCCGGTCGCGCAGCGCTCCCCAGGCCTCGCGGTGCGACTGGGTGAAGGCGGACAGGGCCTGGATGGCGCCGAGCGAGCCGTCCCGTTCGTATGCCTCGTGCAGCAGGCGGTGGCCTTCGGAGGCGTCGTGCTGCATGCCGTTCAGCGTGCGGCGGACCTCGCCCAGGGACTCGTGGTCGAGCTGCTCGGAGCGCCCGCGCTCCATCAGCCTGCGGGCCTCGCTCAGGCGGGTGGAGGCCTGGTCGAGATACAGCTCGCCCCGGTCGCTGTCGCCGTGGGCCAGGCCGAGCTTGATGTCCTCCATGCCTCGCTTGAGCCCGTAGAGCGAGTCACCGGGCAGGGCGTCGGAACTCGCGGCGGCCACGCCGCCGAGGGCTCCGGCGGCCACGCCGAGGCTGAGCCCGCCCGCGGCGAGCCCCTTGGTCAGCCGCGACCTGGGCCGCAGCTTGCCCAGTCCGGTCGCCCGGTGCGCGCCCTTGGCCCGATGGGACCGCTGCTCGGGCACGGCACGGTCCAAACCCTCGCCTCCGGCGGCGGTGCCTTCCAGCAGCATGGCCTCCATCGCGGCGACGAGCTGGGCTCGCTGCACGACCTTGACCTCGGGGTCCAGCTCCGGTTTGGGCAGCTCGCCGAGACCTGTGGCAAGAGCTGTGAGCAGCTCCTGCTCGGTCCGTTCCGCAGCAGCCCGGGACGGTGCAGACCCGTCGGGCTGCTCGGCCGCCGTGCCCTGGTCGGACTCCTCCAGGGCCTGGGCGAAGGCGTTCGCCCGCCGGTGTGCCGATACGTTCGCGATCACTGGCGGCACCTCCTCTCGTCATGACGGTCGACTCCCCAGGGGGTCCTGAGGGTTGCACCCCCTGGCCGGGTCCACACGATCGGGCGATCGGCGATGGCCAAGGCGTGACCACAGGGAGCCTGTATCCCGCACAACGAGCGTCGCGGCACTTGGGTTACGGACGACGGATGATCGGACCGCGAAGTCAACGGACTTTTACGGACAGTGAGTTGATCATCGCTGACCGTTATGGATCACTGTGGGTCGAAGCGGGTTCAGCGGACGTCGTCCGGCAGGAGCCGGGCCAGCGTACGGACGGCCCGGTACTGGAGGGTCTTGATCGCGCCCTCGTTCTTGCCCATCACCCGGGCGGTCTCGGCGACCGAGAGCCCCTGGAGGAAGCGGAGCGTTACGCACTCCTGCTGCTGCGGGTTGAGCCGGCGCACGGCGTCCAGCAGGGCCGCGTTCGACAGGGACTCCAGGACGGAGTCCTCGGGGGAGCGCTCGACCTCGTTGGCGTCGAGCATCTCGCCGGTGGTGACCTCCAGCCGGAAGCGGCTGGACTTGAAGTGGTCGGCGACCAGGTTGCGGGCGATGGTCACCAGCCAGGCGCCGAAGTCGCGGCCCTGCCAGGTGAAGGTGCCGATCCGGCGCAGTGCGCGCAGGAAGGTCTCACTGGTGAGGTCCTCGGCGGTGGCCTTGCCTCCCACCCGGTAGTAGATGTAGCGGTACACGGTGTCGCTGTACTGGTCGTAGAGCCGCCCGAAGGCGTCGGCCTCGCCGGCCTGGGCTCGCTCCACGAGATCCATCATCCGGGCGCTGTCACTGTCCGCGGCCGGACGGCGTGCGGTGGTGGCCGAGCCTGAGCGGCCGCGTCTGCCGACCGCGGCGTTGCCGTCGGCCAGGGCATAGCAAGGTCCGACAGGCGCGGCGACGGCGAAGGCGGGGACGGCGTACGCGGTGGGGACGAAGCCGCGCAGACGGTCGAGGACCGTTGCGCGCAGCGTAGCCAGGCCAGAGGCGTCAACCCCGACGTGTGAGTACACGGGACTCCCAGAGGCAGAGCTTCCATCACGTGCAGTGCGGGACCTTTCACCCCTTGTAGCGAAGGAGAGGTACCGGATTGCGTCTGAGGAGAATAACGCTTCGTACAGGCAGCACTACACCCAGTTGCTCAAATCATCGATTACGACGGTTCTGAGGCTTATTGGTGCCCGTTCAAGTGCCGTCTGGTGATCGGTTGTTGATCGGGTGGGTTCGTTTTCCGCCTGAGTGCGGGGCGTGTTGTGCCCGCCTGCGGTGGGGGGACTGGGGGGTCCACGGGGTGGGTAGAGCTAGCGGGTTGACCCCCGGGGGCCGTGGCCCCCCGCCCCTCCCCGCCGCGCAGGTCCGGGCGGTTTTTCGCCCCCTCCGCCCCTGCCCGTCCCGTACCTGGGGGCTCCGCCCCCAGACCCCCGCTCCTCAAACGCCGGAAGGGCTGAATGGTCGCGAGGGGTGGGGCTTTTTCCTGGGGTCAGCGGCGGCGGCGGTGGAGGGCGATCGCCGCCGCTGTGCCGCCGGCCACCGCGCCGACTCCGGCCGCGGCCGGGATGCCGACCTTCGCGGCCTTGCGGGCCGTGCGGTAGTCCCGCAGGCGCCAGTCGCAGTCCCGCGCGTGCCGGCGCAGCTTCGCGTCGGGGTTGATCGCGTACGGGTGTCCGACGAGGGACAGCATCGGGATGTCGTTGTGCGAGTCGCTGTAGGCCGCGCAGCGGGAGAGGTCCAGGCCCTCGGCGGTGGCGAGCGCCCGTACCGCCTCGGCCTTCGCGGGCCCGTGCAGCGGTTCGCCCACCAGCTTGCCGGTGTAGATGCCGCCGACCGACTCTGCGACCGTGCCGAGCGCGCCGGTCAGCCCGAGCCGGCGGGCGATCACCGTGGCGATCTCCACCGGCGCGGCGGTCACCAGCCACACCTTCTGGCCGGCGTCCAGGTGCGCCTGGGCGAGCGCGCGGGTGCCGGGCCAGATCCGCTCGGCCATGTACTCGTCGTAGATCTCCTCGCCGATCGACATCAGCTCGGCGACCCGGTGGCCCTTGACGATCGACAGCGCGGAGTCGCGCGCCTCCTGCATGTGCTCGGGGTCCTCGACACCGGCCAGCCGGAACCACGCCTGCTGCCAGGCGAACCGGGCGAGGTCGCGGGTCTCGAAGAACTTCCGCTTGTACAGGCCCCGGCCGAAGTGGAAGAGGGCGGCGCCCTGCATCACGGTGTTGTCGAGGTCGAAGAACGCGGCGGCCCTGTCGTCGCCGAGGACCGGGAACTCCGGTTCCTCCGCGGCGACCGGCGGCGCGAGTTCTTCCAGTTCCTGCGAGGACTTGCGGGCTGCCTCCGCAGAGGCCTCGCCTGCCAACACGCTCCGCGCGGTGGCGGAGCGCCTACGGGGAGTGAGCCATCCGAGAGCGGCCATGTCGTGAGCATAGCCAGTCCGTTCCGTGGTTCCGGAGCCGAGAGGATGCGGCGCTGTGAACTCTCCGCGACCGAGCTGTTAAAGAAGGGGTGCGGCCGGCGGGCGTGGCGGCGGGAGAATGGCGCGTATGAGTTCCATGTTCCGGCGCGGTGAGCGCCGTACGGAGAGGAAGGCGCCCGCGGAGCGTCTGGTCACGCTGATCGGGAAGCCCGGTTGCCATCTGTGTGATGACGCACAGGGAGTTGTCGAGAAGGTGTGCGCCGATCTCGGGGTGCCGTGGGAGAAGAAGGACATCACCGAGGACGAGGAGCTGCACCGCGCGTACTGGGAGCAGGTGCCGGTGGTGCTGGTGGACGGCGCCCAGCACACGTTCTGGCGGGTGGACGAGCAGCGCCTGCGCAAGGCCCTCGCGGGGTGAGCGTGGTGCGGAGGGTGCCGCCGCGGGTGTGCCGTGCCCCGAGTTGTGACCTGACCGAGTAGTCCAAGTGGCCGGGAAAGTCGCCTAGGATCGACGGCGGATTGGTCTCGGGGGCGGGATTCGTTGAGGAGAGTGTGCGGTTTTGCCCCCGACAGGAGCGGAACGTAGCTGTCCACGCGCCGGTTCCACAGGCGCGCGCCGGACATGCGTGACCCCGGTCACGTTGGCCGGGCAAATCGGACACCATCTTTGTGCACGCGTTCACAAAGACATAGCCTGCATTCGACGGGGCGGTCCAGGGACGTGTGACCGCCTGCAGCCCCGCTCTACCCGCAGGAGCACCGTGGCAACTGGCCGAACTCACCGACCGGCGACCCGCAGCCGAGGGATTCCCGAGGCCACCGTCGCCCGGCTTCCGCTGTACCTCCGAGCCCTCACCGCACTGTCGGAACGCTCGGTACCCACGGTCTCCTCGGAGGAGCTTGCGGCCGCGGCGGGGGTCAACTCCGCGAAGCTGCGCAAGGATTTCTCCTACCTCGGCTCCTACGGGACGCGCGGCGTGGGCTACGACGTCGAGTATCTCGTCTACCAGATCTCCCGCGAACTCGGCCTCACCCAGGACTGGCCGGTTGTGATCGTCGGGATCGGCAACCTCGGTGCGGCACTGGCCAATTACGGAGGGTTCGCCTCCCGTGGATTCCGGGTCGCGGCACTGATAGACGCCGACCCGGCGATGGCCGGGAAGCCCGTCGCCGGCATCCCCGTCCAGCACACGGACGAGCTGGAGAAGATCATCGACGAGAACGGTGTCTCGATCGGTGTCATCGCCACCCCGGCCGGAGCCGCCCAGCAGGTCTGCGACCGCCTGGTGGCCGCCGGAGTCACCTCCATCCTGAACTTCGCGCCGACCGTGCTGTCCGTCCCGGACGGCGTCGACGTCCGCAAGGTCGATCTCTCCATCGAACTGCAGATCCTCGCGTTCCACGAGCAGCGCAAGGCCGGCGAGGAGGCCGAGGCGCAGGCCGGTGCCGTCGAGCGGGCCGCGCAGGAGAACAACGGCAAGGGTCCCGACGGTGACGTTCCCGCGGTGATGCCGGCATGAGTCTCCTCGTCGTCGGGCTGAGCCACCGCAGCGCCCCGGTCAGCGTCCTGGAGCGGGCCGCGCTGTCCGCGGACGCTCAGGTCAAGCTGCTCCAGGACACCCTCGCCGCAGAGCCGGCCACCGAGGGCGCGGTCCTCGCCACCTGCAACCGCATCGAGCTGTACGCCGACGTGGACAAGTTCCACGCGGGCGTCGCCGAGCTGTCCACCCTGCTCGCCCAGCACAGCGGCGTCGGGCTGGAAGAGCTGACCCCCCACCTGTACGTGCACTACGAGGACCGGGCCGTCCACCACCTCTTCTCGGTGGCCTGCGGACTGGACTCGATGGTCGTCGGCGAGGGGCAGATTCTCGGCCAGATCAAGGACGCCCTCGCCACCGCGCAGGAACTGCACACCGCGGGCCGGCTCCTGAACGACCTGTTCCAGCAGGCCCTGCGGGTCGGCAAGCGCGCCCACTCCGAGACCGGCATCGACCGGGCCGGCCAGTCCCTGGTCACCTTCGGCCTGGAGCAGCTCTCCGCCGGACGGGCCGTCGAGGCCTGGGCCAAGGGCAAGAAGGCCCTCGTGATCGGCGCCGGCTCGATGTCCTCGCTGGCCGCGGCCACGCTCGCGCGCGCCGGAGTCGGCGAGATCGTGATCGCCAACCGCACCCACGACCGCGCCGAGCGCCTCGCCGAGATCCTCTCCGCCGGCGACGACACGGACGTGCTGGCCCGCGCGGTACCGATGGACGCGGTGCCGGCCGAGCTGACACGTGCCGACATCGCCGTCTCCTGCACCGGCGCGACCGGGCTCGTCCTGACGGCGGACTCCGTCGCCGCCGCAGTCGAGGGACGCACGGGCACCCCCGTCGCCGTACGCGACGAGACGCCCGCGGGACCCGACGGGCAGCTCGCCCCCACCAGCATCGGCACCGACGACGGCTGTCCCCTGGACCTGTCCGCCGTGCAGGGCGCCACCGGCTTCTCCGTCCTCGGCGAGGCCGCCGTCGCCGGCCTGGACGCGGCCACCCTGGAGCAGCACGCGGCCTGGGTCGACAAGGGCACCGGCACCGAGGAGCGCCGCGACCAGAGCGGTACGCCCGACGCCGACGCCGACCTCATCACCGCGCTGGCCGCCACCGCCGCGACCGTCGGCCGGATTCCCGAGCGCCGCGGGCCCGAGCCGCTCGCCCGGGTGCCGCGCCCCGCGCCGGCGCTCGCGCTGCTCGACCTCGCGATGCCCCGCGACATCGACGCCGCCGTGCACCGGCTGCTCGGTGTGCGGCTCGTCGACATCGAGTCGCTGGCCGAGGCCTCCGCGGACGCGCCGATGGCCGCCGACGTCGACCAGGTCCGCCGGATCGTCTCCGACGAGGTCGCCGCGTTCGGCGCCGCCCAGCGGGCCGCGCACATCACCCCCACCGTCGTGGCGCTGCGCGCCATGGCAGCCGACGTCGTCGCGAACGAGATCGCGCGGCTGGACGGACGGCTGCCCGACCTCGACGACAAGCAGCGCGGCGAGATCGGTCAGACCGTGCGCCGGGTCGTCGACAAGCTGCTGCACGCTCCGACCGTACGGGTCAAGCAACTGGCCGCCGAGCCCGGCGGCGCCGGGTACGCGGACGCGCTGCGGACCCTGTTCGACCTGGACCCGGAGACGGTCGCCGCCGTCTCGCGGGCCGAGAACAACACCGAGAACGCCAAGAACCGAGGGCGAGCATGAGTGAGCAGGCTTTGAGGCTCGGGACCAGGCGCAGCAAACTCGCCATGGCCCAGTCCGGGCAGGTGGCGGACGCCGTGAGCCGGGTGACGGGACGGCCCGTCGAGCTCGTTGAGATCACGACGTACGGAGACGTGTCCCGCGAGCACCTGGCGCAGATCGGCGGCACGGGCGTCTTCGTGACCGCCCTGCGGGAGGCACTGGCGCGCGGGGAGGTCGACTTCGCCGTGCACTCCCTCAAGGATCTGCCGACCGCGCAGCCCGACGGCCTCGCGCTGGCCGCCGTGCCGGTCCGCGAGGACGTACGGGACGTGCTCGTCGCCCGCGACGGGCTGACCTTCGCCGAGCTGCCGGACGGCGCCCGCGTCGGCACCGGCTCGCCGCGTCGCATGGCCCAGTTGAACGCGTACGCGCGCGGCCACGGCCTGACGATCGAGACGGTCGCCATCCGCGGGAACATCGACACCCGCGTCGGATACGTCCGCAGCGGCGAGCTCGACGCCGTCGTGCTCGCCGCCGCCGGCCTCAGCCGGATCGGCCGCAGCGACGAGGTCACCGACTTCCTGTCGGTCGACACCGTGCTGCCGGCCCCCGGCCAGGGGGCCCTGGCGATCGAGTGTGCCGCGGACAACGCGGACCTGGTCGCCGCGCTCGGCGAACTCGACGACCCCTTCACCCGGGTCGCCGTGACCGCCGAGCGGTCTCTGCTTGCCGCCCTGGAAGCCGGCTGCAGCGCTCCCGTGGGCGCTTTCGCCGACCTCCTGGCCGACGGGCAGACTGTCAAGGAGATGCGCCTGCGCGGCGTCGTCGGCACGACCGACGGCTCGACGCTGGTGCATCTGTCCACCACCGGTCCCGTGCCCGAGACACATGACCAAGCAATGGCGCTCGGCCGTGAACTCGCCGCCGAGATGCTTGCCAAGGGCGCGGCCGGTCTGATGGGGGAGCGAGCACTTTGAGCCCCACCGCCTTTCCCGCCGGTCCGGACCACGGGCACGTCACCTTCCTGGGTGCCGGACCCGGAGATCCAGGGCTGCTGACACTGCGCGCCGTCGAGGCGCTGGCGAACGCGGACGTCCTCGTCGCCGAGCACGACGTGCTCGACGTGGTCCGCGTGCACGCCAGACCAGGCGTCGCCGTGCTGAACACGGATCCGGACACGTCGCCGGACCCGTACCAGAGCACGGGCACGCCTCAGCTCAAGGTGGTTGACGGCACGTCAACTACCGTTGGTGACCCCGCGTCGAGGGATGCCGCCAATCTTGTCATGACGGCCGCACGGGGCGGCAAGCGGGTCGTGCGCGCGGTGTCCGGGGACCCGGGACTTGATACGTACGCGGCCGAGGAAATGCTCGCCTGCGCCGCCGCCGGTGTTCCGTTCGAGGTCGTGCCCGGCGTCGCCGCCGCCGTCGGGGTGCCCGCCTACGCGGGTGTCCCGCTGCGGGACGCGCAGGGCGCCGACGTCCGGTTCGTCGACGCGCGGACCGCCTCCGACCGCTGCTGGACCGAGGTCGGCGCCTCCGACGGCACCGTCGTGGTCTCCGCGACGCTCGACTCGGTGGCCGCCGCGGCGGCCGAGCTGGTCTCCTCCGGCCGCAAGCCCGACACCCCGATGGCGGTGACCATCGCCGGTACGACGACCCGGCAGCGCACCTGGTCCGCCACCCTCGGCACGATCGCGCAGACGCTGAAGCAGGCGAAGGTGCTGCCGTCCCCGGACGGCGGCCGGCCGGTGATAGCCGTGGTCGGTGAGCGTTCCTCCGCCGCCCAGCGCGACCAGTTGTCCTGGTTCGAGTCCAAGCCGCTGTTCGGCTGGAAGGTCCTCGTACCGCGGACGAAGGAGCAGGCGGCGTCGCTCTCCGACCAACTGCGCTCGTACGGGGCCGTGCCGCACGAGGTGCCGACGATCGCCGTCGAGCCGCCGCGCACCCCCCAGCAGATGGAGCGCGCGGTCAAGGGCCTGGTCACCGGCCGCTACGAGTGGATCGCCTTCACCTCGGTGAACGCGGTCAAGGCCGTGCGCGAGAAGTTCGAGGAGTACGGGCTCGACGCGCGGGCCTTCGCGGGCATCAAGGTCGCCGCGGTCGGCGAGCAGACCGCGCAGGCGCTGGTCGCCTTCGGCGTGAAGCCGGATCTGGTGCCGAGCGGCGAGCAGTCGGCCGCCGGTCTCCTGGAGGACTGGCCGCCCTACGACCCCGTCTTCGACCCGATCGACCGGGTGTTCCTGCCGCGGGCCGACATCGCCACCGAGACGCTGGTGGCCGGGCTGATCGAGCTGGGCTGGGAGGTCGACGACGTCACGGCGTACCGCACCGTGCGGGCGTCGCCGCCGCCGGCGGACACCCGGGAGGCGATCAAGGGCGGTGGGTTCGACGCGGTGCTGTTCACCTCGTCGTCCACCGTGCGCAACCTCGTCGGGATCGCGGGGAAGCCGCACAACGTGACCGTGATCGCCTGTATCGGGCCCGCCACCGCCAAGACGGCGGAGGAGCACGGGCTGCGGGTGGACGTGATGGCTCCGGAGCCGTCTGTGCTGAAGCTGGCGGAGGCGTTGGCGGACTTCGGGGTTCGACGGCGGGCCGCGGCGCTGGACGCCGGGGATCCCGTCACCCGGCCCAGTGAGCGGCGGCCCGGGTCCCGGCGGCGGCGGACCACCTGAGGCCAGCGGGGGGCGGAGGCAGGGCGGTTTTCGCCCCCTCCGCCCCTTCCCTTTCGCCCCCTCCGCCCCTTCCCTTCCCGTACCTGGGGCTCCGCCCCAGACCCCGCTCCTCAAACGCCGGAGGGGCTGAGTTTTGGGCTGATGCCTCCGACAGGGCGTCGGTATGGGGGGCCTGGGGGCGGGCGTAGCGTAGGTGGCATGTCGAAGTACGGATCGTTTCCCGGTGCGCGTCCTCGGCGGATGCGTACCTCGCCCGCCATGCGCCGGATGGTCGCCGAGACCCGGCTGCACCCCGCCGATCTCATCCTCCCCGCCTTCGTGCGCGAGGGTGTGAGCGAGCCGGTGCCGATCGCCGCGATGCCCGGGGTCGTGCAGCACACCCGGGACAGCCTGCGGAAGGCCGCCGTGGAGGCGGTGGAGGCCGGCATCTCCGGGATCATGCTGTTCGGCGTTCCCGAGGACGCCAAGAAGGACGCCGTCGGGACGCCCGGCACCGATCCGGACGGCATCCTCCAGGTCGCCCTGCGGGACGTGCGCGCCGAGGTCGGCGACGAGCTGCTGGTGATGTCCGACCTGTGCCTCGACGAGACGACCGACCACGGACACTGCGGTGTGCTGGACGAGCAGGGCCGGGTCGACAACGACGCGACCCTGGAGCGGTACGCGGAGATGGCCCAGGTGCAGGCCGACGCGGGCGCCCACATCGTCGGACCCAGCGGGATGATGGACGGCCAGGTCGGTGTCGTCCGGGACGCCCTCGACCAGATCGGCCGCGAGGACGTCGCCATCCTCGCCTACGCGGTCAAGTACTCCTCCGCCTTCTACGGCCCCTTCCGGGAGGCCGTCGGCTCCTCGCTGCGGGGCGACCGCAAGACGTACCAGCAGGACCCGGCGAACGCGCGGGAGTCCCTGCGGGAGCTGGCGCTCGACCTGGAGGAGGGCGCCGACATGGTGATGGTCAAGCCCGCCGGGCCCTACCTCGACATCCTCGCCCGGGTCGCCGACGCGGTGGACGTGCCGGTCGTCGCGTACCAGATCTCCGGCGAGTACTCGATGATCGAGGCCGCCGCGGAGAAGGGCTGGATCGACCGGGACAAGGCGATCCTGGAGAGCCTCACCGGCATCAAGCGGGCCGGCGCGCGGAACATCCTCACCTATTGGGCGACCGAGGTGGCCCAAAACCTCCCGCGCTAGTCCGCGGGGCCGCGGTCGCCTCGCGGTCAGGCAGCCTCGCGGTCAGTACGAGAGCGCGGTGTCCATGTCCTGCTGCCAGTACGTCACCGTCAGCTTCTCGTCGATGTACACGCCCTTCGCGGGGAGCGCGGGGCGGGCGCTCCTGCCCGTCGTGCCGAAGTACACCTCCAGCGTCTTGGCCGTGTAGCCGTGGACGCCGCTGCCGTCGGCCGCCGACAGCAGCACGCCCGCGTAGCCGGACTCGCCGGGGGCGAGGGTGACGACCGCCTGCGGGTGGGTCTCCTCCGCGACCGGCGGGACGGACTGCGCCTCGCTGAAGCGGACGAACGGGTAGCCCGTCAGGTCGCAGGTCCTGCCGCCCTTGTTGGTGACGGTGAGCAGCAGGTGGTTGAGCGGACGGGAGACGACCGTGGCCTTCATCCGGGTGTTGCCGGCGTCGCAGGCCACGTGCCGGGTCCGCGTGCTCGCGGGCCTGGCCGTCGTGCTCGCGGCGGACGTGTCGTCGCCGGGCGTGCTCGCGGCGGACGCGTTCTCGCCGGGCGTGCTCGCCGCGGACGGGTCTTCGTCGGGCGTGACGCCGGCGGTCGTCCGGGGCTGGTCGTGGCCGCCAGGCCGCGCCGAGGAGCGGGTCGCGGCGGACGAGCCCTCGTCGCGGACTCCTTCCCCGCTGCCGCAGGCCGTGAGGGCGAACGCGGCCAGCGCGAGCGTGGACGCGGCGAGCAGACGGGCGCGGGTGGTACGTGCGGACATGGGTGATCCCCCTGGGAAGTCGCTGCCGGAACGGCCGCCCGGCCGGTGGCCGGGAGCGGCGTGCTTGGATGGCAGGAGCTTGCGCGGTGATCCGTCCCGGCCGCCACACCCGGCGCGCGATACGGGACGCTGGAACGCCGGAACAGGCTCTGACCTGGGGGAACGGAAGCTCCCTGGAACGCGGTCCGGGACACGGGGAGGGGAGGAACGATGGCGGCGGACGAGTTCGCGGCACTGCTCCGGGAGTTGAAGGAGCGGTCCGGACTCAGCTACGGGGCGCTAGCCAAGCGGCTCCATGTCAGTACGTCCACCCTCCACCGGTACGTCAACGGCGACGCCGTACCGGCGGACTACGCGCCCGTCGAACGGCTCGCGCGGGCCTGCCGGGCCACTCCGGACGAACTGGTCGAGCTGCACCGGCGGTGGGTCCTGGCGGACGCGCTGCGGGGGAGGAAAGCGGCTGGGCAGGCGGGTTCCGGGGCGGGCGCGGGTGCCGGGGAGGCGGGGGAATCGGCTGACACGGCGGGCGATACGGCGGAGGGTGTGGACGGTCCGGCGATAGGGCCGGCGGAGGGTGCGGGCGGTACGGCGGGGGGTGCCGACGGCACGGCGGACCGGGGTGCGGAGGTTCCGGGCGCCGGCGGTGGGGGCGCCGCTGCCGTGCCGGTGGTTCCCGTGGGTCCCGTGGGCTCCGTGGTTTCCGGGCGGTCGCGGGGGCGGCGGGTCGCGCTGCTCGCCGCCGTCGGGGTCGTCGTCGTGGCCGCGGTGGTGTCCACCGCGCTCGCCGTGCACCCCGGGCCGGGTACGGGCGGCGGCTCCGGGGCGGGCGCCGTGGCCGCCGGTGATCCGTCCGCCGCGAGCCCGGCGGCCACCGGTGGCCCGCCTCGCGTGCGCCCCGGACCCCCGTCACCGTCCGCCTCCCGCCGCCCCGGCCCCGAGCCCTCCGGCACCGCGGCCGGCACGGCGGCCGGGACGGCGGCCGGCGGGGCAGCCGGCGGGGCGGTCGGCGGGGACGGCGCGGGCGACGGCGCCTCGTCCGGGAAGAACACGGACGGAGCCGGCGCACCGGCGGTCGTCGTGGACCCGTACAAGTGGGACGACCCGTGCAGCCAGCACTACCTGATCGACCGGCCCGCGCGGGAGGTGCCCCCGCCGCCGAGCGAGTCGTACGCGCGAGGCTGGGTCACCGCCCTCGGCGGCGTCGCGAGCGGGGAGCAGATGATCGCGCTGACCGTGCAGGGCACCGGGAAGGCCACCGTCGTCCTGGAGGGCCTGCATGTGCGGGTGGTGGACAGGGGCGCGCCGCTCGCCTGGAACGACTTCGCGATGGGGGTCGGCTGCGGGGGCGGGGTGGTGACGAGGTCGTTCACCGTGGACCTCGACGCCGGGCAGCCGGTGGCCGGACTCAGGGGCGGGCAGCGGGACTTCCCGTACAAGGTCAGCGAGTCCGACCCGGAGGTGTTCTACGTGTTCGCCGACGCGCGGGCGCACGACGTGAGCTGGTACCTGGAACTCGACTGGTCCAGCGGGACGAGGAGCGGCACCGTGCGGGTGGACGACCACGGCAGGCCGTTCAGGACCAGCGGTGGCGCGGGGCGGCCGGGGTACGGCTATCCGCTGGGCGGCAGCGAGTGGCGGAAGGCCGTTTCTCCTGGCTGAGTGGCGTCCTCAACTCCGTTCAGGGGCTAGGTTGTTGCCTGTTGTATGACGCGACTCTCCAGGGAGATGTTCCATGTCCGGTGATGCCCTCAGCCAGGACCCCGCGGAGCTGAGAAGGAGGATCGACACCACCAAGGCGCACCCGGCGCGGGTGTACGACGTCTTCCTCGGCGGCAAGGACAACTACCCGGTCGACCGTGACGCGGCCGCCGCCGCCCTCGCCGCGAACCCGCGCGGCTACCTCGACGTCCGGCACAACCGCGACTTCCTGCGCCGTGCCGTGACCGCGCTGACGACGGAGAGCGGGGTCCGGCAGTTCCTCGACATCGGCACCGGGCTGCCGACGCAGGAGAACGTCCACCAGATCGCGCAGCGGATCACCCCGGACGCGCGGGTCGTGTACGTCGACAACGACCCGGTGGTCCTCGCCCACGCGCGCGCCCTGCTCACCAGCGGGCCCGAGGGGCGTACGGATTACATCGACGCGGACCTCAAGCAGCCCGCGCAGATCCTCGAACAGGCCGCCAAGACCCTGGACTTCGAGGAGCCGGTCGTCCTGGTGCTGGTCGCGATCCTGCACTTCGTCGAGGACGAGGAGGCCTACCCGATCGTGCGGGACCTCCTCGCCGCGCTGCCGTCCGGGAGCCGGATCATCCTCAGCCACCTCACCGAGGACCTGAACCCCGAGGCCATCCGCGCGGTCCAACGCACCTACACCGAGCGCGGGTTCACCTTCGTGCTGCGGTCCCGCGCGGAGGTCGAGCGCTTCTTCACCGACAACGGGCTGGTGCTGGACGAGCCGGGTGTCGTCCCGGCCCACCACTGGCGGCCCGACGGCGGCGCCCCGGCCCCCGAGAAGGCCGACGCCGACCTGCTGGCCACGCTGGACGACATCGAGATGGTCCGCTACCGGGACATCAACGATGTGACGGACGCGGACATCAACGTGTACGTGGCGACGGGCGTCAAGCCGTAGCGGACGGCTGTGACCGACCGGCGCCGGGGGTCGGCGCGAGGCCGGAGGCGGCCTGGGGCCGGCGGTCGGCGCGAGGCCGGGGGCGGCCTGGGGCCGGCGGTCGGCGCGAGGTCGGGGGTCGGCCTGGGGCCGGGGATCGGGGCGAGGTCGGGGGTCGGCCTGGGGCCGGGGGTCGGCCTGGGGTTGAGGTCCCGCCCGGTCCTTTCCCCCGGCCCTGTCCGGATCGCGGAATTGACGGGTGTAGGCGGCACGCGTCCGCCTAGGGTGCGGGCACGGGTGGTCCCGGGGCGAAGGGGCCGCCTGCCCGCAGGCCGGGGGAGGGCCGCCTGCCCCCGTAAGGCCTCCGCCAGGACGAAGGAGCCGTCATCGTGACCGTCACCGAGCCCGCCGCCGCGACCGCCGCCCTGCCCCCGCTCGCAGCCCGGGCCACCGCGATCGGCGGCTCGCCGGTACGGGACATCCTCGCGGTCACCGCACGCCCCGAGGTGATCAACTTCGCGGGCGGGCTGCCCGCTCCGGAACTCTTCGACGCCGCCGGGATCGCCGCCGCCTACCGTGACGTGCTCGCCGAGCAGCCCGCGCGGGCCCTCCAGTACTCCACGACCGAGGGCGAACCGGTGCTGCGGGCGGCGCTCGCCGGGCGGACCGGCGCGCGCGGTCTGCCGACCGGGCCGGACGACGTGCTCGTCACCACCGGTTCGCAGCAGGCGCTGTCGCTGCTCGCCACCGCCCTGCTGGAGCCCGGGGACACCGTTCTGGTCGAAAGTCCCTGTTATCTGGCGGCACTTCAGGCGTTCGCCTTCGCCGGGGCCCGGGTGCTGGCGGTGCCGGGCGACGAGGACGGCATCGACCCCGAGGCGCTCGACGCCCTGGTCGCCCGGGAGCGGCCCAAGCTCCTCTACACCGTGCCCACCTTCCAGAACCCGACCGGCCGCACCCTGCCGGCCGGGCGGCGCGCCGCCATCGCCCGCGTCGCCGCCACCCGGGGCGTGTGGATCATCGAGGACGACCCCTACGGCGAGCTGCGCTTCGAGGGCGAGCGCGTCCCGTGGATCGCCTCCCACGACGGCGCCGGGGACCGGACCGTGCTCCTCGGCTCCTTCTCCAAGGTGATGGCACCCGGCATGCGCCTGGGCTGGCTGCGGGCGCCGGCGGCGCTGCTGCGGGCCTGCGCGGTCGCCAAGCAGGCCGCCGACCTGCACACGCCGACCGTCAACCAGCTCGCCGCCGCACGGTACTTGGCCGACCAGGACCTGGACGCCCATGTGGCCCGGGTCGCCGCCGTCTACCGCGAGCGGCGCGACGCCATGCTCGCCGGGATCGGCGACGCCCTCCCGGCCGGGTCGACGTGGACCCGGCCCGAGGGCGGCATGTTCCTCTGGGCCCGGCTGCCCGCGTCGTACGACACCACGGCCCTGCTTCGTGGAGTGGTGGAGCACGGGGTGGCGTACGTGCCCGGCGCGCCCTTCTACGCGGGGACGCCGGAGACGTCGACGCTGCGCCTGTGCTTCGTCACGCAGACGCCGGACGAGATCGCGGAGGGGCTGCGCAGGCTCGCCTCGGGTCTACGGGGCTGACTCCCCGCCGGGGAGGTGGCGGGCCAGGGGCGGTGCCGCCGGGGGGAGTTACGACCGGCGCGGGCCGTCGTGCCGGTCGGTCAGTCCCACCAGAAGGACCACGCCGGCTTGTTCAGCACCTCCTGCTCGGCATACGCCCGCAGCTTCGTGTGCGCGCCCTGGGTGATGTTGTCCGGGCAGAACGCGAAGTGCTCGGCGGCGACCGCCTCGGCCTCCTCCAGGGTCGTCGGCGGCGCCGCCACGGACACCACCAACTGGTCGAAGGCCAGCGCCACCACGCGTATCCCGAACCGGTCCTCCCACGACCGCAGGACCGCGCACAGCCGCGCCACGTCGTTCTCGTGGTTCAGCGGGCCCGACCAGCCGAGCGCCGCCGGGATGTCCGCGCTGCGGCGGGCCGGGACGAGGGCGAGTCGGGGTTCCTTCAGCCAGGAGCCGGTGTCCGCGAGGGCTTCGGCGATGTCCGCCGCGCGGGCGTCCGGGTCGGCCTGCGGGGGCGCGGCGTCCGCGAGCCCCGGCCACTCCGGGCCCTGCGGCTCCCAGAAGCCGGCCAGGACCTCTTCGGCGTCGTGATCCCCGGCGTACGACGTCTCGCCGGGCATCAACTCCCAGTCCTGCGGCCCCTTATGCGGGCCGCCGACGTCCAGCAGCACCGGCAGCAGGCCGAGCGCGCGGGCGGGGGCCGTGGCGGACCAGGCCCCCGGGGCGGGCCGCTCTTCGCCGTGCCACAGCAACGGCTCGTGCCACGGCCCGTCGTGGGTCGCGTCGATCAGTCTCCCGGCGGGGAGTTCAAGCCCGAGCGTGCGCCCGCTCGGATCTGCCGCCAGCCGCGGCAGCGGATTGGGAAGAGTCGCCATGCCCGCGACTGTAGGGGCCGCCACTGACAACGGGCGGCCCGCTCTCCTACTGGGCCGAGGCGAACGCCGTCCAGGCGTCCGGACTCACGTGCAGGACGGGTCCGGTTTCGGGGTTCTTGGAGTCGCGGATGTGGATGGTGTGGGGGCAGGCGGCGACTTCGACGCACTGGCCGCCTTCATCGCTGCTGTAGCTCGACTTCCGCCAGGTGTAGGCGACTTCGAGGCAGGCGCCTCCCTCGTCGCTGCTGTAGGTCGACTTGAACCACTGAAGCGCTTCGGTGCTCATGGCTCTCCTACTGGGCCGAGGCGAACGCCGTCCAGGCGTCGGGACTCACGTGCAGGACGGGCCCGGCCTCGGAGTTCTTGGAGTCGCGGATGTGGATGGTGTGGGGGCAGGCGGCGACCTCGACGCACTGGCCGCCCTCGCTGCCGCTGTAGCTGGACTTCCGCCAGGTGTAGGCGACTTCGAGGCAGGCGCCCCCCTCGCTCCCGCTGTAGGTCGACTTGAACCACTGAAGCGCTTCGGTGCTCATTGCTCTCCTAGCAGGCGGTCTAGCAGGCCCAGGGAGTCCTGATGCGTCAAGGCCTGCGTCCGCAGCATCGCATATTTGCGCGCCAGGATGGACACCTCATCCGGGTCGGAAACCCACTGGCTGCCACGTTGCGACTCGGTGTAGGCGAGGTGCTGGTGGTCGGGGGTCTCCAGCAGGGTGAAGGGGCCATCCAGCCCAGCATGGTGAGGGCTGTCCAGAGGCAGTAATTGCAGTGTCAGGCCGGGCAGTTCGGCGAAGTTGCGTAGCTGGCGGAGCTGTTCGCTCCGTACGCTCTCGCTGCCGATCGACAGGTGCAGTACCGGTTCCCAGATGATGAAGCTGAGGGTCGGCGGCTCCTTCCGGTGCAGGATCTCCTGGCGTTCCACGCGGGCCGCCGCGCGGGTGCCGATCTCGTCATCGTCGTAGGCGGGGACGCGGTTGCGCAGGACCGCCCGGGCATACGCCTCCGTCTGGAGCAGGCCCGGCAGGACCATGGCGTCGTACCAGGACAGGGTGATGGCCTCCCGCTCGTGCTCCATGTACAGCTCGGCCCACATCGGGAACTGGTCGATCTCCGGGAGGTTGTGCACGCCCGCCACCAACAGGCCCTTGGTGTCGAGGATCTGGTCCAGCAGCTCGGCCAGGTCGGGTTTCAGCGGGCGCCTGCCCTGCTCGATGGAGGCGATGGTCTCCTCGTCGATCATCAGCAGTTCGCTGAGCGCCCGTTGGGTGAGTCCGGCGGCGCGGCGGGCGGTGGCGAGCTGGATGCCCAGCATCTTCATGGCCGAATGGTTCTTCTTCCGCGGAACATTCCTGGAGTTCATGCTGGTTCCACTCCCCACGCCCGCCCGAACACGACCCCGCACGAACCCGTACAGAAAATCCGTACTGCCTCACGCAGTGATCCACGGTAGTGACTGTGCGCAACTCTCGTCCCATGAACGAGACCATCCATCTCCCGCCCCTGCGCGAACGCTTCTTCCGACGGGACCGGCGGTCGATCCCGGCCGCCAGGCGGTTCGCCCACGAGACGCTCGCCGGGTGGGGGCTCGCCGGTACCGAGCGGGCCGACGACGTCCTGCTGTGCGTGAGCGAGCTGGCGACCAACGCCCTGCTGCACGCCGTACCGCCCGGCCGGCACTTCCGGGTCTTCCTGCGTTACGCCGGCGCCGTCCTGCGCGTCGAGGTCCACGACAGCGGCCCGGGGACCCCGAGGATCGTCGACCGTGCCGACGAGGGCGGCCGGGGCCTGCTCCTGGTCGCCGCGTTCGCCGACCGCTGGGGGGTCGCCGAACGGCACCCGGGGAAGGCGGTGTGGTGTGAGTTCGCCGCGTCGCCGGAACCGGTGGCCGCGTGTCGCGGGCGGGACGAGTCAGAGCAGCGCGGCCAGGGCGCCGAGGCCGGCGAGGTAGTCCTCCGCCGAGATGCGGGACTTGACCATCGAGGCCGGGCGGGCGCCGGCCGGGCTGAACACGTCGGTGCGGCCGAGCCGTCCGCCGCCCGTCTCCAGGAACAGCGTGACCGTCGGCTCCCCGGGGTCGCACGAGGCGCGGTGCAGGGTGTGCGCGGGCAGCGCGTAGGAGGAGCCCGCGGCGTAGTGCGCCGTGTGCAGGAGGCGAAGCCGTGCTGTACCCCGGGGAGTGAGGAGCCAGCCGGCGTGACGCTCCGGCAGACGCTCCTCGTAGGCCGTCGTGACGAGGTCGGTGTCCGCCTCCGGGCCCGGGGCGCGTTCGTACAGCTCCATGCGCAACCGGCCCCGCACCACGTGGGAGGCAAGCGCGGAACGGTGGTTGTGCACGTCCTTCCCGCCGACGGCGTCGTTCCCCGCCTGCCACAGATGGGCCCGCAGCCTGTGCTCGGCCCCGGCGTCGATCAGCAGGAGTTTCCGGAAGCCGAGCACGTGCTGGTAGGAGCGCTCCGCACAGTGGGCCGTATCGCCCTCTCCCGCGGCCAGTTCCGCGATCAGCCCCCGCAGGAAGTCCGGCCGGGCCAGTGAACTCACCACGGAGCGCGCGGCGTCCACCAGTTCCGCCGCGGGCAGCGCGGTGCCCAGGGTCTCGGCCATCGTGCGCCTCGCCGCCGTGATCCGTACCCCCATGAGCACCTCGCTGTCCGTCGAACGGTTTCCATTCGGCTCGGTCGGCCGGCGTCAGGGGGACGGACGATGCCCGGCTCCGGTGGCCGGCCGGAAGGACGCGAGGCAGACCCGGTGGTCGGAGAAGTTCTCGACGGCGTCAACTCCCGTCAGGGTGACGGCGGCGCCGTGGAGGATGTCGTCGTAGGCCCTGTCCCGGTAGGTGGGGCGGCCTTCGAGGGAGCTGGACAGGGGCAGGCTGTCCGCGCGCAGCATCAGTGAGCGGTCGTCCGTGTTGAAGTCGCCGCACACCAGGAGGCGGTCGTGCTGGCCCCGGCGGCGCAGTTCGTCGGCGAGGGCATCCCAGACCTCCTTGAACTCGGCTTCGTCCGGGGCGCGCCGGAACAGGTGGAACGGGAACGCGTGCAGGCTGACCACACGGAGGTCGAGGCCCCACAGCGAGACCGTCGTGCCGACCAGGCCCTTGTCGTGGCTGTGGATCTCCTCGCCGTCGATCTCGGTGCGCAGTCGGGGATTGGGCAGCATCGCGGCCTCGGGGTCCCGCAGCGGGTACCGGCTGGCCACGGCGACCCCGCTGAGACGTCCGGGGAAGAACGAGGACGCGTGCAGCGGACGGGCGGCGACGTGCCGCAACTCCGTCCGCCGTCGCACCTCTTCGAGGAGTTCCGAGCCGCCCCCGGCGTCGAAGCCGACTTCCTGGAAGGCCGCGATGTCGACCCGCCGGTCCGTCAACAGGCGGACCACCTCGTCCGTCGCGGGTTCCGGGCCGGCCCCCCTTCCCCCCGCTGCGGGCAGGCCCTCGTGGAGGTTCCAGGTCGCGACGGTCAGCGGGTCACCGGCGCGGGTCACGTCCATCCCGTCACCCTCAGCGCGTAGTCCCTGACCACCACCGCCCCCTGGTACGTCATCCAGATCGGTTTCGTGTCGTCGTGCCATCGCCAGGTGCCGTCCTTGTAGCTCTTGAGGGTTTCGTCCACGGCCTCGGCCAGTTTCTCCTCGCCGCCCCGCGCGCCGGGAAGCATCAGGGCCCGCGCGACCCAGGCAGGGGTGAAGTGGCCCACCATCAACGCGTCCACGGTCCCGTCGTCCACCGGCCGGCGGAGCTGTTCGTCGGTCGTGCGCAGATCGAGGTCGGACGCGCACAGCCATCCGATGCCCGCGCGGGCGCTGTCCTCGAATATCGCGCCGTCGGACAGCACACCGGCCGCGCGGTGCAGGGCGATGGCGGCGCGGGCGGTGTGCGCCGCCGACCTGCCCGAACTGTGCAGGCTCTCCGACCAGTAGGCGACGCTCCCGCCGTCGGCGTCCTCCGTGTGGGCGCCGTCCAGGAGCCGCCTCGCCAGCCAGCCGAGCTTCGGTGAGGCCGGGGCGATCTCGGACAGGGTGGAGACGGCCACCGTCAGTACCGTCGTGCGGTCCATGCCCAGGGGGTCCTCCGCCGGGTCGAGCATGCTCTCCAGGAGCCGGACCAGGTCCGATTTCGTCGCGGCGTCCAGACCGGCGCGGAACATCGCGGCCAGCACCCACGCGGTGATCTCGGGGCGCCCCCTGTTCCGCTGGGTGCTGGCCGCCCACCCTCCGCCCGGCTTCTGGAGGGCGAGCAGCGAATCGACGACCTGGCGCCGGTCGATCCGGGGATCACGTATGTCGAGGGCCGTGACCAGCCTCAGCCCGTACGAGGAGCCCACTGCCGTGGGCGGCACCTGATGGTCGTTCAGATACTGCGACCAGCCGGCCAGATCGACGCCCCGGTGCCGCCTCTCACGGAATTCGGCGAGGACGCTCCGGGCGGAGTCGTCGATCACCCGGCGTACGGACACCGACGGGGTCCGGAGCTGCGGCGGGGCGGCGGGTGCCGCGCCGGGGCCGGGCGAGACGCGCGGCCCGAACAGGCGCAGCAGGAGCCCGATACACAGGGCGCACAGGCCCGCGAACAGATACCGGAGGAGGGAGACGCTGAACCAGTCCTCCGGTAACGCGTAGTCCAGGAGCCCTTTGTAGGCGACGAGGGCCGCGGTGAAGGGGCCGAGGGAGACCAGGGCCTCCCTGAGACGGAAGCGCGCTGGCGGGGCTGGTGTGGCAGGGGCAACCGGTGGAGTCGGCGTGGCCGGTCTCACCCGGTTGACGTGGGCCATCCTGTTCCCTCCCCCTGGAGGAACCTCCGCGACGCGACGGCTCAGGATAACGCGCCCGGCGCGGCCGGGGTGGCGGTCGGCGAAGCCGGCGGCTGCTCCACCGGTACGGGGGAGGAGCCGCCGGGCCCCGCGCGTGCCGAAGGGGTGCCGGACTCGCGGAACGTACCGCGATCAGAGCCGCTCAGGCGTCCTGATGCCCAGCAGGGACATGCCCTGGTGGAGGGTGCGGGCCGTCAGGTCGCAGAGGAACAGGCGGTTCTCCGCGACCTCCTGGGCGGGGGCCGGCTTGATGACCGGGCACTGGTCGTAGAACGTCGTGTAGAGCGAGGCCAGTTGGTACAGGTACGCGGCGAGCTTGTGCGGCGCGTACTCCGCCGCGACCTCCTCCAGCGTCTCCCCGAACCGGTCCAGGTGCAGGCCCAGCTCCCGCTCGGCCGGGGCCAGTTCCAGCTCCGGGTGGGCCACCGGGGTGCGGTCGCCCGCCTTGCCGAAGATCGACCGGATCCGGGCGTACGCGTACTGGAGGTACACCGAGGTGTCGCCGTTCAGCGAGACCATCTGGTCCAGGTCGAACTTGTAGTCCCGCACGGCCGAGGTCGACAGGTCCGCGTACTTCACGGCACCGATGCCGACGTACCGGCCGTTCTCCTCGATCTCCGGCTCGCTCAGGCCCACCTTCCCGGCCTTCTCCCGCACCACCGACGTGGCCCGGTCGATCGCCTCGTCCAGCAGGTCCACCAGCCGCACCGTCTCGCCCTCACGGGTCTTGAACGGCTTGCCGTCCTTGCCCAGCACCGTGCCGAACGCGAGCTGGTGCGCCTTCACGTCGTCGTTCAGCCAGCCCGCCCGGCGCGCCGTCTCGAAGACCATCTTGAAGTGCAGGGACTGCCGGGCGTCCACCACGTACAGCAGCGTCGACGCCTTCAGGTTGAACACCCGGTCGCGAATCGCGGACAGGTCGGTCGCCGCGTAGCCGTAGCCGCCGTCCGACTTCTTCACGATCAGCGGCACCGGGTTGCCGTCCGGGCCCTTCACGTCGTCGAAGAACACGCACAGCGCGCCGTCCGAGCGGACCGCGACGCCCGACTCCTCCAGGAGCCGGCAGGTCTCGTCCAGCATGTCGTTGTAGCCGGACTCGCCGACGACGTCCGCGTCCCGGATCTCCATGTCGAGCTTGTCGAAGACCGAGTAGAAGTAGATCTTCGACTCGTCCACGAACTTCTGCCACATGGCCAGCGTCTCCGGCTCGCCCGCCTGGAGGTCGACCACCCGGCGCCGGGCCCGCGTCTTGAACTCCTCGTCGGAGTCGAAGACCGTCCGCGCGGCCTTGTAGAGCCGGTTCAGGTTCGACATGGCCTCCTCGCCGGAGACCTCGCCGCCCTGGTGGTCCAGCTCGTGCGGGTGCTCGATCAGGTACTGGATGAGCATGCCGAACTGGGTGCCCCAGTCGCCGATGTGGTGCCGCCGCACGACGGACTCGCCGGTGAACTCCAGGCTCCGCACCACCGCGTCGCCGATCACCGCGGACCGCAGATGGCCGACGTGCATCTCCTTCGCCACGTTCGGCTGGGCGTAGTCGATCACCGTCGTGCCCGGGTGCTCCGCGAGCGGCACACCGAGGCGCGCGCTGTCCGCGTACCGCTCCGCCAGGTTCCGCACGATCGCGCCGTCGGTGATCGTGATGTTCAGGAAGCCGGGCCCGGAGACCTCGATCTCCTTGATCACGTCACCGGACGCCACCTCGGCCACCACCCGCTCCGCCAGGTCCCGCGGGTTGGCCTTCGCCTTCTTCGCGAGGGCGAGGATTCCGTTGGCCTGGAAGTCGGCCCGGTCGCTTCGGCGCAGCAGCGGGTCCGCGGAACCGGCCTCCGGCAGGGCTGCCGAGAGGGCGTCCGCGAGGCGCTGGTGGACGGAAGCGGTGAGGGACGTGACCGAGGCCATGGAGTGGCTGCCGTTCTAGTCGGGTTCCGGGTTCGTGCAGTACAGGAAAGCCAGTATCCCACGCGGTGAAAAGCCGTTTTCGCGGTTGCGGCCCGAGCTGGGAGAATGGTGCGGTCAGCCGTACTGGCGTATGAGACGTATGAGAAAGAAGGACGTGCCGATCGTGGCTCAGAGCACCGAGACCACCGACTGGGTCTCCCGTTTCGCGGACGAGGTCATCGAGGAGTCGGAGCGTCGGGCCCCGGGCAAACCTGTGGTCGTCGCGTCCGGTCTCTCCCCCTCCGGCCCGATCCACCTCGGCAACCTCCGCGAGGTCATGACCCCGCACCTGGTCGCCGATGAGATCCGCCGCCGCGGGCACACCGTGCGCCACCTGATCTCCTGGGACGACTACGACCGCTACCGCAAGGTCCCGGCCGGGGTCGCGGGCGTCGACGCGTCCTGGGCCGAGCACATCGGCAAGCCGCTGACCTCCGTCCCGGCGCCCGAGGGCTCCGCGTACCCGAACTGGGCCGAGCACTTCAAGGCCGCGATGACCGAGGCGCTCGCCGACCTCGGCGTCGAGTACGACGGGATCAGCCAGACCGAGCAGTACACGGCGGGCGCCTACCGCGAGCAGATCCTGTTCGCGATGAAGCACCGCGCCGACATCGACGCCATTCTGGAGCAGTACCGCACCAAGAAGGCCCCCGCCAAGAAGCAGCAGGGCCAGAAGCCGGTCGACGAGGCCGAGCTGGAGGCCGCCGAGGGCTCCGGCGCCGCCGCCGAGGACGACGGCAGCTCCACCTCCGGGTACTACCCGTACAAGCCCTACTGCGGCCAGTGCGGCAAGGACCTCACCACCGTCACCTCCTACGACGACGACACCACCGAGCTGACCTACACCTGCGGGGACTGCGGCTTCTCCGAGACGGTCCTGCTCAGCGAGTTCAACCGCGGCAAGCTCGTCTGGAAGGTCGACTGGCCGATGCGCTGGGCGCACGAGGGCGTGATCTTCGAGCCCAGCGGCGTCGACCACTCCTCGCCCGGCTCCAGCTTCCAGGTCGGCGGCCAGATCGTCGGCCTCTTCGGCGGCAAGCAGCCCATCGGCCCGATGTACGCGTTCGTCGGCATCAGCGGCATGGCCAAGATGTCCAGCAGCAAGGGCGGCGTCCCCACCCCCGGTGACGCCCTCCAGATCATGGAGCCCCAGCTCCTGCGCTGGCTCTACGCCCGCCGCCGCCCCAACCAGTCGTTCAAGATCGCCTTCGACCAGGAGATCCAGCGGCTCTACGACGAGTGGGACAAGCTCGCCGGCAAGGTCGCCGACGGCACCGTGCTGCCCGCCGACGCCGCCGCGTACAGCCGCGCGGTCGGCACCGCCGCCGGGGAACTGCCCCGCACCCCCCGTCCGATGGCCTACCGCACCCTGGCCTCCGTCGCCGACATCACCGCCGGCGCCGAGGACCAGACCCTGCGCATCCTGAGCGAACTCGACCCGGAGAACCCGCTCGCCTCCCTCGACGAGGTCCGGCCCCGGCTCGACAAGGCGGAGACCTGGATCAACACCCAGGTCCCGGCCGAGGAGCGCACCGTCGTCCGCGACGAGCCCGACGTCGAGCTGATCGCCTCCCTGGACGACCAGGGCCGCGAGTCGCTGCGGCTGCTCCTCGACGGACTGGAGCGCAACTGGTCCCTGGACGGCCTCACCCACCTCGTCTACGGCGTTCCCAAGGTCCAGGCCGGCTTCTCCGCCGATGCGACCGCCAAGGAACTCCCCGCCGAGATCAAGGTCGCCCAGCGCACCTTCTTCGCGCTGCTCTACCACCTGCTCGTCGGCCGCGACACCGGCCCGCGCCTGCCCACCCTGCTCCTGGCGGTCGGCCAGGACCGCGTCCGCAAGCTGCTGTCGGCGTAGGACTTCGGCCCAGGCCTTTCAGGCGGTACGTGGAAGGGGGGGCGCCCGGTGATCACCGGGCGCCCCCCCTTCCACGTAAGCCGTGGCGCGGCTACGCGATGTGGTCCTCCTGCAGCTCCGCCGTGTGGCGGTTGGTGAAGCGGGCCACCATCCGGTCGGCCTCGCGCTGCGGGAGCATGATGCCGTACGTGGCCTCCACATTGCCCCTGAACTGGCCCGAGGTCGGGTAGCTGCCGTCTATCGACTTCTTGAAGACCAGGTAGTAGTCGTCCTCCGTGGGCTCCGAGCCGCCGCCGGCGCCCATCTCCCGGGTACGGCCCGGACCGGCCGGGATCGGGAAGGTGCCGGTGTCCTCCGGGGACGGGTCCGGCGCGGGCTGCTCCTCGTACCGCTGCCGGGCGAGCGCCTGCTGCTCGAACCGCCGCTGCTCCTCCTCGTACTGCCGGAACTGCTCGGCCTGCGCGAACTGCTCCTCCTGCGCGGACTGCTCGGCCTGCGCGAACTGCTCCTCCTGCGCGAACTGCTCCTCCTGCGGGAACCGCTCGGACCGCGGGAAACGCTCGCCCCGCTGCTCCGCGTACTGCTGGAACTCCTCGGCCCGCTGCTGCTCCTCGTACCACTGCCGGTCCGCCGCGTCCGGGTCGTACGTCGGGTCGTAGCCGCCCTGGTACTCGACGGACTGGGGGTCCCGCGCCTGGAGCCACGGGCTCTGCGACTCGGGCGGCTCGGGGTAGCCCTCCGGCTCCTCGGGGAGCTGGTCCGCCTCGGCGGCGGGAAGCTGCTCGCGGACCGGCGCCCGCTCGCCCCGCACGGCGGCGGCCGCCGGCTCGGCCTCGCGCGTTACCCGCACGGCCGGCGCCGGGGGGAGGAGGGCCGGTTCGATGCCCGCGGCGGCCAGGCCGGAGGGGGCCGTCTCGGCGAGGGGGACGCCGTAGCGGGCGAGGCGCAGCGGCATCAGGGACTCCACCGGGGCCTTGCGGCGCCAGGCGCGGCCGAAGCGGGAGCGCAGCCGGGCCTGGTAGACCAGCCGCTCCTGCTCCAGCTTGATGACCTGCTCGTAGGAGCGCAGCTCCCACAGCTTCATCCGGCGCCACAGCAGGAAGGTCGGCACCGGCGAGAGCATCCAGCGGGTGAGGCGGACACCCTCCATGTGCTTGTCGGCCGTGATGTCGGCGATCCGGCCGATCGCGTGCCGGGCCGCCTCGACGGAGACCACGAACAGCACCGGGATCACGGCGTGCATGCCCACGCCCAGCGGGTCGGGCCAGGCCGCCGCGCCGTTGAACGCGATCGTCGCCGCCGTCAGCAGCCACGCCGTCTGCCGCAGCAGCGGGAAGGGGATGCGGATCCAGGTCAGCAGCAGGTCCAGCGCCAGCAGGACGCAGATGCCCGCGTCGATGCCGATGGGGAAGACGTACGCGAAGTTGCCGAAGCCCTTCTTCAGGGCCAGCTCGCGGACCGCCGCGTACGAACCCGCGAAGCCGATCCCGGCGATGACGACCGCACCGGCGACGACCACACCGATGAGTATCTTGTGCATCCGAGTCAGCTGTATGGGCGCGGACACCTGTACTTCCCTCCCCTTGCGTGTTGTTGCGCGCAACAGAGTGGCACATGTGTGCGGCGTACGGGTGCTCGGCATGAGGGGAGCCCGGTCCCTGGGGGACCGGGCTCGCGTCATCGTGCGTACAACTGTCCTGCTCAGAGCGGAGGTTGGGCCTCCGGAACAGTCCGCGTACGGGTCAGTCCTTCTTCGCCGCCGACTTCGCCCCGTCGTCGGACGGCGACTTCGACGCCTTGTCCGAACCGGCGGAGGACTTGGAGGCGGCCTTGGAACCGGGCTTGGAGGCGGCCTTCGAGGACGGGCCGTCGGACGGGGCGCCCGACTGGTCGTCCGACGGGGAGGCGCTCCCCGAACCGTCGCCGGCGCCCTTGCCGTCCGCGTCGCCCTTGCCGTCCTTGTTGGCCGCGGACACCGCCGCGACGGCCTCCTTCGTGGCCTTCTCCGCCGCCTTCAGCAGGTCACCGGAGTCCGGGGTCTTCTCACCCGCGAGACCGGCGCCGTTGTAGTCGACCGTGACGACCACGTTCTCCACCCGGGCCACGACCGTCTGCTGCTTGAAGGAGCCCTCCTTCTTCTTCAGGTCGTAGCGCACGGCCGTCGCCTCGTCGCCCGTCCCGGCGACCGGAGCCGAGGTGGCGCCCTTCGCGCCCTCCACCGCCCGCGCGCCCGCGACCTGCTTGCCGAAGTACGCCCGTGCCTGCTCCTCGCCCGAGCCGCGCGCGTCCGATTCGAAGCGCAGCAGTGCCACGTTCAGCCAGCGGAACTGGGAGCCCTTGACGCCGTTGTTGTCGAGGCTGCTCCAGTTGCAGTTGCCGCGCTGCCCCGCGTCGTCCGAGAGGCCCTTCTTGCCCGACTTGTCGGCCTTGGGGACCAGTTCGCCGAGGGTCTTCTTCGACAGCACCGAGCACGGCCGGGGAAGCGTCGTGTACTTGGCGGGCTGGACGGCCTCGGAGGTCGGGCTCGCGGACTTCTTCGCGTCCGGGGTGGCGCTCGCGCTCTGCCGGGCGCCGGCGGAGCCGGAGTCCGAGCCCGAGTCCGAGGAACAGCCCGCTGCGACGAGCACCGCCGGGACGGCGGCTGCGCTGACAAGGATGCGGGTGAGTCGCGGTGCTCGGCCTACTCGCTGTACTGGTCGGTGCATGGTTCCTTCACTCGTGGCGCTCGTGGTACGGCCGCACCTGGAGGGTGCGACCGGTCGGGTCCGAGGGGCCACGGTACGCGGTGATCCGCCGGGCCGGTTCCCGTTCGGGCGGTTCGCGCCGGGGTGCCCGAGGGGGCCTTCGGGCCGTCAGCCGTTGAGCTTGTCGTCCAGTACGTCGGCCAGTTTCCGGGCCCTGTCCTGCATTTCCTCGCTGTCGGGGACGCCCCCGGAAGCGGTCGGCTGCTCCGCGTACTCGATGGTCACGATGACGTTCGACGTGCGGAACACCACAGTCACCGTGCGCTGCCGGGCGGTCGAGGAGCCCGGGCTCAGCGCGTCGTCCAGGAAGGCCTGGTCGCCCAGGTCGTCGAGGACGCGGGGCTGGAGCGCGGCGGGCGTCTCGGCGGGGGAGCCGGAACCGGAGGGCGAGCCCGAGTGGGAGGGCCCCGGCGTGCCGCCGTCCCCGTCGTCCTCACTGTCCCCGCTGCCGCTGCCGCTGGTCGGGGTGCTGGAGGCGGTCGCGGAGGCGCTTTCGGAGGAGGAACTGTCGGAGGCGCTGTCGGATGCGCTGTCGGAGGCCGTTCCGGAGGAGCTTCCGGAGGCGACGGGCTCGGGGAGGTTCGCCTCCGTCTGGCGGGAGTTGTACAGCTCCTCGGCCTTGTTGTCGTCGCTCACCGCGTTGTCGTACGACACCACCCGCTCGAAGTTGACCGAGAGGTGGTCGGTGGCGGCGGCGGACTCCACCTTCCAGCGGCAGCCGTCACGCCGGTCGGTGTCATAGGTGAGCGCGGCCTCGCCCGCGTACGCCTTCTCCTGCTGCGCCGGGTCGGTGAGCTGCGCGATCCCCGGCAGGAGCGCGTCCAGCGTCTTGTGGTCGACCGCGCCGCACGCCTCCGGGAGGGTGCGGTACTTGCCCGGCTGGGCCGCCACGGTCGTCGTACCGGAGTCGCCGCCCTTGGAGTCGCTCGGCGAACCCCCGTCGCCCGAACCGCCGGAGCACCCCGCCAGCAAGGCCGCGAGGAGCACGGCGGCGCCGGGTACGTACGCCTTCCGCTGCACGGTCAGGCTCCTCTCGACGGTTCCCCGGGGCGCTTCGGCCCGGGTGTCCTGTGGTTATTCGGTTGCCGCACGGGGGCGACCCCTGGAGACAATGTGTATCGCACGCACAGCCGTGGACGCCGGTCCGTTGTCCTATACGTCGACCTAGGCGCCGGTTTTGCGATTTAAGACTTCTGTTGTTTTCCGGGGGATTGAGGACGTTATGTCGTACGTAGAGGTGCCGGGGGCGAAGGTTCCCATCCGCATGTGGACCGACCCGGCGTCGGTCGAGGACGTGGCACTCCGCCAGCTCCAGAACGTGGCGACCCTGCCCTGGATCAAGGGCCTCGCCGTGATGCCGGACGTGCACTACGGCAAGGGTGCGACGGTCGGCTCCGTGATCGCGATGCGGGACGCGGTGTGCCCGGCGGCGGTGGGCGTCGACATCGGCTGCGGCATGTCCGCGGTCCGCACGTCACTGACGGCCAACGACCTCCCGGGCGACCTCTCCCACCTGCGCTCCCGCATCGAACAGGCGATCCCGGTCGGCCGCGGCATGCACGACTCCCCGGTCACCCCGAACGCCTTCCACGCCCTGCCCACCGCCGGGTGGGACGACTTCTGGGGGCGCTTCGACGGGGTGGCGGAGGCGGTCAGGTTCCGCCGGGAGCGGGCACTGAAGCAGATGGGGACGCTGGGCTCGGGGAACCACTTCGTAGAAGTTTGTGTTGATACGTCCGATTTCGTCTGGATCGTGCTGCACTCCGGGTCCCGGAACATCGGCAAGGAACTCGCCGAGCACCACATCGGCGTGGCCCAGAAGCTCCCGCACAACCAGGGCCTGGTCGACCGGGACCTCGCCGTGTTCGTCGCGGACACTCCGCAGATGGCGGCGTACCGCAACGACCTTTTCTGGGCCCAGGAGTACGCCAAGAACAACCGGACGATCATGATGGCGCTCCTGAAGGACGTGGTCCGCAAGGAGTTCAAGAAGGCGAAGCCGGTCTTCGAGCCGGAGATCTCCTGCCACCACAACTACGTGGCGGAGGAGCGGTACGAGGGGATGGACCTGCTCGTCACCCGCAAGGGCGCCATCCGCGCGGGCTCCGGCGAGTACGGGATCATCCCGGGCTCGATGGGCACCAGCTCGTACATCGTGAAGGGCCTCGGCAACGAGAAGGCCTTCAACTCCGCCTCCCACGGGGCGGGCCGGCGCATGAGCCGGAACGCGGCGAAGCGGCGCTTCTCGACGAAGGACCTGGAAGAGCAGACCCGGGGCGTCGAGTGCCGCAAGGACTCCGGCGTCGTGGACGAGATCCCCGGCGCCTACAAGCCGATCGAGCAGGTGATGGAACAGCAGCGCGACCTCGTGGAGGTCGTGGCCAAGCTGAAGCAGTTCATCTGCGTGAAGGGCTGAGCCGCCCGGCGGCCGGTCACTTCGCGTGGAGGACCGCGTAGATCATGACGAAGGCGATGATGTGGATGCCGAAGAGGAAGTACGCGAGGTAGTACCAGACGTAGCGTTCGCGTTTTTTCTCCAGGGCGAGGCGGGCCTGTTCGGCTGTCGCCTCCGGCTTCTCCTCGGGGGACGGCTGGTCTGATGCCCGGTCCGGCATCACTGCTCCCTGTGGACCTTGGTGTTCGACGCCTGGGCGCGGGGGCGCACCACCAGGAGGTCGATGTTGACGTGGCTCGGGCGGGTGACGGCCCAGGTGATGGTGTCGGCGACGTCGTCCGCGGTGAGCGGCTGGGCGACGCCCGCGTAGACCTTCGCGGCCTTCTCGGTGTCGCCGCCGAAGCGGGTCAGCGCGAACTCGTCGGTCTTCACCATGCCGGGCGCCACCTCGATCACCCGGACCGGCGTGCCGACGATCTCCAGGCGCAGCGTCTCCGCGAGCACGTGCTCGGCGTGCTTGGCGGCGACGTAGCCACCGCCGCCCTCGTAGGTGCCGTGGCCCGCCGTCGAGGACAGCACCACCACCGTGCCGTCGCCGCTGGCGGTGAGCGCGGGAAGCAGGGCCTGGGTCACGTTCAGGGTGCCGATGACGTTCGTCTCGTACATCTGGCGCCACTGGGCCGGGTCGCCCGTCGCGACCGGGTCCGCGCCGAGCGCGCCGCCCGCGTTGTTCACCAGCACGCCGATCGTCTTGAACGCCGTCGCGAACTCGTCCACTGCCGCCCGGTCCGTGACGTCCAGCGCGTACGCCGTCGCCTGGCCGCCCGCCGCGGAGATCTCCTCCGCCAGCGCCTCGATACGGTCCTTGCGGCGCGCGGTGATCACGACGCGGTAGCCCTCCGCGGCGAGCTGCCGGGCCGTGGCGGCGCCGATTCCGCTGCTGGCACCGGTGATGACGGCGATACGGGACGCGGCGGCGGGGGTCATACGGCTGCTCCTGCTTCGTGGGCGGGGGTGGGGTGGGGTGGGCGTGGGGCGCTTCGGGGGCGGGGCTGGTGGTGCTTGCGGTGCTCGTGGTGTCTGCAGTGCCTGTGGTGCTCGCGGTGTCTGTGGTGCTTGAGGTGTCTGGGGGGGGCTTGGCCGGGTGGGTGGGTCTCCTCTGTCTCCGGCAAGGATAAGTGGGGGCGCTGAGGGGGCGGGGTGAGGGGGAGTGGGGGCTTACGTGCCGCTGCGGGGGCCGTACATGATCACGGCCATGCCGGCCAGGCAGATCAGCGCGCCGGTGACGTCCCAGCGGTCGGGGCGGTAGCCGTCGGCGACCACGCCCCAGGCGATCGAACCGGCCACGAAGACACCGCCGTACGCGGCCAGGATGCGGCCGAACTCGCCGTCCGGCTGGAGCGTGGCCACGAAGCCGTACACCCCGAGGGCCATCACGCCCGCGCCGATCCACAGCCAGCCGCGGTGCTCGCGTACGCCCTGCCAGACGAGCCAGGCGCCGCCGATCTCGAAGACGGCGGCGAGGGCGAAGAGGGCGGCCGAGCGGGCGATGAGCATGCGGTCACTCTTCCATGCGGGTTGTGCGAGGGCTTCCATGCGGGTTGTCGGGGGGCGCGGGGGGTCTGGGGGCGGTTCCGGGCGGGGGATACATCGCCGCGACGACGGGTTGATGACCCGATGATCGTGACGGTCTCGGGCCGGTGGAGGAAATGGCCATGTGGATGCAGGGTGTGGTGGGTCTGATGGGGGCGGGGGCTGTGCTGGTGGGAGGGGTGGGACTCCCGGGAGCGGGTGTGGGCGTGGGTGTGGGGGCGGGGGTGCCCGAGGCCGATCTCGCGTATCACGGGGTCGTGTCCATGGCCGCCGGGCGGGTCGACCTCCGGATGACCCCGCGCAACCACGGGCCGGACCCCGTCGAGGACGCGACGGTGCGGCTGCGGTGGTCGGCCGCGCTGGGCGACTCCCAGCGGTTGCCGGAGGGGTGCGCGCGCTCGGGGGAACGGGAGCTGGTCTGCCGGACGGGGGCGTTGCCGGCGGACGGGGCGGGGGAGGAGATCCGGCTGACGGTACGGCTGCGGGAGGTCGCGTCGGAGGTGACGGTGGAGTTGGAGACGGTGTGGGGCGGGGGGTCGGTGGACCGGAACCACGCGAATGATCGCCAGCGGGTGTTGGCGTTGGATACGGGGGATGTCTACGCGTTCTAGGGGGCGGGGGCGGGGGCGGGGGCGGGGACGGGGGCGGCCGTGCCGGTACATCCGTAGGGGGCTGCTCGATCCGGGCGTAAGCGACGGACATGTGATGTACCGGCAACGGCCCCTTCCGCCGGATGCCAGATGCCAGATGCCGGGTGCGGGCAGAGATTTCAGCCCCTCCGGCGTTTGAGGAGCGGGGTCCGGGGCGGAGCCCCAGGGGCGGGACGGGTAGGGGCGGAGGGGGCGAAAGAAGGCTGGTGGTCGGGTCGGTGACCGCGCCGGGAGGGGCGGGACGCCGGGGGAGGAGCCGGCGCCCGGGGAGTCGCGGGAGCCGGGGTGACTACGCGGAGTCGGTGGACGCGTCGTAGCGTTCGCGGGCCTCGGCCACCTCCTCGATGTGCTGCTCCGCCCAGTCCTTGACCGCGGTGAGCAGCAGGCTCAGATTCACCCCGAGCGGAGTCAGCTCGTAGTCGACCCGCACCGGCACGGACGGAGTGACCGTCCGTGACACGATCCCGTCGCGCTCCAGCGACCGCAGAGTCTGCGTGAGCATCTTGGGACTGACCCCGGCGATCTTGCGTCCGAGGTCGCTGTAGCGCATGGCCCCCCGCGCCTCGGCGAGCGCACTCACGATCAGGCTGACCCACTTGTCGCTGATGCGGTCGAGAAGCTGGTTGGTGGGACAGCTCTTGATGAACGCGTCGTACTCGACGCGGGCCTGCTGCCGCCGCTGCGCCGCGGTCGTGGTCCCCATCGCTCACCTCCGGGTGGCGTACGCACCTTCAGGTGCCTACTTACCGGCGGATAGTAACTCTTCCTAGGGTTGTCGCAACGGGTGAAAGGCCCGGTCAAATGGCCTGAGAATGAGGTGAGTTGGCATGCGCGCTGCGGTGGTGACGACGTTCGGCGGCCCGGAGTCCGTCGAGATCGCCGAGGTGCCGGTACCGGAACCGGGGGCCCGGCAGGTGCGGATCAAGGTGGCCGCCGCGGCGGTCAATCCCGTCGACGCCGGAGTCCGCGCCGGGGTCTTCGGAGGCGCCGGCAAGCGGCTCGGCCTCGGCTGGGACGTCGCCGGTGTGGTGGACGCGGCCGGGGTCGCCTCCGGGTGGGCCGTGGGCGACGAGGTGGTGGCGCTGGCGTACGGGACGGCCAAGGCGGTCGGTACGCACGCCGAGTACGTGGTGGTCGACGTCGACGCCGTGGCCGCCGCGCCCCGCTCGGTCGACCCGGCGCACGCCGCGACCCTGCCGCTGAACGCCCTGACCGCCGCCCAGGCCCTCGACGCGCTCGCCCTGGAGGCGGGGCGGAGTCTGCTGGTGACGGGTGCGGCCGGCGCGGTCGGCGGATACGCCGTGGAGCTGGCGGCCGGGCGCGGGCTGGTGGTGACCGGCCTCGCCCGGGAGGGTGACGAGCGGCTCGTCCGGTCCCTGGGTGCCGAGCGCTTCGTGTCGGGCCCGGTGGCGCCGGGGAGCGTGGACGCGGTGCTGGACGCGGCGATCGTCGGCGCGGACGCGCTGGAGTGGGTGCGGGACGGCGGCGCCTTCGTCGGCGTCATCCCGGGCGCGCACCCGGCCTCCGTACGGGGTGTGCGGACCGGATCGGTGGAGGTGGCCGCCGACGGGGCTCGCCTCGCCGAGCTGGTGGCGCTGGTCGACCGGGGAGCGCTGACGACGCGCGTCGCGCGGACCTACCCGCTGGACGAGGCCGCCAAGGCGCACGCCCGGCTGGCGGAGGGCGGTCTGCGCGGCCGGCTGGTCCTCGTGCCGTAGGGGTTGCGTGGGCCGGGTGGCGGACGGGGCGTGTGTCGGGCCGGGGGGCGGGGTGCGGGGCGGTCGTGGAATACCCGGGGTGGGGTGATGGTTCGAGGGTATAGTTGAACCGTCAACAACTTGGAGGGTGAGCGACCATGCAGTTCGGGATCTTCAGCGTCGGCGATGTGACTCCGGACCCGACCACGGGCCGGGAGCCGAGCGAGCACGAGCGCATCAAGGCCATGGTCGCCATCGCGCGCAAGGCCGAGGAGGTCGGCCTCGACGTCTTCGCGACCGGCGAGCACCACAACCCGCCGTTCGTCCCGTCGTCCCCGACCACCCTGCTCGGCTACATCGCCGCGCAGACCGAGAAGCTCGTCCTGTCCACGTCCACGACGCTGATCACCACCAACGACCCGGTGAAGATCGCCGAGGACTACGCGATGCTCCAGCACCTCGCGGACGGCCGCGTCGACCTGATGATGGGCCGCGGCAACACCGGTCCCGTCTATCCCTGGTTCGGGCAGGACATCCGGCAGGGCATCAACCTCGCCGTCGAGAACTACGCGCTGCTGCACCGGCTGTGGCGCGAGGACGTGGTGACCTGGGAGGGCAAGTTCCGTACGCCGCTCCAGTCCTTCACGTCGACGCCGCGCCCGCTGGACGGGGTCCCGCCGTTCGTCTGGCACGGCTCCATCCGCTCGCCGGAGATCGCCGAGCAGGCCGCGTACTACGGCGACGGCTTCTTCCACAACAACATCTTCTGGCCCGCCGACCACACCAGGAAGATGGTCGAGCTGTACCGCGAGCGGTACGCGCACTACGGGCACGGCACCGCCGAGCAGGCGATCGTCGGCCTCGGCGGCCAGGTCTTCATGCGGCCCAACTCGCAGGACGCGGTACGGGAGTTCCGGCCGTACTTCGACAACGCGCCGGTGTACGGGCACGGGCCCTCGCTGGAGGACTTCACCGAGCAGACCCCGCTGACCGTCGGCTCGCCGCAGCAGGTGATCGAGAAGACGCTGGCGTTCCGCGACTACGCCGGTGACTACCAGCGCCAGCTTTTCCTGATGGACCACGCCGGGCTGCCCCTCAAGACCGTCCTGGAGCAGCTCGACCTCCTCGGGGAGCAGGTCGTGCCGGTGCTGCGCGAGGACTTCGCCAAGGGGCGGCCGGCCGATGTGCCGGACGCGCCGACCCACGCGGCCCGGGTGGCCGCCGCCCAGGAAGAGGTGACCGTCTCATGAAGCTCGTCGTCGTCTCGGCGGGACTGAGTGTTCCGTCGTCCACGCGGCTGCTGGCCGACCGGCTGGCGGCGGCGGCCGCCGGCCGGGCCGCCGGGTCCCTCGACGTCCAGGTCGTCGAGCTGCGGGATCTCGCCGTCGAGATCGCGCACAACTTCACCAACGGGTTCCCCGGGCGGGCGCTGGCCGGCGCGATCGACGCGGTGACCTCGGCGGACGGGCTGATCGTCGTCACGCCGGTGTTCTCCGCCTCGTACAGCGGGCTGTTCAAGTCGTTCTTCGATGTGCTCGACAAGGACGCGCTGGCGGGGAAGCCGGTGCTGATCGCGGCCACCGGAGGGACCGGGCGGCACTCGCTGGTCCTCGAACACGCGTTGCGGCCTCTGTTCGCCTATCTGCGGGCTGTGGTGGTGCCCACCGGGGTGTACGCGGCGTCCGAGGACTGGGGGGCCGAGGGGCTCTCCGAGCGGATCGAGCGGGCTGCGGGGGAGCTGGTGGTGTTGATGTCCGGCCTCGCGGGGCGGCCGGCGCCCGCTGGTCCGGAGGTGCCGGCTGGGTCCGGTGTCCCTGTGCCGGACGCCTCCGGTGGCACCGGAGAGTCGCCGGCGCTTCCTGGCCAGGCGGCCGGGGCGGGGCGTGCGGGCGGGTTCCGGGTGGTGCCGTTCGAGGAGCGGCTCGCGGCGCTGCGGCGGTAGGCGTTTCTCGTTCCCTCCGCCCTTGCCCTTCCCGTACCGGGGGCTCGGCCCCCCGGACCCTCGCTTCTCAAACGCGGGAGGGGCTGGGCTTTTCGCGCCCTCGGCCGGTTGCCGTGAAGCCGATTACCGTGCCGCCGCCCGGGCGGGCGTAGGCGAAGGGGGTGCCGCCGTGGGACTTGGCCACCTCGCGGACGATGGACAGGCCGAGGCCCGAGCCGGGGAGGCTGCGGGCGTCGGCGGTGCGGTAGAAGCGGTCGAAGACGCGTGCGAGGTCGTCCTCGGCGATGCCGGGGCCCCGGTCGAGGACCTCGACGCGTACCGGGCCGGGATGTCCGGCCGGTTCGCCGAGGGGCCCGGTCACCACCACCTCGATCGGCGCCGTCCCGCCTTGGTCGAACTTCGCCGCGTTCTCCACCAGGTTGGAGACCGCGCGCTGCAGGGCGGTCGGCCGTCCGTCGACCGTGGTGTCGCCGGTGACGGCGAGGGTGATCTCCCGCCCGGTGCGCCGGCGCGCGACGATCACCGCGTCCTCGGCGAGTTCGGCGAGGTCGAGCCGCCGTACCGGCTCGGTGTCGGACTGGCCGGCCGCGAGGGCGACCAGCTCGTTCACCAGGTCGGTCAGCTCCCGGGACTCCAGGGCGAGGTCGGCGACGAGTTCCTCGCGCGCGTCGGGCGGCAGCTCGTCGATCCGGCGGAGCATGGAGATGTTGGTCCGCAGCGAGGTCAGCGGCGTACGGAGTTCGTGGCCGGCGTCCTGGACCAGGCGGCGCTGGTCCTCCTCGGACTGGGCGAGCCGGCCGAGCATCCGGTCGAAGGAGCGGCCGAGCCGGCCCACCTCGTCGTAGCCGGTGACCGGCACCGGGATGCCGAGACGCCCGGTGCGCGCCACGTCCTCGGCGGCCCCGGCGAGCCGTACCAGCCGCCGGGTGATGCGCCGCGCGAGCCACCAGCCGAAGAGCCCGGCGGCGATGACGACGGCGCCGACGAGCAGGACGGTCCGCTGCTGGAGTTCCCGCAGCAGGTCCTCCGTGTCGCTGAACTGCTGGGCCACCTGGACCGCGCCGCGTCCGCCGCCGAGGGAGACGGTCGCGAGCCGGTAGCGGTCCCCGTCGACGTCGACGTCCTTGTGCTGCGCCAGTTTTCCCGCCGGGCGGTCGTCGGCGACCGCCCGGTCCCGTCCGTCGACGGGCAGCGGCGGGCTGCCGCGGTCGGCCACCGTCCCGCCGGGGCCGAGGACCTGCACGTCGGTGCGGCTGGGCCGGATGATGTCGTCGAGGGGACCGTTGTGACCGGGGTCGGGGGTGGCGAAGTCCGCGGGGCGCAGCGGGTGGGCGCGGACCTGGTCGCGCAGGTCCTGGACGACCTCGGCGAAGACGGTCTGCTGGTCGACGCGGACGAGCCGGGCGGCGGCGTCGTAGCTGAGGAAGCCGACGAGGACGGTGACGGCGGCGGCGACGGCCGCGAAGGAGACGGTGAAGACGGCCCGCAGGGAGGACAGCCGCCGCAGCCGCCCCAGCCGGCCGGACACCCCCGCCCCGGCGAGGCGGGGCCCCCACGCGTCACCGGTACGGGGCCCCCACGCGTCGCCGGTACGGGGCCCACACGCGTCGCCGGTACGGGACTGTCCGCCCGGCGACGGCGGCTCCGCCGGGCCCCCCTCCGGCGACGGAGCCGACGGCACTCAGTCCTCCCGGAGGACGTAGCCGACGCCCCGGACGGTGTGGATCAGGGAGGGCGTTCCCGGCTCGTCCAGCTTGCGGCGCAGGTAGCCGACGTAGACCGCGAGGTTCTTGGAACCGGGGCCGAAGTCGTAGCCCCAGATGCGGTCGTAGATCGTGGAGTGGTCGAGGACGATGCCGGCGTTGCGGACGAGGAGTTCGAGGAGTTCGAACTCGGTCCGGGTCAGCTCCAGCTCGCGCTGCCCGCGCCAGGCGCGCCGGGCCTGGACGTCCATGCGCAGCCCGGCCACGGCGATCTGCCCGGCGCCGGCCCGCGCCTCGCGCGGGGCGGGGGCCGCGCTCGCGTCGAGGGGGCCGCTCCCGGTACGGCGCAGCAGCGCGCGGAGCCGGGCGAAGACCTCCTCGACGTCGAACGGCTTGACCACGTAGTCGTCGGCGCCCGCGTCGAGGCCGGCGATGCGGTCGGCGGTCTCGACCAGCGCGGTGAGCATCAGGATCGGCGTGCGGTCGCCCTCGGCGCGCAGTACGCGGCAGACCTGGAGGCCGTCGATGCCGGGCATCATCACGTCGAGGACGAGGACGTCCGGCGGGGTGCGGTGGGTCTGGGCCAGTGCCTCCACGCCGTCGGCGACGGCCGTCACCTGGTAGCCCTCCAGGGTGAGCGCCCGTTCCAGGGCGTGACGGATGGCGCGGTCGTCCTCGGCGAGCAGCACAGTCTGGGGCACCCGACCAGTCTGCCAAGCGCCGGCCGGGCGCGGCCTGGCGGGCGGCTCCCGGGCGGGGCTTCTTACCGGCCTCTCACTCCGTACCGGGCGGGTCGGCCGGCCCGCCCGGTACGCGGCCCGGCCGGTGGTCAGCCGACGTGGACGCGGGGGCGGCGGGCCGGGTCGGGCTCGGCCTCGCGGAGCACCTCGCGGGTGACGGGCGCGACCTCGCCCTGGCCGAAGAGGAAGAACCGCAGGAAGTTGGCGAACGGGTTGCCCTCGGTCCACTCGAAGTAGATGTGCGGGATACGGCCGGTGGTGTCGCGGACGTGCAGCAGCAGGGCGGCGAGCGCGTTGGGGATGGAGGAGGACTCCAGGGTCAGGACGCGGTAGCGGCCGTGCAGCACCTCGCCCCGTACGTTCATCACGGACTCGAACTCGGAGGGGTCGCGGACGGTCACCTCCAGGAAGACGAAGTCCTCCTGGGCGGGGAAGTCGTGTTCGGCGCGGATCTGCTCGACCTTGGCGCGGTACTCGGCGATGTCGCGCTTGTCGGGTTCGTTGGCGACGAAGCGGATACGGCGGCTGGCGATGTCGCGGACGAACCGGTCGGCCAGCGGGTCCACGCTGACGCTGGTGACACGCAGCTCGAAGGAGCGCGCGAGCCGGGAGAGGAAGGACACCAGGATGATGCCGGCGATGAAGCAGGCGCCGATCTTCACGCCGTCGGGGCGTTCGATGACGTTGACGACGGTCGTGTAGAGGAAGACCGCCGAGATCACGGCGAAGCCGGCCGTCCAGTGTCTCTGGCGGGCCTTGCGGGCGGCGATGGTGACGGCGATCGCGGCCGAGCTGATCAGGACGAGCACACCGGTGGCGTACGCGCTGCCCTGCGCGTCGACGCTCGCGTCGAAGATCCAGGTGACGAGGAACGCGACCAGGATGAAGACGATCACCATGGGGCGGACGGCGCGCGCCCAGTGCGGGGCCATGCCGTAGCGGGGGAGGTAGCGCGGCATGAGGTTGAGGAGCCCGGCCATGGCGGAGGCGCCGGCGAACCAGAGGATGGCGATGGTGGAGGCGTCGTAGACGGTGCCGAAGGCGTTGCCGAGGTAGTGGTGGGCCAGATAGGCGAGGGCGCGGCCGTTGGCCTGGCCGCCGGGCTCGAACTCCTTCTCCGGGATCAGCACGGTGGTGATGAAGCTGGTCACGATGAGGAAGACGCTCATGACGGCGGCGGCGGTGGTGAGGAGTTTGCGGGTGCCGCGGATACGGCCCGCCGGGTGCTCCTCGGTGTCGCCGGGGTCGCCCTCGACGTGCGGCATGACGGCGACGCCGGTCTCGAAGCCGGAGAGGCCGAGGGCGAGTTTCGGGAAGACGAGCAGGGCGACGCCGACCATGGCGAGGACGTTGCCGTGCTCGGCGGTGAGCGCGCTGGACCAGTCGGTGACGACGTGGCCGTGCGTGGCGACCTGCCACAGGCCGGTGACCGCGACGACGACGTTGAGGCCGAGATAGCCGCCGACGAGCACCACGGCGACGCCGACCGCCTCCAGGAAGCCCTTGAGGAAGACCGCGCCGAGCAGGGCGATGAGGGCGAGGGTGATGACCATCTGCCGGTCGTGCAGGGCGCTGTTCAGGTGCGGGTTCTCCACCAGGTGGGTGGAGGCGTCGGCCGCCGACAGGGTGATGGTGATGAGGAAGTCGGTGGCGGCGAAGCCGAGCAGGGTGAGGACGAAGAGCTTGCCCTGCCAGAACGACAGGAGCCGTTCCAGCATCGCGATCGAGCCCTCGCCGTGCGGGCTCTCCTCGGCGACGCGGCGGTAGACGGGCAGGGCGCCCGCGAGGGTGACGACGATGAGCACGACGGTCGCCACGGGGGAGAGCAGTCCGGCGGCGAGGGCGGCGATGCCGGGCTGGTAGCCGAGGGTGGAGAAGTAGTCGACGCCGGTCAGGCACATGACCCGCCACCAGCGCTGGCCCCGGTGGGCGGGCTCGGGTTCGGCCGGGCGGGGGAGCTGCCGGCCCGTGCCCTTGCCCATGTCGGACAGGCCTTCCAGCATCCAGGCGCGCAGCCGGCTGGGCGGGGCGGGCTCGGGGCTGGCCATCGGCGGCTCTCCTGACGTACGGCTCGTCGACGCGTCCCGGGGGCCCGCGCAGCGCCCCGGCGGCGGGGGTGCGTCAGACGAGGTGCGCGAAGACCACCAGGTTCTCGGTGTAGTCCTTGGCGGAACGGTCGTAGTTGCCGGCGCAGGTGATCAGGCGGACCTGGGCGTCGGGGGTGTCGGCGTAGACGCGCTCGTCGGGGAAGTTGTCCTTCTCGAAGGTGTCCGAGCTGTCCACGACGAAGTTCGCCGTACGGCCGTCGGCCCGCTTGACGCTGAACTTGTCGCCCTTCTTCAGGTCGCTCAGCCCGGCGAACACGGCGGCCGAGGTCTTCGTGTCGACGTGCCCGGCGATGATCGCGGCGCCCAGTTCACCCGGGGAGACGCCCTTGGCGTACCAGCCGACCAGGTTCGTGTCGTTCGCCGGCGGTGGTTCGAGCCTGCCTGAGTCGTCGATGGCCAGCTCGGTGAACGGCGCGTCCACCTCGATCTTCGGGATGAGCAGCCGGGTCGGCGCGGACCGGGGGAGGTGCTTGGCGGAGGGACTGGCGGAGGAGGACGCGGGGGCCGAGGCGGCGGGGGCCGCGGCGGCACGTGAGGTGTGCGAGGGGCCGGACGGGTCGTCGTGACCGCGGAACACGCTCGTGGCCAGGACGATCGCGATGCCCGCGCACCACACGATCCAGGTCAGGCCGCGCCGGGGGTTGCGGGTCTCGTCGGGAGAGGACAACCGGGCTGCCATCGGGGACCACCTCATCGGGGCATGGGGTTGGGCGGGGGGAGTACGTATGGGTGCAGGGGGGCGGGCGATGCAAGGGGTGCGGGTGGTGCGGGTGGTTCAGGGGGTACAGGTGGCGCCAGTGGTGCAGGGGGATTCGGCCGACGGCGGGGCGGGGCGGGGCGGAGGCGGCGGTGGGGGCGGGGGCGCCGGGCGGGGTGACGGGAGGAAGCCGGCCGGGCCGCCACGGAAAGCGTGGGGTGGCGGCCCGGGCCGCTATGTCGTCAGGCATGGTCAGGCCACACCGCCCCCGGCGTTCCTGCGGCGCAGCATGTAGGCACCCGCGGCGCCGAGACCGAGGACCGCGACACCGCCGGCCGTGACGCCCGGCGTGGCGAGCCCGCCGCCACCGGTGTGCACGCCGCCGTGCGGCTTCTCCTCCTCGTCCTTGCCGTGGTCGTCGCCCCACGAGCCCTTGTCGTGCTCGGACTCCCAGCCCTTCTCGTGACCGGAGTCGGAGTCCGAGGACCCCTTGTCCTTGTAGGTCTCCGGGTCGTACTTCTTGTCGCCCTTCGAGGAGTCGTCCGTCTTGAGGGCCGTCAGCGCGCCGCCGCCGGTGTGCATACCGCCATTCGGCTTCTCGTGCCACGAACCCTTGTCGTGGTCGCTGTCCTTGTCGTGCTCCTTGCCGTAGGAAGAGGAGGAGTCGTCGTGCTCCTTGCTGCTCGACGAGGAGGACGAGGAGTCGTGGTCCCAGTCGCCCGCCGTGACGGCGTAGGCGCCGGGGGCGGCGATCGCGAGGGCGGCGGTGGCCGTCGCGGCGGCGAGGAGCATGCGGGCAGATCGCATTGTCGGAGTCCTTCCGTCGCGGCCGGGCAGCTGACCTCTTGTCAGCACACATGAACCCGGCCCGACGTGATCCACCGTCAATCCGATCCGCCGTGCCCACCACTTGGGACGCCCGCTCGGCCCACCCGCCCGGCCGCTTGCCCCCGCCCGCCCGTTCGCCCACTCGGGAACTACCCCACCTCGCTGACCTGCCCGTTCGGCAGACGCCTCCGGCGTGTCGCCGGGCCCGTACGGCGCGCCGTGCTTGACCCGATCGGCGGCGACTCGTCTGCTCACCTCGGCGGGCGTGTCGGGGCGCGGGGCGCGCGCGGCGGCGGGGGGCGTGGGTGCGAGGGGCACGGGGTGCGGGGGGTGCGGGGGCGCGCCGGTGTGAGGGTGCGGGGCCGG
>NZ_JBEYFY010000046.1:0-50663 GCF_040703595.1 Streptomyces sp. NPDC007084
CGACGACGCCCACCGGGACGCGGTAGAGGCGGTTCTCCTTGCCGTCGACCGGCGGGCAGCGGCGGGCGCCTCACGAGGCGCCGTCGCGCACCTTCGCCATCGCCTTGCGGGCCGCCACCAGGACCGGGTCCCAGACCGGCGAGAAGGGCGGCGCGTAGCCGAGGTCGAGGGTGGTCATCTGCTCCACCGTCATACCGGCGGTCAGGGCCACCGCGGCGACGTCCACCCGCTTCGCCGCGCCCTCCCGGCCGACGATCTGCACGCCGAGCAGCCGCCCGGTGCGCCGTTCCGCGAGCATCTTCACCGTCATGGTCTCGGCCCCCGGGTAGTAGCCCGCGCGGCTGGTCGACTCGATGGTGACTGCCTCGAACCGCAGGCCCGCCCGGCGCGCGTCCTTCTCGCGCAGTCCGGTGCGGGCGATCTCCAGGTCGCAGACCTTGCTCACCGCCGTCCCGACCACCCCCGGGAAGGTGGCGTAACCGCCGCCCACGTTGGTGCCGATGATCTGCCCGTGCTTGTTCGCGTGCGTGCCCAGCGCGATGTGCCGCTCGCGCCCCGACACCAGGTCGAGCACCTCGACGCAGTCACCGCCCGCCCAGATGTTCTCGTGGCCGCGGACCCGCATCGCCAGGTCGGTGAGCAGCCCCCCGTGGTCGCCCACGGGCAGCCCCGCCTCCCGGGCGAGCGCCGTCTCGGGACGTACGCCGATCCCGAGCACCACCACGTCCGCCGGGTACTCGGCGTCCTCGGTGACCACCGCGCGGACCCGGCCGTCGTCCCCGGTGAGCACCTTGGTGACCTCGGCGTCGCCGACCATGGTGATGCCGAGGCCCTCCATCGCCTCGTGCACCAGAGAGCCCATGTCCGGGTCGAGCGTGGACATCGGCTCCTCGCCCCGGTTGACGACGGTCACCTCGTACCCGCGCTTGATGAGTGCCTCGGCCATCTCCACGCCGATGTAGCCCGCGCCGACCACCACCGCACGCCGCCCCCGCGTGCTCTCCAGCGTGTCGAGCAGGGCCTGCCCGTCGTCCAGGGTCTGCACGCCGTGCACGCCCGGCGCGTCGATGCCCGGCAGATCGGGCCGCAGCGGCCGCGCGCCGGTCGCGATCACGAGCTTGTCGTACGACGTCCACGCCTCGGTCCCGGTGTCCAGCTCGCGGGAGCGCACCCGGCCGCCGTCGACGTCGATGGCCGTGACCTCCGTCCGCGTCCGCAGGTCGATGTCGCGTTCCCGGTGCTCCTCGGGGGTGCGGGCCACCAGCCGGTCGCGGTCCGGGACGTCACCGCCCACCCAGTACGGGATGCCGCACGCCGAGTACGACGCGAAGTGGCCCCGCTCGAAGGCGACGATCTCCAGCTCCTCCGGCCCGCGCAGCCGGCGCGCCTGTGACGCGGCGGCCATCCCCGCCGCGTCACCCCCGATCACGACCAGCCGCTCCCGGGCCCCGTCCCTACCGCTCGTTCGGCTCATGCTCATGCGAACACGCTACGGGGGCCCGTCATTTCAGTCCCGCTCAGCGCCGCCCGACCGGCCACCCGCGTCGTCCGACCGGCCACCCGCGTCGCCGCCCGGCGCCGGACGCGACGCCGGGACGGCGGCGGGAGGAGAGGCCGGGACGGCGGCCGGAGCCGATGCCGCGACGGGCTCCGGCGCCCTGACCGGCCGCGGGGCCGCTTCCGGGGCCGGTTCCGACGCCCTGGCCGCCGGACGCCGGGAGCGCAGCCGGGGCCGTACGAGGAACAGCCACACCAGCGCGATCAGCCCCGCGCCCGCCGCGAACGGGAGCACCGCGCCGACCGCGAGGGCCAGCCAGCGGACCACGGTGACCAGCACGTTCCAGCCACCCGCGAGCGCGTCCAGGAAGCCCGGCTCGGCGTCCTTCTTCTCCGCCCGCTGCACCGGCGTCCGCGACAGCGACAGCGTGATCGTGGCCAGACTCGTACGGTCCTTCAGCGAGGCCTGCTGGGCGAGCAGCGCCTCCAGGTCGGACTCGCGGCTGCTCAACTCCCCTTCCAGGGCCACCACATCACTCAGCCGGGTCGCCTTGTCCATCAGCTCGCGGACCCGCGCCACGCTCGCCCGCTGCGACGCCACCCGGCTCCCCACGTCCACGACCTGATCGGTGACGTCCTGCGCCTTGGCGGTGCGCTCCATGACCTTGCCGGTGCCCTCCAGGTCCGCGAGCACCTGGTCGTACCGCTCGGTCGGCACCCGCAGGACGACCCGGGTGCGTTCGCGGCCCTCGTCGTCGCGGGTGGTGGCCTCGTCGCCGACATAGCCCCCGGCGTTCTCGGTGGCGGTGCGGGCGTCGTCCAGGGCCCTGGGCACGTCCTTGACCTGGACGGTCAGCGAGGCGGTGCGGATGATGCTGGTCGCGGTCGCCTTCGGAGCGGCGGTGGCCCGGCGGCCGGCCGCGCTGTCACTGCCCGCGGCGCCCGAGTCCGCCGTCCGCGCCCCCGCCTCTTTCGCGCCCGCGGCCGGCGCGTCCGCCTTGTCGTCGGCGCCGCCCGTCGCGCCGGCGCCGCACCCGGCCAGCGCGAGCGAGGCGACGAGCAGCACGCCGGCCAGCGCGCGGAACCGGCGGGAGCGGTGGGCGGACGGTACGGGCCGATCCGGACGTCCTGATGTGAATGTGCGCATGGGCTACCCCCGAAGTGGTGACGACTGACGCTCCTTCGACGCCGGGCCGGTGCCGGACGTTGGCCGATTCCGGTCCCGATGCGGTCACGGTCCGGACGCGAGCCGGACTCGGCCCCGGACCCCGGGCTCCCGGCGGGCGGGCCGGCGGGGTCTGAGAAGGTGGTGACATGCGCGAAGAGGACGTTCGTACGGGTTCGGGACACGTCGTGGTGGTCGGTGGCGGCATCGCGGGCCTCGCCGCCGCCCACCGTCTGCTGGGGCGCGGTCTCCGCGTCACCGTGCTGGAGGCGTCGGACCGTCTCGGCGGCAAGCTGCTGACCGGCGACATCGCCGGCGCGCGCGTGGACCTCGGCGCCGAGTCGATGCTCGCCCGCCGCCCCGAAGCCGTCACCCTCGCCCGCGAGACCGGCCTCGGCGACCGCCTCCAGCCCCCCGCGACCGCCTCCGCCTCGCTGTGGAACCGGGGGGTGCTGCGCCCCATGCCCAAGGGCCATGTCATGGGCGTCCCCGGCAGCGCCTTGGCCCTCGCCGGCGTCCTCTCCGCCGAGGGCCTGCGCCGCGTCGAACGCGATGCCGACCTGCCGCGCACCGAGGTCGGCGAGGACATCGCGGTCGGCGCGTACGTGGCGGCACGCCTCGGCCGCGAGGTCGTCGACCGCCTCGTCGAACCCCTGCTCGGCGGCGTGTACGCGGGGGACGCCTACCGCCTCTCCCTGCGCCTCGCCGTCCCTCAGCTCTACGCCGCCGCCCGCACCCACACCTCGCTCACCGAGGCCGTCCGGGAGATCCAGGCCAAGGCCGCCGCCGCGCGGCAGACCGGGCCGGTGTTCATGGGCATCGAGGGCGGCGTCGGCCGGCTGCCGCTCGCCGTCGCCGAGTCGGTGGTCGCGCGCGGGGGCGAGATCCGCACCGGGACCCCGGTCACCGAACTGCGCAGGACGGCCCCGGCAGGCCAAGCCTCCGCCTCCGCCACCGCCACTGCCTCGACCCCTGCCTCCGCCTCGACCTCCGCCTCCGGTGAGCGACACGGCCCCGGCGCGAGCCAACGCCCCGGCCCCGCCTCCGGGGAAGGGCCCGCCCCCCTCTGGCGGATCGTCGCGGGCGGCCGGGTCCTGCACGCCGACGCGGTCGTCCTCGCCGTCCCCGCCCCGGCCGCCGCCGCCCTGCTGCGCGCCGAGGCCCCCGCCGCCGCGGCCGAGCTGGCCGCCGTCGAGTACGCCTCGATGGCCCTGGTGACCCTCGCCTACCGCAGCGCCGACACCACCAACCTCCCCGAGGGCAGCGGCTTCCTGGTCCCGCCGGTCGACGGGCACACCATCAAAGCCTCGACGTTCGCCTCCCGCAAGTGGGGCTGGATCGCCGGCCAGAACCCGGACCTCACCGTGCTGCGCGCCTCCGTCGGGCGGTACGGCGAGACGGAGGTCCTCGGCCGCCCCGACGCCGACCTCGTCCGGGTGTCCCGGCACGACCTGCGGGAGGCCACCGGCCTCGACGCCCGGCCGGTGGAGACCCGGGTGACCCGCTGGGACGACGGACTGCCCCAGTACCCGGTCGGCCACCACGCGCGCGTGGCCCGCGTCCGCGAGCACGTCGGCAAGCTGCCCGGCCTCGCGGTCTGCGGCGCGGCCTACGACGGCGTCGGCATCCCCGCCTGCATCGCCTCCGCGTACGCCGCGGTGGACGGCCTCGGCGGCGACCGGGACGGCCTGGACGCGCTGCGGGCCGACCCGGTGCGGAGCCCGCACGGCGGAGCGGGAGAATAGCCCCATGAGTGACGACGCCCCCACCACCGAGTCCGGCAGGGTCCCGAACAAGGGCAAGCTGGCCAAGGACCTGAACGAGGTCATCCGCTACACCCTGTGGTCCGTCTTCCGGCTGAAGGACGTACTGCCCGAGGACCGCGCCGGGTACGCCGACGAGGTCCAGGAGCTGTTCGACCAGCTCGCCGCGAAGGACGTCACCGTCCGCGGCACCTACGACGTGTCGGGGCTGCGGGCCGACGCCGACCTCATGATCTGGTGGCACGCCGAGACCAGCGACCAGCTCCAGGAGGCGTACAACCTCTTCCGGCGCACCCGCCTCGGCCGCGCCCTCGACCCGGTCTGGTCGAACATGGCGCTGCACCGGCCCGCCGAGTTCAACCGCTCGCACATCCCGGCGTTTCTCGCCGACGAGACGCCCCGCGACTACGTCAGCGTCTACCCCTTCGTGCGCTCCTACGACTGGTATCTGCTGGCCGACGAGGACCGCCGCCGGATGCTCGCCGACCACGGCAAGATGGCCCGCGGCTACCCGGACGTGCGCGCCAACACGGTCGCCTCGTTCTCCCTCGGCGATTACGAGTGGATCCTCGCCTTCGAGGCCGACGAGCTGTACCGCATCGTCGACCTGATGCGCCACCTGCGCGCCTCCGAGGCCCGGATGCACGTCCGTGAGGAGGTCCCGTTCTACACGGGCCGCCGCAAGGACGTCTCCGAACTGATCGCGGGCCTCGCCTGATCCGCCCCGGCCGGCCCGGGCCACGTGAAAGGCGGGCGTCCCCTCACCGAGGGGGCGCCCGCCTTCGCCGTGTCCGGGCCCGGTCAGGACTTCCGCGCGACCGGCTCCTTGTGCGGGGCGCAGCCGGCGTTCCGCCCGGGGAGCCGCCCCTCCAGCAGGTAGGCGTTCAGATAGCCGTTGACGCACTGGTTGGGGCCGCCGCCGATGCCGTGGGTGCCGGCGCCGTTCTCCGTCACCAGGACCGAACCCCACAGCCGGCGCCGCAACTCCTTGGCCCCCTTGTACGGAGTCGCCGCGTCCCGCTCGGCCGCCAGGATCAGGGTCGGCGGCAGCTCACCGGGCAGCGTCCGTACGTCCAGGGGCCTTTGGCGCGGCACCGGCCAGTACGCGCAGGGCAGGTTCATCCACACGTTGTCCCAGGTCTCGAACGGCGCCACCCGCGCGAGGCGCGTGTTGTCCCGGTCCCAGGTGCGCCAATCGGTCGGCCAGGGCGCGTCGTTGCACTCCACCGCCGTGTAGACCGCCGTGCCGTTCTCCTGCTCGGCCGCCGCCTCCGGATGCGGTCCGGCGATCTGGACCAGCGGCTTGGGGTCGCCCTTCAGATAGGCGGACAGCGCCAGCGCGCGCTGCGGCCAGTAGTCGTCGTAGTAACCGGCCTCCAGGAACGCCCCCTGGAGCTGCGCCGGTCCGACCTTGCCGCCGGCGGGCGCGGCGGCGAGCTGGGCGCGCGCCTTCTCGTAGGAGTGCAGCACCTCCTCGGGGGTGTTGCCGAGCCCGTACACGTCGTCGTGGCGGGCGATCCAGGCGCGGAAGTCCCTCCAGCGGCCCTCGAACGCGGCCGACTGGTCGAGGTTGTTGCGGTACCAGATCTGCCGGGGGTCCGGGTTGACCGCCGAGTCGAAGACCATCCGCCGCACGTGCGAGGGGAACAGCGTCGCGTACAAGGCACCGAAGTACGTCCCGTACGACGCGCCCATGAACGTCAGCCCGCGCTCCCCGAGTCCGGCGCGCAGCACGTCCAGGTCGCGGGCGTTGTTGAGCGAGGTGTAGTGGCGCAGCGCCTCCCCGGCCCGCTGTGCGCAGCCGCGCGCGTACGCCTTCGCCTCCGCGATCCTCTCCCGCTTGTACGACTCGGAGGGGAACGTCGGCGACTGCGAGGGCGCCTTCAGGAAGCGCTTCGGGTCCTGGCAGGACAGCGGCGCGGAGCGGTCGACACCGCGCGGGGCGTAGCCCACCAGGTCGTAGGCCGCGCCGATCGGCTTCCACTCGGGGAGGAAACCGATCAGCGGGAAGTACATGCCGGACGCGCCGGGACCGCCGGGGTTGTAGACGAGGGCGCCCTGCCGGGGCACCTTGCGCTTGGGGTTCCCGGCGTCCTTGCCGGTGGCCTTCACCCGGCTGACGGTCAGTTTGATCCGCTTGCCGTCCGGCCGCGCGTAGTCCAGCGGCACGGTGACCGTGCCGCACTGGACGTTGCCGGGCAGCCCCTCCACCTTGGGGCACGCCCCGAAGCGGATGCCGGTGGCCGCCGCCCGCTCCGCCGCGACGGCGGTGCCGCGCGCCTCCGCCGAGGCCGCTCCGGTCCCGTCCGGCCAGGCGGTGGTGCCGCCGGCCGGCGCGGCGACGAGGGCCGTCAGCAGCAGGGACCCCGCGGTTCCGTGGAGGACGGCAGCTCTCATCGCGAATCCCTTCGGCGCACGGCAGCGACAGAAGGATGGTTCGTTCGCCGGTCGGCGAAGTAAAGCACCGGCCGCCGGTGTCGGCGTCAATGACCCCGATGCGCCCCCGGGGGCGCCCGTCAGCCCCCCGCCGCGCGGTCCGCGCCGCGGTCCCGGTGGGCCAGCGCCGCCCGCAGGTCCGGTTCGCCGATCGCCCGGACACCGCGGACGGCGACCGAGGTCAGATACGTACGGTCGTCGGCGGTGTCGTCGGAGTGCCGGGCGAGGGTGCCGAGCAGCCGCTGTCCGGCGGGGGAGGCCCACCGCGTGTACGGGTGCACCTCGATCCGGGCGATCGCGAGGCAGCTCAGGGTCAGCACGAGGGGCAGCGCGAACCAGACGGCCACCGGCACCCCGTCCCCGGTGCCCTGGCCCGGCAGCAGCACCGCCACGACGGCCAGCGCGAGGACCGCGGCCGAGGCCGCCTGGACCTGGCGGACGGCGCCCGCGACCGTGGTGCGGGCTCCGTCGGGCACGGCGAGCCCGGCCGCGACCAGGCGGTCCGCGAGCCGGCGCACCGAGTCCGCGGCAGCGGCGGCGGCCCGCACCGGCGCTATCCGGGACTGGCCCTCCGGGCCGATGGCCCCGAGCACCGAGCGCTCCATGTCGTCGCGCCCGCGCGGGTCCACCACCGTCGCCCAGCCGGTGTGCGCGAGCAGCAGCCGGCGCTGCCGGGCCATCGACACCAGGGTCAGATCGGCCACCCGCGCCGGACCGCCGGACAGGAACGCCGCCTCGTACAGCGTCAGCTCGCGCGCGCCCGCCACGTCCGCGTCGACGGTCGCGGCGCGTACGGCGGCCAGGCACAGCCGTGTGCACGAGATACCGGCCGCGGCCCAGGCCGGCAGCAGGAGAAGGACCCAGAACATGGCGTGTTTCTATGCGAAGCGCGCGGCGGGCGCCATGCCTTATTCACTATGTGGACGGAGCGTCGTGGGTCTGTGACGTTCCGCTCGGCCTGGTGGGGCGAGGTGCGTGCGGCGCGGGTCGGCGGATGCCGGCCGGTGCGCTCAGGGAGTCGACGTGGGCCGGGGGCGCGTCGCGGGCGGCGGGAGCGGATAGCCGGAGGACGGGGTCACCGGTACGGGTGGCCGCGGTGACTCGGTCGGGCCGGGCGGCGCGGGGGAGGCGGTGAGCGGCGGCGGGCTCGCGGTCGCGGCGTCCTCGGCCAGCGCGTCGAAGTCGACGTAACCGGTCGCCTCCAGCACCTTGATGTGGTCGAGCACGGTGGTGTTCGCGTCGTCGGCGAGATCGCGCACCAGCGAGTTGCGGGTGTTCGCGCGGACCTGGGCGACCACCGCGAAGACCTTGCCGTGCGCCTTGCGCAGGATGTTCGCGAAGTCCCGGTCGTAGGTGGTGCCGTGGGCCGCGTTCAGGGTGGCCAGCCAGCCCTGCTGCTGCGGGTTCGGCTGGTTGGGCAGTTCCAGGCCGAGCCGGGCGGCGACGCCGCGGACCCGGGCGTCGAGGAACGTGTGGCCCTCGATGAGGTGTTCGCCCGCCGTCCGTACGGCCTGGGTGGTGCCGCGCTCCTGGGCCTGCTGGCCGGCGGGCAGTTCCCACAGCCCGGCCAGCCGGACCTTGGTGACGAATTCCCGGTCCAGGGCCGACAACGGGCCGTATCGCGTCGCCACGGTCTGCGCGTTCAGGGTGTCGAGTCCGGTACCGGAGCGGTCCGCGTACGACCAGATCGGAAAGGCCAGCGCGGCGAGGGTCGCCAGGAGGGCGGTGATGATGAGCCCTGTTCCGCTGACCAATCCGGAGCGGTTGATGGATCGCATGGTGCCTCCTGTTACGGCACCGCACGCTAATGCGCTTCGCGTGCGGGTTGGCATGCTACTGCGGGGGCTACGCCAACTGCCGTACGGGAAGACCGGGTTGCGGGGAGGGTGGTAGGCGCCGGTTGTGGTGGTTCGCGCCTACGTCAGACCTCCCCGAACCCATAGGAAACGGACGCACACATCACCTTCACAAGAGGTGGTGTTAGTCCGGGCACACTCCACGGGCCCCGCCCGCCCCACCGCCCTCCCTCGGCCTCAGCGGCGCAGCAGCACCCTGCGGGTCGCGCGGGCCAGCCGGGCCGCCGGGCGCCGGGACAGCGGGGCCGGCCCCGACCGCTCCAGCCACCAGTCGCGCAGCAGCCGCGTCTCGGTGCTCTCCGGGAGCCCGGCGAGCAGCAGGTGCTCGGCGAAGTCCAGGGCGTCGCGCCGGTAGCCGCCGGTCATGGGGTGGCCCTGCGCGTACGCCAGGAAGGCGGGCCGGTACACCTCCGCGAGGATCTCCGGCAGTTCGGGGGCGACCTTGGCGACCACGTCCGCCCGCTTGGCGGCGAGGGAACGGGCCTGCACCCCGAGCCGGACCCCGTCGAACCCCTCGGGCGCCGGGGTCCCGGCGACCAGCGCCGACAGCAGGGCGGCCTGCGCTAGCCCCAGCCGCTGCCGGGCGGCGTCCTCGGCGGCCGGGCCGGGGCCGGTGTCCTGCCTGGCCGCGCCGACCGCGTCGGGGCCGTTGACCGGCGTGACCTCGCCGGGGCCGGCGTCCGGCGCGGCCGGGGTGGCGGGGGCGGTGTCCGGCGTGGCGGGAGAGGTGGGGCCGGTGTCCGGTGCCGTGCCGGTATCTGCGCTCACCCCGGGTGTGGTCCTCCCCGCGGACGTGCCGCCCCGCAGGCCCGCCCCGGCCGTCGCCCGCGCCTCGGCGCGGGTCACCGTGCTCCGGATCGCGGCCAGTTCCCGTTCCAGCTCGGCGGGGTCGGGGAAGTTCTCGTCGCGTTCCAGGAGGACCCCGGGCGGGGCGACCCGGGACGCGAGGTCCGCGAGGATGTCCAGCACGGGTCCGGGGACCGGGTGGGCGTGGCTGTCGTGCCAGACGCCGTCCCGTTCGAAGCCGCCTGCGACGTGGACGTAGGCGATGGCCTCGACGGGGAGTTCGTCCAGCGCCTTGGCCGGGTCCTCGCCCCGGTTGACGTGGTTGGTGTGCAGGTTGGCGACGTCGACGAGCAGCCGTACCCCGGTGCGGTCGGCGAGTTCGTAGAGGAACTGCCCTTCGGTCATCTCCTCACCGGGCCAGGAGAACAGCGCGGCGATGTTCTCCACGGCGAGCGGTACGGGCAGCGCGGCCTGCGCGGCACGGACGTTCGCGCACAGGACGTCCAGCGCGTCCCGGGTCCTCGGCACCGGCAGCAGGTGGCCGGCCTCCAGGAGCGGCGAGGCGGTGAGCGGTCCGCCCGCCCGGACGAACGCGATGTGCTCCGTGACGAGCGGCGACCCCAGCGCCTCCACCCGCTCGGCGAGCGCGGTGAGCCGGGACTCGTCGGGGCGGTCGGCGCCGCCGAGGCCCAGCGAGACGCCGTGCGGTACGACGGTGACACCCCGTTCGCGGAGCCGCAGCAGCGACTCCGGAACGTGGCCGGGGCACACGTTCTCCGCCACGGCCTCGACCCAGTCGATGCCGGGCATGCGCTCCACGGCCTCGGCGATCTCCGGCCGCCATCCGATTCCGGTCCCCAGCCGCCTCGGCTGCTGCATGTCCCCTCCTTCGTCACGGTGCCCGTCCGGCTTGCCTGTGTGTCGTCTCCTCACGACGGCGCGTCCCCCGGTGTGACCGTGTCATGGCCCAGCGGGCGCGCGCCGAACCCACCGGAGCGGACGTTCAGAGCAACATTTGAGGTTCGGGCCGCCGCCCGGAGTGCGCCGGCGCCGGGCCCGCCGCCCGGGTCTCCGGGCCCGACGGGCACTGAGGGACCGAGGGGTCTTGGGACCAAGAGGCTGAGAGGCCGAGAGGCCGAGAGGCTAGCGGAGCACGTTGTCGGGGTCGGAGGGCTCCGGGCGGGCGGTGTTCACCTCGCCGGGCGGCTGCGGGGACGGGGTCGACGACACCTCGACGCCGGCGCGCGGGCGGACGGGCGGGGCGGAGGCCACCGGCTCGCCGATGGTCGGCGGCGGCGGACCGGTGGGGCTGGCGGTCGACGCCCCGGCCGTGTCGTTGGCGATGGCGTCGAAGTCCACCTCGCCGGTCTTCTCCAGCACGGTGATGTGGTCGAGCACGGTCACGTTGGCGTCACTGGCCAACTGGCGGACGAGCGAGTTGCGCGTGCTGTTCCGGACGGCGCCGATGGCGGGGAAGATCTTGCCGTGCGCGGCGCGCAGCAGGTTCGCGAACTTGCGCTCGTACTCCTTGCCGCTCGCCGCCGTCAGCTCCTGGAGCCAGCCCTGCTGCTGCTCGTTCGGCTGGTTGGGGAGTTCCACGTTGAGCTGGGCGGCGACGATCCGCACCCGCTTGTCGAGGTCGGTGTGCCCGACGATCAGATGGTCGCCGGCCTCCTTGACCGCCTTGGTCGGCGCGCGCTCGATGGCCTGCTGTCCGGCGGGCAGCTCCCACAGTCCGGCCAGCCGCACCCGGACGATCAGGTCGCGGTCCGAGGCGGAGAGCGGACCCCAGCGGGTGTTCACCGTGCCGGCGGCGAGGTTCGCCTGACCGGTGCCCGAGCGGTCGGCGTACGACCAGACGGGGAACGCGAGCGCGCCGAGGGTGGCGACGAGCGCCGCGATGACGAGGGCGCTGCCGTTGATACGCCGCAAGGGTGCCTCCTGGAACGAGCCGACTGGCCGCTGGGAACCGGTACTTGGCCAGTACTTGGTGATACGCGGGGGAGGGCTTTGCCGTTCAGCGGCGGAGCGAGGACATGTCCGGTCCGGCGGGACCTTCGTTCAAGGACTGGTATCGCCAACTTCCGTTTCTCTACTATGTATTGACCGTCGGGCCTGTCCCTTGGCGCGACACTGATCTGGGGGAAAGATGCAGCCTGACCAGCAGTTGTCCACGGCGATCAACGCCACCGTGCCCACGGCCGCACGCATGTACGACCACTATCTCGGCGGCAAGGACAACTACGCCGCGGACCGGGCGGCGTGCGAGGAGCTGGACAAGGTCGTTCCGAGCACCCGCGCGCTGGCGCTGAACAACCGCCGCTTCCTCCAGCGGGTGGTGAAGACCCTCGCCGACGGCTACGGGATCCGGCAGTTCCTGGACCACGGGTCCGGCCTGCCCACGCAGAACAACGTGCACCAGGTCGCCCAGCAGGTCGACGAGTCCTGCCGGGTCATCTACGTCGACAGCGACCCGATGGTGCTGGTGCACGGGAGGGCCCTGCTGGACCAGAACGACCGGACCGCCGTCATACACGCCGACCTGCGCGAGACGGAGCAGATCTTCTCGCACCCCGACACCGAGCGGCTGATCGACTTCTCCCAGCCGGTGGCCGTGCTGTTCAACTCGGTGTTCCACTGCATCCCGGACAGTGACACGGACGGGCCCCTCGCCGTGATCGAGCGGGTCTCGGCGCGGCTCGCCCCGGGCAGCTTCATGGTGATGTGCCAGCTGGTCAGCGAGGACCCCGAGGTCCGCAAGTTCGTCACCGACTTCATGGACACCGCGACGCAGGGACACTGGGGCCGGGTGCGCCAGGAGAAGGACGTGGAGGCGTTCTTCGACGGGATGGACATCCTGGAGCCCGGGCTCGTGGAGGTGTCCACCTGGCGTCCGGACAACGAGGTGGTGGCGCGTCAACTCACCCAGGAGTGGATCGAGTTCGGCGGCGTAGGCCGCATCCGCTGACCGGGGAGCCGCGGGCTCCGGCGTACGGCGCCGGGGCCCGCACCGTCATGCCCGCGTGCCGTAGCGCCGCTCCATCGTCTCGCGCAGCAGCGTCAGGGACTCGCGCGGGCTGAGGGCCTCGTCGGCGAGCCGGTCGAGCACCACTCGGTACTCCTCCGTCTCGTCGCGGTCCTCAAGGAAGTTGGCGCTCCTGATGTGCTCCAGGTAGACCACGTCGGGCAGTTCGGCGCCGCCGAAGCGCAGATAGGTGACCGGGATGGCCGGTGCCGACGCGTTCGTCACGTCCAACGGCACGACCTGCACGATCACATGAGGGCGCGCGGCCATCTCGATGAGGTGCGCCAACTGCTCGCGCATCACCTCGGGGCTGTCGAGGACGCGCAGCAGCACGGACTCGTCGACGACCGCCCACAGATGCGGCGCGTCCACCCGGTCGAGCAGGTTCCGCCGCCGCATCCGCAGCTCCACCCGGCGCTCGACCTCGCCGGCCGGCGCCGTCGGCAGACCGCGCCGTATGACCGCCCGGGTGTAGTCCGGGGTCTGCAACAGGCCCGGCACATACTGGATCTCGAAGGTACGGATGGTGGTGGCCGCCTCCTGGAGCCCGACCAGCCGGTCGAACCACTCGGGCATCAGCCGCTTGTCGTAGCGCTGCCACCAGCCGGGCTCACCGGCCCGCTGGAGCAGCCGCAGCAGGACGGACACCTCGTAGTCGTCGGTCCCGTACAGGCCGAGGAGGGAGCGGACGTCGGCCTCCGTGGGAGGCTTGCGGCCCTTGCCCGCCTCGATCCGCGACAGCTTCGCCGGGCTGAACCCGAGGGCCCGCGCCGCCTGTTCCTGGGAGAGGCCGGCGTCCTCACGGGCACCCGCGAGCTGAACGCCGACCAGCATCTTCAGCAGAGTGGGCGCGGGCTCGGGCCGACTCAGATACGGTTCGAGGCGAGAGACGCGGGGTGACTCGACAGACATCCTGGCTCCCAGTCGACCGGCAGAAGACAGCCCAAATTATCGCACCACGGCGGCCTTTGCCGCATGCCTGGGCAGAAGTGGGTGACCACTCCTCCGCTTTGCGGCGCCGGGTCCGGAATCCCTCGGGGTCCGGTACCCGGCACCCGGGTCCGTGGCGCGTAAGTCCTGTGACAGAGACGTCCGTTCAGATGAGGTGGTCGAATTCGCCATCCTTCGCACCGGCCAGGAAGGCGGCCACCTCCGCCGGGGTGTAGACGAGCGCGGGCCCTTCCGGGTCACGGGAGTTGCGCACCGCGATACCCCCTTCGGCCAGGCCGGCCACCTCGACACAGTTTCCTTCGGCGTTGCTGTGGCTGCTCTTGATCCAGTGAGCTGCCAGGTCGCTCGCCCGCACACCGTTCGGCACCGATCGCACCACGCACTCTCCTTGCTGACGTTCCACCACGTGAACTCCCGGCCCTCCGGCGTCTCGGACGCGGCCGGACCTCACATGGCTTGATCCTTCCCTTCCGCCTCCGTGCAATTTCTCGTGCAATTGCACGACGGCGCTGTCGGGGTGGATACTAGCGGCGGCGCCAACATCCTTGCCAGCGTCAGGTACTGACGTTGTCTCAGGGAGCGCCCGCGCGGTGCGGGCCAGGGACCGGTATGCCGACCGGTCACCACCCGGCACTGTCCGACGCCTTCGGAGGGAGCGGAAATGGCAACACCACTCGAGAATCTGGCACGGGTGTCGTGGGACGAGATCAAGGACTCCAGCGGCTCCGCTCAGGCCATCCCGTTGCTGCTCGACGCCATCGCCTGGGGTGACGAGGCGACGGCCCGGACAGCACTCCGCGACCTGCGGGAACGAATCTGCCAGTACGGCTTCGTGGTCGAACAGGCCACCGCCGCGACGGTCCCCTTCCTGTGGGAGCTGCTCGAACTCCCGCAGGTCACCTGCCGGGTGCAGATCGCCCAGCTCCTGAAGGACATCGCCGACGCCCGCCAGTGGGAGCGCACCGCCCGCGCCTACCCCAAGCTGCTCAACCGCCGCGAGAACTACGTGGGCTGGGAGCGCGAGGCCCGTCAGGCCGTCCGCGCCCGCCGCGGCTCCCTTCAGCACCTGCTCGACGAGCCGGACACCGAACTCGTCCGGGCCACCGCCGAACTCGCCTCCGCCCTGGCCGACTGAGCCGCGCCACCGGCACCGGAGTCACCCCTCGGGCAGCGACCTCACTCCGGAAGCGCCGTCCCGAGTACCGACCTCACCCGGTGAGCGCCCGCCGCCCTCACCGCTTGACCGGACGCCCTCACCGCTCGAGTGACGTCTTCACCGCTTGAGTGAACGCCTCACCGCTTGAGCGCCCGTACGCGGTCCACGCCCTCGACGGCGACGGTCTCGCCCGGTGCGATCTCCGTGAAGCCCGCGTCGCGCACCAACGGCCCGTCCCCCCGCATGAGTTCGTCCCAGTGGGCGTCCTCCGCGGTGCGTACGGTGAGCGGGAAGCCGGCGTCCCGCCAGGCCTTCTTCTCCTCGTCCGACAGTTCCCACCAGGTCAGCTGGGCGCCATGGCCCGTCTGCGCCATCGTCTTGCCGGCGGACATGTCGAGGCGCGGGTTCAGCCACAGCACGGGCGCCTGCGGGTCGGCCGCTCCCGGCGGCTCGGGGTCGTCCAGATCCGTCCCCGAGACCTGGAGCCGGGCCAGATCCCTGGGCCAGCCGTCCAGCGGCACCGGCGGGAAGACCCGCACCTCGGCGGAGCGACCGGTCACCGTGATGCCGGGCAGCGCCTCGGCCCGCCGCCACTCGGCGCCGCGCGCCCGCCGCACCACCTTGCGGATCCGGGCGTCCTGCCAGTCCTTCATGGCCCGCGCCCACTCGCCGTCCCCGAGCGACCGCTCGTCGCTCAGGATCGTCAGCACCGCCCGGGCCGACGTCTCCAGCGCGTCGGTGCGCGCCGGGGGAGCCGCCCGCTCGATGCGCACGACCAGCGGCAGCACGAACTGCGGCGCCGCGTCACGCGCGGTGGGCTCGGAACGGAAGGGGCTGTCGCCGCCGGGGGTCACATCGCTGCTCACGACCCCAAGTCTGCCAGGCCCAAGATCCGCCCCGGCCGGACGGACCGGGCGGACAGCTCGTCGGACCGGCCGGACGGCCATGGTTCTCTTCCGGTCACCCCGAGCAGGCGGTGCGCTGGGCCTCCTGCCACTCGCAGACGGGGCACAGCGTGACACCCCGGTGCGACTCCGGGTACTCGGTGGGCTCGCGGCACAGCACGCACTCCGCGTACGGCGGACCCGCGTCGCCCGCCGCCGCGAGGTCGCGGGACTCCCCGCCGGGCCCGTCCGCGCCGGTGGCGCAGTAGTCGTCGCTCATGCCACCAGCGTACGGACGAGGACCGGGCGGCCGGAAACACGGGAGAGGCGCCGAGCCGGGGAGCCGAGCGCGTCAGTGCCGGCCGGCGGAGGCGCCGATCAGCTCCGACACCTTCACGAACCGGAAGCCCTTCGCGCGCAGCGCGGGCACGATCGTGTGCAGCGCCCGCTCGGTCACCGGGGCCGCGCTGCGCGTGCAGTGCATGACGACCACGGAGCCGGGCCGCACCCCGTCGAGGACCTGCCGCGCCACGGCGTCGGCGTCCGTCGCGAACGCGTCACCGCTCACCACGTCCCACTGCACGGCGGTGACACCGGCCGCGCTGAGCGTCCGCAGCGACCGCTGGTCGTAGCACCCGCCGGGAAAGCGGAAGTACGGCATCGCGTCCGGCACACCGGCCCGCTTGAACGCGGCGTAGGCCCGCTCCACGTCCGCCCGCATCTTGTCCTCGGACACGGTCGGCAGGCCGTAACAGTCCTTGGTGAAGGCGTAGTGGCTGTACGAGTGGTTGGCGATCTCGAACTGCGGGTCCCGCCCGATGTCCCGGGCCTCGCGCGGGTACTGGTCGGCCCATCTGCCGGTCATGAACACGGTCGCGGGGACCTTGAACGACCGCAGGGTGGCGATCAGCTCCGGGTTGTCGAAATGCTCCCCGGCCGCCGCCCGCGGCCCCTCGTCGGCGGTCATGTCGGCGTCGAACGTCAGCGCGACCGTCTTGTCCCGGGTGCGCGGGCCGTTCTCGAAGACGGGCGTCAGACCGGCCGGCCCGGGCGCGAGCGTGGGCGGGCGCGAGGGGGCCGGGCTGCTGGCGGGCGCGTGGTGCCCCTGGCGGGCGGCGTGCGGCGCGGCCGGGCCCCCGCACGCGGCGAGTGCGGCGGCGAGGGCTCCGAGGGCGCAGGTCACGGCGATACTCCGTACGGAAAGGATCACCGTATGACGATATGGACGGAAGTGTGATCAAACGTTCGTCATGACGGTGTGGCGCCCGTTTCCGGCCGTGACGTCACCCGGCTGGGGCCGCGCCTGGGCCCGTCTCGCCGGTGAGGAGCAGCCGACGGCACTCCTCCACGTCGAAGTCCGCCTTCGGGTACTGCGGGTCCAGGGCCTCCAGGTGCTCCTGGAGGAGTCGGCCCACGGCCCAGTTGCGGTACCACTTGCGGTCGGCGGGCACCAGGAACCAGGGCGCGCCCGGCGTGGAACAGCGGTCGAGGGCGATCTCGTACGCCTTCTGGTAGGCGGGCCACGCGGCGCGCTCGGTGATGTCGCCCGGGTTGAACTTCCAGTACTTCTCGGGGTTGTCGAGGCGGGCCAGCAGACGGCGCCGCTGCTGCTCGTACGAGACGTGCAGGAAGCACTTCACGACGGTGATCCCCTCGGCGGCGAGGGACTCCTCGAAGCGGTTGATCTCGCCGTAGCGGCGGGCGATCTCCTTGCGCGGGGCCAGCTCGCGCACCCGGCCGATCAGGACGTCCTCGTAGTGCGAGCGGTCGAAGATGCCGATCTCGCCGGGTTCGGGGAGCGCCCGCCTGATCCGCCAGAGGAAGGGGTGCTTGCGCTCCTGCGGGGTGGGCGCCTTGAACGACCGGATCCGGCAGCCGGAGGGGTTGAACAGGCCGATCACGTGCTTGACGACACCCCCCTTGCCGCTGGTGTCCATGCCCTGGAGGATCAGCAGGACCCGCCGCTGGTCACCCGCCGTGCTCGCCGCCCACAGGCGTTCCTGGAGGTCGGCGAGGGGTTCGGCCATCCGGGCGGTGGCGGCCAGACCGGCCGCCTTGTCGTGCGGTCCGCCGGGGGTGGCCGCGGCGTCGTACGCGGAGAGGTCCACGCCCTGTCCGCCGGGGACGCGCAGCAGCTCCCGCAGCCGGGCGGGCGGCCTCGCCTCGCCCTCCGCGCCGCCGTGCTTCCCGTGGTGCTTCTTGCCGTCCTTCTTGCCGTGCGCCTTGCCGTGCTTCCCGCCGTCCTTCGTGTCGTGCCCTGTGCCGTGCTTCTTGGCCACCGCGCGCCCCTTCCGGCCGTGTTCCTCGATGGTGCGCCGGGTGTCCGGGGCCCGCTACCCGTCCCATGGGGGCGGCCGGCCCGGTCACCGCGTGCCCGCAGCGGGTGCCCCGAGCCGTACGGGGTCAGTCCAGCGGCTCCTCACGGAGTTCCTCGGGCAGCTCGTCCGGTTCCCGGGACTCCGGCAGCCTGCCGGGCACCTCCAGGTCCCCGAAGGCGCCCGGGATCCCGAGCCCGTCGGTGTCGCCGAAGACGTCCGGCACGCCGAGCCCCTCCGGCAGCCTGGCGGCCCCGTCCGGCCGGTCCGGCTCCTTCGTCCCCTCGGTGACCTGCTGGGCGTCCATCGGCGGCGGCGTCTCGCGCGGCCGTCGCGACTGCTGCTCCGGGGCGACCGGGGGCTGCCCGGCCTGGGCCCGTTCGAGGAAGCGGAGGAGTTCGACGGGGAAGGGGAGGACGAGGGTGGAGTTCTTCTCGGCGGCGACGGCCACCACGGTCTGGAGCAGCCGCAGTTGGAGGGCGGCGGGCTGTTCCGACATCACTTCGGCGGCCTGGGCGAGTTTCTTCGAGGCCTGCAACTCGGCGTCCGCGTTGATGATCCGGGCGCGGCGTTCGCGGTCGGCCTCGGCCTGGCGGGCCATGGAGCGTTTCATCGTCTCGGGCAGGGAGACGTCCTTGATCTCGACGCGGTCGATCTGCACGCCCCAGCCGATCGCCGGGCTGTCGAGCATCAACTCCAGCCCCTGGTTGAGCTTTTCGCGGTTGGACAGCAGGTCGTCCAGGTCGCTCTTGCCGATGATCGAGCGCAGCGAGGTCTGGGCCATCTGGGAGACCGCGAACCGGTAGTCCTCGACCCGGATGACGGCGTCGGCGGCGTCCACCACCTTGAAGTAGACGACCGCGTCCACCCGGACCGTCACGTTGTCCCGGGTGATGCCCTCCTGGGCTGGCACCGGCAGCGTCACGATCTGGATGTTGACCTTCCGCAGCCGGTCCACGAACGGCACGACCATGGTGAAGCCGGGACCACGCACGTCTCCGGCGAGCCGCCCGAGGCGCAGCACCACACCCCGCTCGTACTGTTTGACGACCCGGGCCGCCGCCGCGACGTAGACCACTCCGGCAGAGCCCGCGACCGCGATCGCCGCGATGATTTCCTCGACCATGACGACCCCCTTCCGAGTCGTCCGAGCGGGCGGCCCTCTTCCGGGCCGTCCGTTTCGTCTCACACATCCAGGTTACGTCGCCGGTCCCGCGTACCCGCCGGGCCGCCGCTCGGCCCCCTGACGGCTCCCGACGGCTCCCCGGACGGGATCGGCCGGGCCCGCCACGCGGCGGACCCGGCCGAAGGCCACCCTCACCGGCGGATCAGATGTCGGGGGTGACCCGCACCGGCTCGGTCCCGGCGGCGCTGTGCCGCGCCGACCAGGTCTCCAGCGCGGACCGGCACGCGTGGTCGAGGTGGTGCACGCCGGAGAGGTTCAGCTCGACGGGACGGTCCTGCGGCAGCGCCTCCAGACTGTCGAGGATCTTCGGCAGCCGCAGGAAGGTGGCGTTGCCCGACAGGTACACCTGCACGGGACCCGCTCCCTTGTCTATGACGTCGAGCCGCACGTGCGAGGCCTCCCACGCCGTCTTCGCGACCGCCAGCGCCAGCCCGATCAGCACGCCCTCGAACATGCTGACGGCGACGATCGACACGGCCGTGACGACGAGGATCAGCGCCTCGCCCCGGTGCTTCCGCCACAGCGCCACCAGCTCGCGCGACGGGATCAGCTTCCAGCCCGCGTGCACCAGGACGCCCGCGAGGGCGGGCAGCGGGATGACCCCGAGCGCGGCAGGCAGCAGCGCCGCGAACAGCAGCAGCCAGACGCCGTGCAGCACCCGGGACGCCCTGGTGCGCGCCCCCGCCCGGACGTTCGCCGCGCTGCGCACGATCACGGCGGTCATCGGCAGCGCCCCGAGAAGCCCGCAGACCGTGTTGCCCGCGCCCTGCGCCATCAGCTCCTTGTCGTACGCGGTCCGCGGGCCGTCGTGCATCCGGTCCACGGCCGCCGCGCTGAACAGCGACTCGGCGGAGGCGATCAGGGTGAAGGCGAGGATCGTGCCGAGCAGCCCGACCGTCGCTAGCTCGCGGAAGGCGTCGAGGGGCGGCGGCTGGACCGAGCCCAGCAGCCCCCGGACCTCGACCGTGGCGACGGGCAGACCGAGGGCCGGTACGGCGAGGGTGGCCAGGAGGACCGCGCCGAGCGCCGCCGGAACGGCGCGCACCCGGCGGGGCAGCCGCGGCCACAGGACGAGCACGGCGACCGTGCCGGCGCCGAGCCCGAGCGAGGCCAGCGCCTCCGGGTCCCGGACGGCGTCGGCGAGCGCCCCCGGCAGACCGGTGAGCTTGTCCACGCCGGACGCCGGCGCGGTCAGCCCCGCCATCGCGTAGAGCTGGCCCGCGATCAGGACGAGCCCGATGCCCGCGAGCATCCCCTCGACGACCGAGAGGGAGATCGCCCGGAACCAGCGCCCCAGTTTCAGGGCGCCCATGAGGAGTTGGAGCAGACCGGTGGCGAGCACGATCACGCCGAGCGCGGGCAGACCGTACGCCCGCACCGCCTCGAAGACCAGTACGGTCAGGCCGGCCGCCGGGCCCGACACCTGAAGGCTGCTGCCGCGCATCATGCCGGTGACGACGCCGCCCACGATGCCGGTGACCAGGCCGATCTCGGCCGGCACCCCGGAGGCGACCGCGACGCCGACACACAGCGGCAGGGCGACCAGGAAGACGACGACGGAGGCGGCGAAGTCCTGCCGCAGATGGGGGAATCGGGCGGGGAGGCTTCCGAGGCCGGGCTTTCGGGCCGGGCCTTCGGGGGTGTGGGGGCGGGTCATCGGGCGCCTCACAGCGCTTCGAAGGTGTCGGTGTCCGGGCGGTGTTCGAGCACCGCGCCGGTGTGGACCTCGTAGTACCAGCCGTGCAGCCGGACCCGACGGTCCGTCAGGGCCCGTTCCACACAGGGGTACGAGCGCAGCCGCAGCAACTGGGTCCGCACGTGGTGCCGTACGGCCTCCGCGACGGCCGGGTCCTCGTCCGGCGCGTCGGCGAGGGCGGCGGCCTGGGCGAGCCAGTCGCGGACGGCCGGGACGGCGGTGAGGTCCTCGCCGCGCACCAGGGCGCCGACGGCACCGCAGTGCGAGTGGCCGCAGACCACGATCTCGCGGACGCCGAGCACCTCCACCGCGTACTCGACGGTGGCGGCCTCGGCGGACGGCCGGCCGAGGACGTAGGGCGGGACGATGCCGCCCGCGGTGCGCAGCTCGAAGAGCTGGCCGGGGCGGGCACCGGTGATCAGGGCCGGTACGACCCGGGAGTCGGAGCAGGTGACGAACAGGGCCTGCGGGGACTGGCCTTGGGCGAGCGAGGCGAAATCCTCGGGCCGCCGGCCGAAGGAGCGGGCATGGTCGATGAGAGGCTGCATGTCGGTTCCTCCTGGCGCGCCCTCGGGGCGCGTCGGTGTGCTGAACAGAGCGTGGGGGGAGGTGCTCTGCTCAGCAGCGGAAGACCTGGAGTCCCGCGGGGGAGTGCGCGGTCGAGGCTCTGGACGTGTCCGGGTGCGCGGCGCGCAGCGGGGCCGGCCCGAGACCGGCGGCCGGGTCGCTCTCCCGCGGCGCGAGCACCGGCGGTCCTGGAGTGAGGTCCTCGTCGTGGACGCGCCGCCGGATTCCCTGCGCGGGCGCCACCTTGTGGGGGTGTTCGGTCTCGGCGCAGGCGACGAGTTCGCCCCGGTGCGCGGACGCGAACGACTCGGCGGGGGCGAGGGGTTGCAGGCTCAGCAGGACGGCGGCGAGCATCACGAACAGGGTCCGGGCCGTCGTACCTCGGAACATACGCCCCCCTCCCGGCCGCTCACCCATGGCACCAGTCAGCTTCGGGCGTCAGATTAACGGCCGGAGCCGTTTGCGGGGTTAACTGCGCGTTTCGTGCCGCGAGAGCGCCCGAAAGGGGGCGGGCGGTTGGCGCGAACCCGCTCCCCGCCGGATCATGCTCAGCCTTTCGGGTCCGCCACGAGCCCCTTGGCGTCACGGGCCAGCGCGGTGAGGCGGGAGATCGCGCGGAAGTACTTCTTGCGGTAGCCGCCGTTCAGCATCTCCTCGCTGAACAGCCGGTCGAAGGGTTCCCCGGAGGCGAGGACCGGCACCTCGCGGTCGTACAGCCGGTCCGCGAGCACCACGAGCCGCAGCGCCGTCGACTGGTCGGGGACGGGCCGCACGTCGGTGAGGCAGACCGCCCGGAGCCCGTCGGTCAGGGCGCCGTAGCGGCTCGGGTGCACCCGGGCCAGGTGCTCCAGCAGGTGCGGGAAGTCGTCCAGGGACGCGCCCTCGGTGGCGTATGCCGCCTTGGTGACCTGCTCCTCGGAGAACGGCGCCGGTGCCTCGGGCAGCCCGCGGTGCCGGTAGTCCTCGCCGTCGATGCGCAGCGGCCGGAAGTGCGCGGACAGGCCCTGGATCTCGCGCAGGAAGTCGGCGGAGGCGAAGCGGCCCTCACCGAGCTTGCCCGGAAGGGTGTTCGACGTGGCGGCGAGCGCGACACCCGCGTCGACCAGCTTGCCGAGCAGGGTCGAGACGAGGACGGTGTCGCCCGGGTCGTCCAGCTCGAACTCGTCGATGCACAGGAGGCGGTGCCCGGACAGGGTCTGCACGGTCTTCTGGAAGCCGAGCGCGCCGACCAGGTTGGTCAGCTCCACGAAGGTGCCGAACGCCTTGAGGGCGGGCTCGGCGGGGGTCGCGTGCCACAGCGAGGCGAGCAGATGGGTCTTGCCGACGCCGTACCCGCCGTCGAGGTAGACGCCCCGGGGGCCGGCCGGGGTCTTCGGCGCCTTGCCGAAACCGAACAGCTTCCGCTTGGCGCCGCCCATGGCGTGCGCCCCGCCCAGCCCGGCGGCGAAGGCCTCGAGGACGGCCACCGCCTCGGTCTGGGTCGGCTGGTTCGGGTCCGGGATGTACGTGGCGAAGCGCACCGAGTCGAAGCGCGGCGGCGGCACCATCTCGGCGACGAGCCGGTCGGCGGGCACGTGCGGCTCGCGGGCGCACAGGGACAGGGGGGCCGCTTCGGCTATCGGGTCGATCCCGGAGGCGGTGGGTGAGGACGACACGGTCACCCACTCTAGGCCCTGCCGTCATGTCCCCGTCGTTCGCCCGGAGGAGGGCGAGCCAGGTCCCTGTCGTTCGCCCGGAGGAGGGCGAGCCAGGTCCCTGTCGTTCGCCCGGAGCGGGCCGGGCCGTGTCCCTGTCGTTCGCCCGGAGGAGAGCCGGCCCGGTGCGGCGAGAGCGCGCGCGTGGGTGTCGACGGGCGGACGGGGACGTGACGGCGGGACGGTCTGAGCGCCGTGCCACACTGCACGTCATGCGACGCCTGTTCCCCGTGACCCACGAAACAGCAGCCCAGGCCTCCGGCGGGGCCCCCGGGGCGGACGCGACGGAGCGGGAGTGGGGGCTCGGGGAACTGGCCGAGGCCTACGCCTACCCCGAAGCCGACGGACCCTGGCTGCGCGCCAACATGGTCTCCACGCTCGACGGCGCCGCCCAGCACGACGGGCGCTCGCAGCCCATCTCCGGCGCCACCGACATGCGGGTCTTCGGCGTTCTGCGGGGTCTCGCGGATGTCGTCCTGGCCGGTGCGGAAACGGTACGCCAGGAGGGTTACCGGCCCGCCCGCGCGCGGGAGGCCTTCGCGGCGCTGCGGGAGGCGGCGGGCCAGGGCCCTGCGCCCGCCATCGCGGTCGTCAGCGCGAGCCTCGACCTGGACTTCTCGCTGCCGCTGTTCACCTCGCCCCTGGTGCCCACGCTGGTCCTGACCGGCGCGGCGGCCCCCGCGGACCGGATCGCGGCGGCGAAGAAGGCGGGCGCCCGGGTGGTGATCGCCGGCGAGGGCGCGGGAGTGGACCCGGCCCGCGCGGTACGGGCCCTCGGCGATCTCGGCCACCGGCGGCTGCTGACCGAGGGCGGGCCCCGGCTGCTGGGTCAGTTCATCGGGGCCGGGGTGCTCGACGAGCTGTGTCTGACGCTGTCCCCGATGCTCACCGCCGGTGACGCCCAGCGCGTCGCGGGAGGGCCCGCGGTGCCGCTGCCGCGCCGGTTCGAACTGGTGTCGCTGTTGGAAGAGGACGGCTTTCTGTACAGCAGATACCGCCGGCCTTGAACGGCGGCACCGACGCGAAGCCGGAATATAACGTTCCGTTTGTTCCGCGCCGGGCACACTAAATCGCGCAGACCCCGTGCGATCACGGGGCAGGATGGTTTTTGCAGGGGGCCGGGACGGCCCATGGACGAGAAGGGCGCCTGTCGTGTTCACAAGCGTATTGATGATCGAGAAGGCCCTGACGTCCGCCGACGTGGAGTTCGTCACCACCTTGCACGGTGACGAGGCGGTCGCCTTCCACGTACTGCTCCAGCCCCGGGGCGACCAGGCGGACCGGCTGCTGCGGGCCATCGACGACGTGGCGCTGGGCGAACTGGACGAGGCGGCGCGCGAGGGCGAGACCCCGGAGGGCGAGGCCGCCGCGAGCCAGGGGGAGCGGGCGCTGGAGGTGTCGCTGGTGGCCCTGCGGGCGTCCGGCAGCGAGGCCGAGGGACGGCTCATCGAGGATCACCCGCTCGACGCGCTGAAGGACCTGGTCGACGAGGTGAAGGCCGACGAGGTCATCGTGCTCACCGACCCCCACTACGTGGAGGAGTTCTTCCACCGCGACTGGGCGTCCAAGGCGCGCCACAAGGTGGGGGTGCCGGTGCTGAAGCTGTTCTCGCACAGCAAGGCGTGAGGGCGCGCGCCGCGCGGCGGCCGGGCCGGACACCGACCGCCGTGCGGGGCCGGGCCCCGCACGGAAGGACCGGGGGGCGGCGCCGGTGTCCCTTGTGGGGCGTGGCCGGCCGCACCCCATAGGCTGGGGGCGCGTTCTCCACGGAGGGCGCGCCCACCTTCGTACCGGATCTTGGGGAGAAACACGCATGGCACCCGGCCTTCCTACCGCGATGGACCGACCGCACTTCATCGGCATCGGCGGCGCCGGGATGTCGGGCATCGCGAAGATCCTCGCCCAGCGCGGGGCCCGGGTCGCGGGCAGCGACGCGAAGGACTCCGCCACCGCCGAGGCCCTGCGCGCGCTCGGCGCCACCGTCCACATCGGTCACGCGGCCGGCCACCTCGCCCCCGACGCGAGCTGTGTCGTCGTCTCCTCCGCGATCCGCGCCGACAACCCGGAGCTGGCCCGCGCCGCCGAGCTGGGCATCCCGGTCGTCCACCGATCGGACGCCCTCGCCCGCCTGATGGACGGGCTGCGCCCGATCGCGGTGGCGGGCACCCACGGCAAGACGACCACCACGTCGATGCTCGCCGTCTCGCTCTCCTCGCTCGGCCTCTCCCCGTCGTACGCCATCGGCGGCGATCTCGACGCCCCCGGCTCGAACGCCCTGCACGGCGACGGCGAGATCTTCGTCGCCGAGGCCGACGAATCGGACCGCAGCTTCCACAAGTACGCGCCCGAGGTCGCGATCGTCCTCAACGTCGAACTCGACCACCACGCCAACTACGCCTCCATGGACGAGATCTACGAGTCCTTCGAGACCTTCGTGGACCGCGTCACGGAGGGCGGCACGCTGGTGGTCTCCTCGGACCACGAGGGCGCCCGCGAGCTGACCCGCCGCGTCCGGGGCGGTGACGTGACCGTGGTGACGTACGGCGACGCGGACGACGCCGACGTCCGGGTGCTGTCCGTCGTGCCGCGCGGGCTGACCAGCGAGGTGACCGTCCTGCTGGACGGCGCCGAGCTGACCTTCACCGTCTCCGTCCCCGGCCGGCACTACGCGCACAACGCGGTGGCCGCCCTCGCGGCCGGTGTCGCCCTCGGCATCCCGGCGACCGAGCTGGCCCCCGCGCTCGCCTCCTACACCGGCGTGAAGCGCCGCCTCCAGCTCAAGGGCGAGGCGGCCGGCGTCCAGGTCGTCGACTCCTACGCGCACCACCCCACCGAGATGACGGCCGACCTGGAGGCCATGCGCGCCGGCACCTCGGGCCGCATCCTCGTCGTCTTCCAGCCGCACCTGTTCTCCCGTACCCAGGAGCTGGGCAAGGAGATGGGCGAGGCGCTGGCCCTCGCGGACGCCTCGGTGCTCCTCGACATCTACCCGGCCCGCGAGGACCCGATCCCGGGCGTCACCAGCGAACTGATCCTCCAGGCCGCGCGGGCAGCCGGCGCGGACGTGACCCCGGTCCACGACAAGGCGGACGTGCCGTCGGCCGTCGCGGGAATGGCGAAGCCCGGTGATCTCGTTCTCACCATGGGCGCGGGTGACGTGACGGATCTCGGACCGGAGATCCTCGCCCGCCTGTCCGAGTAGGAGCGGCTCCCAGTGAGCCTCCCGGAACGCAAGGGGTTGAGCAACATGTCGTACGACGTCGAAAAGCCGGACGAAGAGTGGCGCGCGGAGCTGACCCCGGCCGAATACGCGGTGCTCCGCCAGGCCGGTACCGAGCCCGCGTTCCGGGGTGAGTACACCGACACCAAGACGAAGGGCGTCTACTCCTGCCGCGCCTGCGGTGCGGAGCTGTTCACCTCGACGGAGAAGTTCGAGTCGCACTGCGGCTGGCCGTCCTTCTACGACCCGAAGGACACCGACGCCGTCGAACTGATCGAGGACCGCTCCCACGGCATGGTCCGCACGGAGGTCCGCTGCGCCCGCTGCGGCTCCCACCTCGGCCACGTCTTCGAGGGCGAGGGCTACCCGACCCCGACGGACCAGCGGTACTGCATCAACAGCATCTCGCTGCGGTTGACGCCGGAGGAGGGCTGAGCCAAGACCCTGGGCGGCACCGCTCGCCCAGGGACCGGCTGGGTGGTGCCGCCCAGGGCGCACGGTCCGGTCACATGGGGTCGGGCTGGAGTGGGGACGGTGTCGTCGGGGCCGGCTGAGAGGCCGGCTGGAGTTGTGTCAGGCGTTGGATCATCTGGATCGCGAGGATTCCGGCGGTCGCCATGAGGGCCCCTCCCAGGACGAGGAGGGGGAGCGACGCCGGGGCGGCCTCCTGGGCGATGCCCACCAGCAGCGCGTGTCCGGCCCACGCGCCCCACCAGGCGTTCACCAGTCTCTCGTCGCGCCCCGGCTTCACCCCGCCGGTGCTCGCCCGCAGGATGTCGAGGACGAACCGGCGCGGCAGCACCAGGTTCACGAGCGGCACGAACCAGGCGACCACCGGCCAGGCGCCGGCCGCGAGGGCCGGGTTGCCGCTGATCACCTGGGCGTTGCGGCGGACCCGGGTGAACCACACTAGGAAGAGCGCGGCCGCCGCCGCCGTCGCGTAGAAGAACACCAGCGAGGCCTGCCCCGACGTGCGCAGGGTTCCGGCGCCCGGATCCACGGCGTGGGCTTGGAAGGCGGTCGCGCGGAACACATCCGCCACGACGGCCACGGCTATCGCCGCCTGCGCCCAACGGGCAAGCTTCCAGGGGGCGTTGACGCCGACATCGGTCACGTGGCCGACCTGCTTCTCTCTGGCGGCACGGGCCGCGACGAATGCCCGGACAGGGCGGCGCACTGGATCACGCGGATCGGATCATACGGCCACAACCGCCGTCACAGAACCTTGCGGTGCACCAACGCCGACAGCACCAGCGTGCCGGGAAGCAACGGCACCCAGACCGTCAGCACGCGATAGCCGATCACGGTGGCCGTCGACACACTCACCGGCGCGCCCAGCGTGACCATGGTGAACACCAGGGCCGCGTCCATGGGACCGATGCCGCCGGGCGCCGGCACCGCACCCGCGGCGGTACTGGCGACCAGCAGCGCGAGCATCACCTGCGTCCAGGACAGCGGAAGTCCGAGCGAGAACCCGACCGACGCCACCACGCTCCCCTGGAGCAGCGGCGCCGCGGCGGATCCGCCCCAGAGGGCCAGGACCCGGCTCGGCCGGGTGTGCAGGATCCGGATGTCGGTCAGCGCCGTGCGCAGGAAGCCGAGCACCGGCCGGCGGACCGGACGCACGATCGCCGGCACCGCCAGCACGACGACGAGCCCGGCCGCCACGCTGCCCGCGGCGGGCACCAGTGTCCAGCGGTCCGGCGCGAACCGGCCCAGCCTGCGGGTGTCCTCGGACGCCACCAGGAAGGCGACCAGCACCGGCATCTTCGCCAGCGGCTTGACCAGCGAGTAGAGGGCGACCGAGGCCGTGGCGCGGGCCAGCGGGACACCCTGGCCGCGCAGGAAGCGCAGGGTCACCGCGTGGGCGCCGATCCCGGCCGGCAGGACCTGGTTGGCGGCGCCGGCGGCGAACTGCGACGCCAGCAGCGGGCCGGGCGGCAGCCGTTCCGGAAGGGCGCCCTGGCGTATGCACGCGGCGGCCACCCAGCCGAGGGCGGTGAACAGGACACCGGCCAGCAGCCACCAGGGGTCCGCGGCGCCCAGCCGGAGGACTCCGTCCCGCATCCTCTGCCAGTCCAGTACCGCCCACACCCCGATCAGCAGGAGCGGCAGCAGGGCCATCGCGAGACGGGTGAGGCGGGGGAGGGGGGTGAGGCAGTCGGGGGTGGGGGCGAGAGCCGGGGCGGGGGCAGTGGGGGGTGCGGTGGTCGCAGGTGCTGGAGGTTCTGGAGGGGCTGGAGCGGTCGACCGGCGTGAGGTGACCGTGGGGTCCGGGGGAGCCGTTGGGGCCGCCGGGGTCGACGGGGCTGCTGCGGGGAGGGAGTCGAGCGGAAGCAGGGACACGGCGCACGTCGTCCTTCCGCGTCACGCCCGCCATGCGGACGGACGGATCCAAGGCGCTGCAACGGGGACGGAGGAAACGTTCCCGTGCGGTGTGACGGCCATGCGTCCGGGAGAGGAAGGGGGTTTGGCTTGTGGGCGACACGGTGGGAGGGGCGGCGGCGCGGTGGGATGTTGTGACACCGGCGACTGCGGCGGGGTGGGGGGCACCGGGGACTGCGGCGCGGTGGGATGTGGTGGCACCGGGGGCTGTGGCGGGGTGGGGAGTTGACGGACAGCGCGGGGGCCCGGGACGCCGGAGTGTGGAGGGCGCGGCGGCGGGCTGTCCCCGGCCCACCGACGCCGCCGCGCCTTCCGTGCCCCGTGCTCCCCGGGACGCTGAACTCACCGCTTACCGGGCCACGGCGGCACCGTAGGCCTCACCGCTTACCGGGCCACGCCGGCACCGTAAGCCTCACCGCTCGTAAGTCCCTTTCGGTGTAAGCCCATGCCGATAAGTCCCCGGCACCGTACGCGAGTTCGCGGTCCCTTCAGAGGCCGACCGACTTGCGCTCGCTGTCCGTCAGTGGCGGGCCGTCCAGGAGGGGCTTCTTGGGGCCGAAGAGCACCCGCCAGAGCATGTCGGGGGCGAGGAGCCGGGTGGGTGGCCGCTCCATGCTCATCACGTCCAACAGGGCGCGCAGGGCATGCGGATTGCGGGCTCCGGCGTCCACCGCCCGGTCGATGAAGGCGGCCATCAGGCGTTCCGCGCGGGACGGCGCCTGCTCGGCGGCGCCGGGATAGAAGGCGTCCTGTCCCACGGCGAGATCCCAGGCCTGCCCCACCGGACGGGCCGCCGCGCGCTGCACCAGCCGGGCGGTCCTCGCCGCGCCGGGATCGTGGCGGCCCAACACCTCGCCCATCGCGACGACGCTCTGGGCCGCGGCGGTCAGACCGTGCCCGTACACCGGGTTGTATCCGGCGACGGCGTCCCCGAGCACGGCGAAGCCGGCCGGCCAGCGGTCCAGTTTCTCGAAGTAGCGGCGCTTGTTGGCGGTGCTGTGCGTCGTGACGACGTCGGTGACCGGCTTGGCGCGGGTGAGGAGTTCGCCGATGACCGGGTGGGCGAGCGACGCCGCGAAGGGCACGAACGCCTCGTTGTCCCGTTCCGGCCGGCCGCCGCGCGTGCCCGCGAGCGTGACCAGCCACTGGCCGTTCTCGATGGGCAGGATGATGCCGCCCCTGCCCGGCGGGTTGGTCGGTTCGGCCTGGATGTTGACGATGGGGAAGTCGTCCAGCGTGGAGGCCGGGGGCTGGTAGATCCGGCTGGCGTAGCCCACACCGGCGTCGACGACGCGCTCGTCGACGGCCGGGAGGCCCAGCCCGGAGAGCCACGCCGGTGCCCGGCTGCCGCGTCCGCTTGCGTCCACGACGAAGTCCGCGGCGAGCGTGTCCTCGCCTGTCGTGTCCCGGGTCCGGACCCCGGTCACCCGGTCGGCGGTGCCCTCCAGTCCGACGGCCTCGGCGCCCGACCGCACGGTGACGCCGGGCCGCCGCAGGACCTCGGCGCGTATCGTCGCGTCGAGCAGGTCGCGCGAGCACACGATGTTCACGTGACGGGCGGGCTCGAACCGGCGGAACCACTGCCCGGACGGTGCCTTGCTGACCATGCCGGACATGACCGGCACGCGCCGCGCCCCGCGTTCCAGCAGCCGGTCCGTGATGCCGGGCAGCAGCTGTTCGAGCGCCTTGACCCCGCCCGACCACAGCACATGGGCGTGCCGGGCCTGGGGCAACCCCCGGCGCGGGGCGGGCTGTTCGGGAAGCGTGTCCGTCTCGACGACCGTGACGTCCCCGAAGCCGGCGAGCACGGTGGCCGCGAGCATTCCGGTCATACCCCCACCGATCACCACGGCGGTGGGCCGGTGACCGGGCCTGCGTTCAGACATCGGCGGAAACACCCTCTCTGGCGGCCGTGCGGCCGCGGTTGTCTCGGGCGGTCGGTGCGCGGGACGGTCCCGGCCGGTCCACGCCTGCCGGTCGGTCCCGCCTTGCCGACCCCGCCCCGCGGTGCGCCGGCGTTCGGCCCCCGGCCCGGTCCGGTTCGTGGTCGGGCCTGGCGGGCGGCGTACGCGCCGGAATCACCACCGGGGAAACGGACTTGGGTCCGCCGGCGCCGGCACGGCAGTCGAACACTACGTGAGGAATCGATTCCGCAACGAGTGGTCGGCCTTCTCCGCCCCCCCGTGCGGCCCGGCGGGGGCACGCCCCGCGCCGAGCGGCGTCCGTCGTCGCTCCGATGCCCGGGTCGATCCCGAGGGGTCGGTCGATCCCGAGGGGGTCATCGGTTCCGAGGGGTCCGTCGGTTCCGAGGGGTCCGTCGGTTCCGAGGGGTCCGTCGGCTCCGAGGGGTCCGTCGGTTCCGAGCGGTCCGTCAGTTCCTGGGCGCGTCCTGCGGGGCGGCCCGACGGCGGGCGGCGGCGACGACGGGTGAGGACCGCAGCGCCTGGGCGAGGCCGACCCGCAGATGCGGCTTCTCCATGCTGTCCAGCATCCCCGCCCGGTCGGCCTCGCACGGCTCGTGCCGGCCGCCGGCCATCCGCGCCCGGGCGGCGGCGAGCATGGCCGCGTCCGCCACCACCGTCGCCTGTTCCAGGGGCGTCAACCGCACGGCGGTGCCCCGCCGCGCCCGGGCGGAGCGGCCCGCCACCGGCTGCCTGAGCGCCTCCGCGTAGGCGCTGTCGCGCACCGTGGGGTCCAGATAGGGCCCGCAGGCCAGGACTCCGTCCAGGATCGCGATCTCCTGCCGGGTCAGCCGGACGGTGGGAGGCGTCCACCACGGAACGGCCGCGCCGTCCGGGGCCGGCAGCCCGCGTACCTCCGCCCACAGCGGCTTCAGCATGCGGCAGCGGCGCCGCGCCCGCAGCGTGTCCGCGAGGGACGGCCCGAGCCGGGGCAGCGCGAACCCGGTCGCGACGAAGATACCCGCCGTCGCGACCAGCGGGGGCGACACGTCGGTGCTGAGGAAGTCCCAGTCCCGCCCGTTCCAACGGGCCCCCAGCGCGGCGTACTTGGCCGCCTGGAAGGAGAGGTCGAAGCAGGCGCCGATGACGACGAGCACGAGGCCGGTCCGCGTGATGCCGGTCACCACGCGGACCCAACTGAGGCACATGCCCGTCAGGAGCAGGCTGGCCACGGTGTGGAACGCCAGGTAGAGCAGGATCATCTCGCGCATGTACGGGGTGCCGGCGTAGTAGGTGTCCAGGTCCCGGGTGCGTTCGACGGGTACGTCCGCGAGGGCGAACAGGACCAGGATCCCGGAGACGACCAGCGCGGATGCCGCGCCGATCAGCAGAACGCGCTGTTCGAGCCGGTGCCGCGGCCCGCCCCGCCAGGCGGTCATCAGGACGAGGTATCCGGCGCTGAGCGCCGTCATGCCGCAGTACACGAGCGGGGCCGAGAAGTTGGCGATCCCGGTGGCCGCGTTCACGACGGTGATCGTGGGCGGCGCGGACAGCACGCACACCAGTGCGCCGATCAGCAGGATGGCGTTGCTGGACGCGATCAGCGGATCGCGCCAAGTGTCCTTCAGGGAACGGGCCTTGAGCGTCAGCACGGTGAGCAGCGCGACACCGGGAACGTAGAAGATGACTCCGCTGTCCACCGCTCAGCGCCCTCTCGTCCACAGGCCCGCCCACGGGCCGCGGCGGGGGAAGGCCGGCGTCATGTGCGGGTCCTCTCGCCGTCCCGGGCGGTCGCCGGAGACGGTGGGGCCGGCCTGGGGCGGACCGCCCGCGCGGGCCGGGCACGCAGCGCGCGGGACAGGCCCGGCAGGTCCGCGCGCAGGGCCGCGACGGAGGCGTCCGGGGCCACGCTGGCCGCTCCGGGGCGGCCCTCCCGTCTGGCGTGTACGGCGGAGTGGACCATCGCGGCGTCCCCCGCGAGCGCGGCCTCGCCCGCCAAGGCCCCGGCCGCCTCGGCCGCCGCCACCGCACGGGTCCGCACGGCGTCGTCGAGGTACGGCCGGATCAGGCTCAGACCGTCCTGGATGCCCGCCTCGCGCCGGGTGAGGCGGACGTGCGGCGAGGCGTACCAGGAGACGGGGCCCGCGAGTTCCGTACCGCAGGCGGCGCCGCCGAGTTCCCGCCACAGTGTTCCGAGCCGGTGGCAGGCGGCGACGGCGCGGACGGAGGCGGCGGCCCGCGGGCCGACCAGCGGCAGGAGGAAACCCACCGTGGCGCAGGGCGCCGCCACGGCGGAGACGAGCGGGGAGAACGTAGTGCTGAGCGTGTCCCAGTCGTGACCCGCCCAACGGGCGCTCACCGCGGCGAGCTTGAGGGAGCTGAACGACAGGTTCAGCAGCCAGCCGGCGCACAGCACCACCAGGCCGGCCCGCAGCCAGCCGTGGACCTGGAGCGACCAGCGCCAGCACAGTGCCGTGGTGACGACGGCGGCGGTGATGTGGGCGACCAGGTAGAGCACGATCATCTCGGCGATGAAGGGCTGCGAAGCGTAGTGCGTGTCGAAGTCGGTGCGGCGTTCCTCCGGCGCGTCACCGAGGGCGAACAGCGTGACCAGGGCGGCGATGACCAGCAGGTAGGCGATCCGCCAGCGCCGCGAGACCCGCCGTACGTACGCGGGGGGCCCGCCCCGCCAGTGCACGATGAGCAGCAGGCAGGACACGCTGAACGCGGAGATGATGACGTAGACGAGCAGCGAGGACGCGTTGGGGACCCCGCTGACGGTGTTCACCGCGGCGATGGTCGGCGGCGCGGCGAACACGAATCCGGCTCCGCCGAGCGCGACCACCAGGCCGACCGAGCGGACCAGCGGGTCCCGCCAGTCCCTCAGCAGCCCCGGAAGACGGATGGCGAGGCAGGCCCACAGCGCGATCGCCGGTATGTAGTAGTCCGAGGATTCCACGGCTCAGACCTGCCGGCGACGGCTTCCGAGCGAGGCGCCGATCCGTCCCGCGATCTCGCCGAGGTCCGCTGACGTCCCGTCGTCCTCGCCCTCCAGCCATATACGGAACCGGGTGACCGCGAGCAGTCCGAACCGCTCGGCGTCCGCCTCCTCGGACCGGCTGAAGTCGGAGCGTGCGGCCACCCGCCGCACCGTCTCGGCCAGTTGGGGGAGGTCCGGGCGGGTCGACAGCATGCGGGCCGCCACGGGACGGCCGACGAGATGGGCGCCGCAGGTGCCCGTCTCCAGATGCCAGACCTCGTGGAAGAAGATCGCCAACTGGTGCAGCGGAGTGGCCCGTTGCTCCACCACGACGACGTCCCGGTCGGGCAGGTCCAGCCACAGCCCGCTGGCGGTCCCGTATGGGAACCGCTCTTTCACCAGCTCCAGCTCACGCCCCGTCAACTTGCCCACCGCGCGGATCAGTTCGCCGAACAGCGCGTCCGGGGTGGTGGGCACCGGCAGCCGGACCTCCTCGGCCAACGTGTCGACCAGGCGCCGCATCGCCTTTCCTTTGCGCACGTTTCTCCCCGGGAACGTGAGGTGTGGCAGGGCCGCGAGACCTGGGCCGGGCGTTCCGTCCCGGTCTCCGTCGTACCGTCGGCGGACGGCCGCGCCCGTGAGCGTGAACGACGTCCGAATGCCCGTCAGGTTATCGCGGCCGTCAACCCGTCGGTCGGCGCGTCTGCGCCCCTGGCGACCGGTGACCCCCGATCCTGGCCTGACCCGCGGCCCCCGGCTGCCCGGCCGGGCCGCGCCCCCGACGGTCCCGCGCCCCCGGACCCTATGGAGAAGCATGGACGCCGACAGCAAGCACCCGAAGGACCACGGCGACACCACCGGCGGTGGTGACGCCGTCAGGGACCCGGCCGACGCCCTCGGCGGAGGCGGGGCCGCCGGCGGCCCCGGGGGAGACGGCCCCGGCGCGGGAGACGGTTCCGGCGGGGGAAGGGGGCCCGGCGCGAGAGGCGGGGCGGGCGCCGGTGGCGGGGCCGGCGGGGCCTCGGGTGGGGCGCGGGCCGGGGTGTTGCTGCGGCGGCCCAAGATCTGGCTCTTCCCCGCCGTGCTGACCGCGCTGCTCGCCCTGCTCCTGTCGCTGCTCTACATGGGCGGCATCGTCAAGCCGGAGCAGCACCTGAGCGACCTGCCGATCGGCCTCGTCAACGCGGACCTTGGCAAGCCGCTCCCCGGCCAGCACCAGAACATCGGCACCCAGATCACCACGGCCATCGTCTCCGACGGCACGTCCGGCACGGTCGACTGGCGCCGGCTGACCCCGGCCGAGGCGCGCGACGAACTCGCCTCCGGGAAGATCTACGGCGCCCTGGAGGTCCCCAGGGACTTCACCGACTCGCTCGCCGCGCTGACCACGGCGAACGCCACCACCCGGCCCACCCTGACGGTGCTCACCAACCCCGGTATGGGCAGCCTCGGTTCGTCCCTCGCCGGCCGGATCACCACCGCCGCCGCGCAGCAGGCCTCGGCCACCATCGGCAAACAGCTCACCGCGGCCCCCGCCACCGCGAAGGCCGACGCCACCACTCGGCTGCTCCTCGCCGAGCCCGTCCAGGTCGTCACCCGGGTCGGACACCCCATCGGCAGCCGCAGCGGTCTCGGACTCAGCGCCTTCTACTACACCCTGCTCCTCGTGCTCGCCGGATTCCTCGGCGCCAACCTCATCAGCACCGGCGTCGACACCGCCCTCGGGTACACCGACAGCGAGATCGGGCCCTGGCACACCCGCCGGCCCACCGTGCCGATCAACCGCACGCAGACGCTGCTCCTGAAGATGGGCATGACCGCCGGGATCACCCTGCTGACGGTCTCCCTGATCATGCTGGCCACCGTCGCGATCCTCGGCATGGACGCCACCCATCTGCCGCTGCTGTGGATCTACTCGTACTGCGCGAGCCTCGCCGTGGGCCTCGGCGTGCAGGCCATCAACGCGGCGTTCGGCGGGATCGGGCAGCTCGTGTCCATGTTCGTGTTCATCGTGCTGGGCCTGCCGTCCTCGGGGGCCACCGTGCCGCTCCAGGCCGTCCCCGGCTTCTACCGCTTCCTCTCGATCTTCGAGCCGATGCGGCAGCTCAGCGACGGGGTGCGCGCCATCCTCTTCTTCGACGCGCGGGCCGACGCCGGCCTCGACCGCGCCTGGACGATGATCGGCGTCGGCGCCGCGGTGGGTCTCCTCTTCGGCTTCGCGATGACCCGCTACTACGACCGCAAGGGGCTGCACCGGCTGACCCCGCAGCCCTACCCGTCCGACCAGGAAGCCTGAGCTGTCCTCCGCTGTCCTCCGGCCAGGCGGCCCGACCGGCCCCGGCGGTCAGCGGGCCCGACCGGTGCTCAGGTCATGTGGCGGAGCAGCGCGGCGACCACCGGCGGGGCCTCGCCGCGCGGGCGGACCACCATGACCTTCCAGTGCGGCGCGTGCCGGTCGAAGGCGCGGGTGACGAGGTCGGGGAACCGCGCGGCGATCGAGGCGGGCATCACACAGACGCCCAGGTCGTTGCGGACGAGTTCGGCCGCCGCCACGATGTCGTTGACCTCGAAGGTTGTCTCCCGTTCCAGCGCGGCGGCCCGGAACGCCCGGTCCACCGAGAGGCGGATCGCCCAGCCCGGCACGAAGTCCACGAGCGGCAGCCCGGCCGCCTCGGCGAGCGTGACCGTGCCGTCGGGGCCGGACCCGGCGACGGCCCGGCGCGGGGCGGACACCAGCACCATCTCCTCGCGGGAGAGCAGCCGGGTCACCAGACCGCGCTGCTGCTGCCGGTCGAGCGCCACCACCGCGAGGTCCACCGTGCCCTCGCGCAACGCCTGCCGGATGTCGACCACCGCCGCCTGCCGCAGCCGCACCACGATCCCCGGATGCTCGGCGCGCAGCGCGGCCAGCGGCTTGTGCAGATCGGCCCAGACACCCTGCATGGTGCCGACGGTCAGCGTTCCGCGGAGCTGCCCGCGCGCCAGGTCGACGGCCGCCCGGGCCTGTTCGGCCGCCCGCAGCGCCGCGCGGGCCGCCGGGACGAACGCCTCACCGGCCGGGGTCAGGGACACCCGGTGGGTGGTGCGGTCGAACAGCGGTGTCCCCAGCTCCCGTTCCAGCGCGCGGACCGTGCTCGACACGGCGGACTGCACCACGTGCAGCCGCCGGGCCGCCGCGGTGAACCCGCCCTCCTCGGCCACCGCGACCACGACCTCCATCTGCCGCAGATCCATCACCACTCCCGAAGCGGCCGGCCGCCGGCGAACCGGCGGTCCCTCCCGGCCCATCTCCGGCCGAGATCACGTACGGTCTCGATTGTCGCAGATGGTGATCATTCGCGAGCCCCCGAGTCCCTCAGGTCCCCGAGTCCCCCGCGGCGCGGAGCCCGACGTGTGCGGTCTGCGGCGTACGGGACCTACGGGACGCGGGTTCAGCGTCGGCGGCGCAGGGTGACGGCGACTCCGCCGGTGAGCAGCAGCGCCGCCGCGCCCCCGGCGACCAGCGGGAGTGTGGCCCCGCCGCCGCCCGAGGTGCTGTCGGCGGCGGGCACCAGACGGTCGGTGCCGGCCGACTCGGTGGGTGACGTGGTCACCCGGGAGGGCGAGTCCGACGGTGTGGGCGTCGCGGTCCTGCGGGGCGTCGACGACACCGAGGGCGCCGCGTGGGAGTGCGTGACCCGTGCGCCGGGCGCCGCACCCGTGCTCTTCGGCGGAGCCGCGCTCCGGGTCGGGGTGGCCGCCGCGCGCGCTCCGGAGAGCACCACGTCCGAGCACGAGTAGTACGTGTCGGTCGTGCTGGTGTTCTGCCAGATCGTGAACAGCATCTGGCGGCCGGTGCGGTCGGACGGCAGCTTCGCCCGGATGCGGTAGGCGCCGTCGACCAGCGCCGGGTCGGTGGCCGTCGCGAACGGCCGCGCCGGCAGGTCCGACCACCGCAGAGGGCGCGTCGGGTCGTAACCCGGCTTCGTCAGGAAGAGCTTGAAGGTGCCCGTGTGCGGGATCGTGGAGCTGTAGGCGAGGGTGAAGGACGCGCCGGGCACCAGCCGCGTGGACGGGAAGTCGGCGCGCGCCAGGTCGAGCCCCTTGTAGGCGGGCAGGCCCCCGCTGCACAGTTCGCCGTCCGGGATCACCGAGCGGTCCCGGCCGTTCACCCCGGCCACCCGCAGGTTGTCCCACGCGGTGAACGGCGCTCCGTTGGCGGCGACCGCGGCCCGGCAGGCGTCCGTACGGCTCAGGCCGCCGCCCTCGGGCGAGCACGCGAACACCCGGCTGACCGGCGAGGTCGGGGCGCCGTGCGCCGACGCGGGGCCCGCGGCCCACGTGGTGAGGAGCAGCGGGGCCGCCAGGGCGACAGCGGCCGCGGTGGCGGTGCGGGAGGCGGTCATCCGGAGGTCTCCTCGAAGCGTCGGCGAAGCGGCGTACCCCGCGCGCGGCCGGGCCGGCTTCCGCGCGGGGCACCGTGAAGTACGGGCCCGCCGCGCCGTCCGTTCACACCGGGCGCGGACGTCTCCGGGCCGCCGCCGGGACCTCCGGGGGAGCGGCGGCCCGACGCCCGCCCGGGGGGCCATTGCGGCGCAGTCCTACGACACGGGCGACCCGCCCGACGCGCGCCCGCCCCCTGGGACCGTCCCGCCCGGCCGGTACGGTGAACGCCATGCCCGAACCCGACGCCACCGCCCCCTCCGCCGCCGCCCCCGACGACGCTCCGGTGGTCGTCTCCTCGGTGCGCGGCTCGTTCCCCTGGAGCGTGCTGGCCGAACGGCATCCGGCGCTCATCGAGAAGGTGGCGGACGCCACCCCGTACGGCCCCGAGCAGCGCCGGGCGCTCGCCGACCTGCTCACGAACAGTTCCGAGGGCGTGATCGAACCGCTGCCGGCCACGGCGGCGGACCGCACCCGCTGGGACGCCTGGGGCGGGCGGGCGTACTACGGCCGGTCCTGGTTCGACGTGCCCTTCCTCTGGTCCGAGAGCTACTTCTACCGCCAACTCCTCGAAGCCGTCGGCTACTTCATCCCCGGCCCCTGGCAGGGCATCGACCCCTTCCGGCCCTTCAAGCTCGCCGAGCTGGACACCCCGGAGACCGACGAGGAACTCGCCGCGCTGGACGACCTCGCCGCCCGCCCCGCCGAGGAGCGCGAACCGGCCCTGCTGCACGGCTCCCTGTGGGGCAACCGCGCCGACCTCGGCTTCCGGCTCCAGGCCGGCGCGGGCGAGGCCGCCGCCGACACCCCGCTCGTCGCCGACGACACCGAGACGCTGCGATCCCTGTTCACCGGCGGCACGCTCTGCCTGGTCGCGGACAACGCCGGCCGCGAACTCCTTCCCGACCTGCTGCTGATCGACCACCTGCTCCGGTACGGCCGCGCCGGCCGCGCCGTCCTGCACCTCAAGCCGTCCCCGTACTACGTCTCCGACGCCACCACCGCCGACGTCCTCGACGCCCTGGGCCGGCTCACCTCGGCCAAGGGCGCGGCGGGCGAGGCCGGACAGCGGCTCCGGGCCGCCCTCGCCGACGGCCGGCTCACCCTGCGCGCCCACCCCTTCGCCTGCGCCCCGCTCCCGTACACCGAACTGCCCGAGGACCTGCGGCGGGAGTTCGCCGCGGCCGAGGTGACCGTGCTGAAGGGCGACCTCAACTACCGCCGCCTGATCGGCGACCGGCTGCACCCGGCGACCACCCCCTTCGCGGACGTCACCGCCTACTTCCCCGGGCCGGTGGCGGCGCTGCGGACCCTCAAGTCCGATGTCGTCGTCGGGCTCGACTCCGCCACCGAAGCGGCCCTGGACGCCGCCGAGGACGACCGCTGGCGCACCGGGGGGACGCACGCGCTGATCCAAGTGCGGCGCTAGACACGGCACTTGGCGCGGTGCCGGTCGCGTGGTCGGACGCCGTGCCGGCCCCCACGCCGGACGCGGCGCTTGGACCTGGGCGATTTCCCCCCTCCGAGACCGGAAAACGGGGCGCCGCGTGCGGCTTTCGCGCCGGTTCACGCGATGGTGTGATCATGTCCCGGCCCGCGGATGTCCGTCCGGGGCCATGGGTAGGGCCCGGCCATGACGCAGCCGTTCGAACTCCCGCACTTCTACATGCCGTACACCGCCCGGCTGAACCCGCACCTGGACGAGGCGCGTGCCCACACCGTCGAGTGGGCCCGCGGAATGGGCATGCTGGAAGGCTCCGGCATCTGGGAGCAGTCCGACCTCGACGCGCACGACTACGGCCTGTTGTGCGCGTACACCCACCCCGACTGCGACGGACCGGCCCTGTCCCTGATCACCGACTGGTACGTGTGGGTGTTCTTCTTCGACGACCACTTCCTGGAGACGTTCAAACGCACCCAGGACCGCGAGGGCGGCAAGGCCTATCTGGACCGGCTGCCGCTCTTCATGCCGCTCGACCTGTCGACTCCCGTACCGGAGCCGGAGAACCCCGTCGAGGCGGGCCTCGCCGACCTGTGGGCGCGCACCGTGCCCGCGATGACGGAGGACTGGCGGCGCCGGTTCGCCGTCTCCACCGAGCACCTGCTGAACGAGTCGATGTGGGAGCTGTCCAACATCAACGAAGGGCGGGTCTCCAACCCCGTCGAGTACATCGAGATGCGCCGCAAGGTCGGCGGCGCGCCCTGGTCCGCCGGTCTCGTCGAGTACGCGACCGCCGAAGTCCCGGCGTCCGTCGCCGAGTCCAGGCCGCTGCGCGTCCTGATGGAGACGTTCTCCGACGGCGTCCATCTGCGCAACGACCTCTTCTCCTACCAGCGCGAGGTCGAGGACGAGGGCGAACTCAGCAACGGCGTCCTCGTCCTGGAGACCTTCTTCGGCTGCACGACCCAGCAGGCCGCCGAGACCGTCAACGACATCCTCACCTCGCGGCTCCACCAGTTCGAGCACACGGCCCTCACCGAAGTCCCCGCGCTGGCCGCCGAGAAGGGACTCACCCCGCCCGAGGTCGCCGCGGTCGCCGCCTACACCCAGGGACTTCAGGACTGGCAGTCCGGCGGCCACGAGTGGCACATGCGCTCCAGCCGCTATATGAACCAGGGCGCCACCGACGAGCCGCGGCCCTTCGCCCCGGGCGGCTTCGGCACCTCCGCCGCGGATGTGCCGGGCCTGCTCTCCGCGGCCGGCGCCGAGCGGCTGCGCGCCTACACCCACGTGCCGTTCCAGAAGGTCGGACCCTCGCAACTCCCCGACTTCCACATGCCGTTCGAGGTCACCCTCAGTCCGCACCTCGCCGGTGCCCGTGAGCGGCTGACCGGCTGGATGTACGGCACGGGCATGCTCCAGGAGGGCGTCTGGGACGAGGACAAACTCATCGCCTACGACCTGCCGCTGTGCGCGGCCGGCATCCATCCCGACGCCACGCCCGAGGCGCTCGACCTCAGTTCACAGTGGCTGGCCTGGGGGACGTACGGCGACGACTACTACCCGCTGCTCTTCGGCAACCGCCGCGACCTGGCCGCCGCCAAGCTGACCACCGCGCGGCTGTCGGCCTGCATGCCCATCGACGGCGAGGAGGTCCCCGTACCGGTCAACGCCATGGAGCGGGGCCTGATCGACCTGTGGCGGCGGACCACCGCGGAGATGACCCCGGAGGCGCGGCGGAGCGTGCGCGCGTCGGTGGACGTGATGACCGAGAGCTGGCTGTGGGAGCTGTCGAACCAGATCCAGAACCGTGTCCCGGACCCGATCGACTATCTGGAGATGCGCCGGGCCACCTTCGGCTCCGAGCTGACCATGGGCCTGTGCCGCCTCGGTCACGGGCCCGCCGTCCCGCCGGAGGTGTACCGCAGCGGCCCGGTCCGCTCGCTGGAGAACGCGGCGATGGACTACGCGATGCTCCTGAACGACGTGTTCTCGTACCAGAAGGAGATCGAGTACGAGGGGGAGGTGCACAACGGCATCCTCGTCGTGCAGAACTTCTTCGGCGTCGACTATCCGACCGGGCTCGGCATCATCCATGACCTGATGACCCAGCGGATGGAGCAGTTCCAGCATGTCGCCGCCCATGAATTCCCCATCTTGTTCGAGGACTTCAAGCTCTCGGAGGAGGTGCGCGGGATCATGGAGGGCTATGTGGGCCAGTTGCGGAACTGGCTGGCCGGCATCCTGAAGTGGCATCAGGACTGCCACCGTTACGGCGCGGCGGACCTGGCCCGGCGGGCGCACGGGTTCGTACCCGACCAGACTCCCCGGCTGCCGTTCGCCTGGCAGGCGGAGCCTGTCGCGCTCTGAGCGGCCGTCTCCTGAGCCGCCACGGAACGCGGTTGCCGGTGTGGCGGCCGGAGGTGTGGCGGCCGGAGGTGTGGCCGCCGGGGTGACCGGCCGGGTTCGGCGGTGCGGGTGGTCCGGTACGAACCGGGGCGCCCGTACCGCTCTCCGGCATGTCCGCGCGCCTGTCCGCCGGCCGAGCGGTCTCTCGAACGGGCGCGTCAGTCTCACTCGTTAGGGAACCTTCGCGCGGTGGAGCGCGGGGTAGGGCAGAAGCCGCAGGCGATCCGCAGAGCATCCGCCGGAGGCGACCCCATGGAACAGACCGCGTTGCGTCCCAAGCCGATGCCCGGGCAGGAACCGGGCACCGGGGAGCGTCCCGTCGGCGCAGTCCGGCGACCGCACGCGGCACGGCGCCGTGGCCGACGACTGGTCACGCTGGTGTTCAGCCTCTTCGTCGGGGTGGTGCTGGTGCTGTCCGGGGTGGGGCTCGGGACGGTGGGCGCGACGGTCATCGGCATGAGCAAGCTGGCGGCGATGCAGAAGCAGGCCGCGGCGGCCGGGGAGGCGCACGGCCCCTCCGGGGGCCCCGGTCGGGCAGGCGCCTCCGCGGCACCGCGGCCGGGCGGCACCACCACGGCGACGGCCTCCGGCAGCGCCGCCCCCGTCCCGCCGGGGAAGGCTCCCGACGGCCCGGCGCGGGCCACGCTCGGCATCGAGGCCGTCGACGCCCCCGACGGCGCGGGCGCCCTGCTCGTCGGCGTACACCAGCCCGGCCCCGGCTACACCGCCGGCTTGGTCCGTGGCGACATCCTGTTCTCCGTCGCCGGGACCACCATCAAGTCGGCGTCCGACCTGGCCCACGCGATCACCACGGCCCGCCCCGGCGAGGGCATCCCCCTGGGCGTCCGCCACACGAACGGCACCCGCGCCCACCTCTCGGCGATCCCGGGCATCGTGACGTGAGCGGCCCCCGGGCCCGGAGCGGGCCCGGCCCCGACTTCGCCCCTGCCCCTGCCCGGCATGGCCCGTGCCCGGCACCTGGCCCCTGCCCCCTACCCCCTGCCCTCCTGCCAATGGTCCCCCGGCTCCCGGGCCCCGGCCTCGGCCCCCGCCCCCGGCCCCCGCCGAAGTCGCCTGGACACCCGCCCCTCCCGCGTGGCCCGCCCCGCAGCTCCGGCTGCCCACCCCGCACGTCCGGCCGCCCGCGCCGCGTGGCTGGGGCGACGGGCCGGGCGTATCGGCTCGCGCCCGCCCCGGCGGAGAGGGAGGATGCTGCCCGTAGCCCTACGGGGAACTCCGCACACCCGGAGGCACCGATGCCCGACCCCGCCCCCTTCACCGCCGCCGACTACGAGGCCCGTATGGACCGTGCCGCCCGAGCCGCGGCAGATGCCGGCCTGGACGGCGTCCTGGTGGCGCCGGGCCCCGACCTGGTGTGGCTGACCGGGTACCGCCCGGTCGAGACGGAGCGGCTCACCCTGCTGGTGCTCAGGGCCGGGCAGGACCCGGCGCTCGTCGTGCCCACCCTGGAGGCGCCCGACGCGGCCAAGTCGGCCGGCGCGCCCGCGCTGACCCTGCACGACTGGACCGACGGCACGGACCCCTACGAGGCGGCGGCGCCCCTCCTGGACCCGGCGGGCCGCTTCGGCATCAGCGACAACGGCTGGGCCCTGCACCTGCTCGGCCTCCAGAAACGGCTCCCCGACACCCGGTACGCCGCGCTCACCGAGGTACTGCCGATGCTCCGGGCCGTCAAGGACGCCGCGGAACTGGAACGGCTCGCGGCGGCCGGAGCCGCGGCCGACGCCGCCTTCGAGGAGATCCGCGAGGTCACCTTCGGCGGCCGCAGGGAGTCGGAGGTCTCCACCGAGCTGGCCGGCCTGCTGCGCCGCTTCGGACACTCCCAGGTCGACTTCACCATCGTCGCCTCCGGGCCGAACGGCGCCAACCCGCACCACGAGGCCGACGAACGGGTCATCGAACACGGCGACATGGTCGTCCTGGACTTCGGCGGCCTCAAGGACGGCTACGGCTCCGACACCTCCCGCACCGTCCACGTCGGCGAGCCGGACGAAGAGGAGCGCGCGGTGCACGACATCGTGCGCGCCGCCCAGGAGGCCGGCTTCCGCGCGGTGCGCCCGGGAGCCGCCTGCCAGGACATCGACCGGGCCGCCCGCGCCGTCATCGAGGACGCCGGATACGGCGAGTACTTCATCCACCGCACCGGACACGGCATCGGCGTCACCACCCACGAACCGCCGTACATGGTCGAGGGCGAGGAACAGCCGCTGGTCCCCGGCATGTGCTTCTCCGTCGAACCCGGCATCTACCTGCCGGGCCGTTTCGGCGTCCGCATCGAGGACATCGTCACGGTGACGGAGGACGGCGGACGCCGGCTCAACAACACCTCCCGCGAGATGGTGATCGTCGGCTGACGTGGACGCACCGACCGCGCGGCGACCGCTTCGCCCCCGCCCCCGGACGACAAGGGCGCGCCCATGAGTCAACCGACCCCGACCCCCACTCCGACCCCCACCCGGGACACCGTCGGCCGACTGGTCCGCTCGGTGCTCGCCGACGACGGCGCCGCCGGCCCGGGACCCGAGGTGCGGCCCGTCACGGGGGAGGGCGGGCAACTCACCTGGTGGGTCGGCGCACGCCATGTACTGCGTCTCGCCGGGGACCGCGAGGCCTCCGTACGGCAGCGCCGCGAGCTGCGGCTGCGCGACCTGGTCCGCCCGCACCTCGGGGTGCAGATCCCGGTGAGCGTCGCGCACGGCGAGTGGGCGAGCGGCCTCGCCTACACCCTCGACACCCGGCTGCCCGGCGGCACCGGCGAGGAGCAGGACGTCTCGGCCGCCGGGGAAGCCGACCTGGCGGGCCTGCTGACCGGGCTGCGCGAGGTGCCCGTACGCCAGGCCGGGACGCTCGGTGTGCCGCAGGCCCGGCCGCGGTCCCTGAACACCCTGCGGGCCGCCGCGGTGCGCGCCGCGAAACGGCTGCCCGCCGAGGAGTTCGACCCGGCACGGCTCGACCAGCTCGCGGAGTCCGCCGCCGTCCAGCTCGCCGCGCAGCCGGGCGCCGCGTTCCTCGTCCATCACGGCCTGCGGGGCGACCACCTCGTGACCGGCGCCGGCGGGCGCCTGCGGGGCGTCCTCGGCTGGGGCGGCGCGGTGGTCGGCGACCCGGCCGAGGACATCGCCGGGCTCGCCGTCGCCGTCGGCGCCCCCGCCGCCGTACGAGCCGCCACCCTCGCCGGCTACGGCGCCCGCCCCTGCCTGCGCGGGCTGTGGCTGGCCCGCTGCGACACCGTCGTACGTCTCGCCGACCGCCTCCACGACGGGAACGAGGAGCCCGTGCCGCTCCTGGAGGCGCGGTTGCGGCGCGCCTGGGAGCCCATCCTGCTGGAGCGGGTGACGGACCTGCGGGACGGGCCGGACGAATCACCCTAGGAGTGCCGGTGCCGGTGCCGGTGCCGGTGCCGACACGGACGCCGGTGCCGGTGCCGGTGCGGTGCGGAGCTGGTGCCGAGGCCGACACGGACGCCGGTGCCGATGACGACGCCGATGCGGAGGCCGACGCGGGTGCCGGAGTCGACGCCGACACCGACGCCTGTTCCGCTACCGAGGACGCCTGTTCCGCCACCGAGACCGACGGCTCCGCCCGGCCCGCCCGTCCCGCCCGCCTCCCCCCGAGGCGCCTCACGCCTGGGTGAGCACCACGCACGACTCGCCCGGCACGTTCAGCACGCCGTCCGTGAGCGCTCCCGCGACCGGGTCCCAGGACGCCAGCACCCGCCCCCGGCGGACACCGAGCGGGATCACCGCCGGGTCCTTCGACAGGTTCACCGCCACCCGGACGTCACCGCGCCGCACGGCCAGCCAGCGCGCCTCCGGATCGTGGGCCACCCGGACCGCGGCGAGATCGGGGTCCGACAGGTCGGCCTGGCGGTGGCGCAGCGCGATCAGCTCGCGGTGCCAGGCCAGCAGCCGCGCGTGGGCGGGCGCCTCGGGCTCCGACCAGTCCAGGCAGGAGCGGTCCCGGGTCGCCGGGTCCTGCGGGTCCGGTACGTCCTCCTCCGCCCAGCCGTGCGCCGCGAACTCCCGCCGCCTGCCCCGCCGTACGGCCTCCGCCAGCTCGGGATCGGTGTGGTCGGTGAAGAACTGCCACGGCGTACTCGCGCCCCACTCCTCGCCCATGAACAGCATCGGCGTGAACGGCGCGGTCAGCGTCAGCGCCGCCGCGCAGGCCAGCAGCCCGGGGGAGAGGGAGGCCGAGAGCCGGTCGCCCTGGGCGCGGTTGCCGATCTGGTCGTGGGTCTGCGCGTAGCCGAGGAGGCGCTGCGCCGAGACCCGCGCGCGGTCGATGGGCCGCCCGTGACGCCGGCCCCGGAAACTGGAGTACGTGCCGTTGTGGAAGTAGCCCGAGGTGAGCGTCTTGCTCAGCGCGGTGAGCGGGGCCCGCGCGAAGTCCGCGTAGTAGCCCTGTCCCTCGCCGGTCAGCGTGGTGTGCAGGGCGTGGTGGAAGTCGTCGTTCCACTGGGCGTCGAGACCGAGGCCGCCATCCTCGCGGGCGGTGATGAGCCGCGGGTCGTTCAGGTCCGACTCGCCGATCAGGAACAGCGGCCGGCCCAGCTCGCCGCCGAGCGCGTCCACCGCCGCCGACAGCTCCTCCAGGAAGTGCAGCGCGCGGGTGTCCTTCAGCGCGTGCACCGCGTCCAGGCGCAGCCCGTCGAGCCGGTAGTCGCGCAGCCACGCCAGCGCGCTGCCCACGAAATAGTCGCGCACCTCGTCCGAGCCGGGCGCGTCGAGGTTCACCGCCGAGCCCCACGGCGTCTGGTGGGTGTCGGTGAAGTAGGGCCCGAACGCGGGCAGATAGTTCCCGGACGGCCCGAGGTGGTTGTGCACGACGTCCAGGACGACGCCCAGACCGAGTTCGTGCGCCCGGTCGACAAAGCGCTTCAGCGCCTCCGGGCCGCCGTACGGTTCGTGCACGGCCCACAGGGAGACACCCTCGTACCCCCAGCCGTGCCGGCCCGGGAACGGGCACAGCGGCATCAACTCCACGTGTGTGACGCCCAGTTCGGCCAGATGCTCCAGCCGGTCGGCCGCCGCGTCCAGCGTGCCCTCGCGTGTGTACGTCCCCACGTGCAGCTCGTAGAGGACCGCGCCCGGCAGCGCCCGCCCGGACCATTCGGCCCGCCACGCGTACTGTTCCTGGTCGACCACCGCGCTCAGCCCGTCGGGGCCGTCCGGCTGCCGGCGGGAGCGCGGATCGGGCAGTACGGGACCCTCGTCCACCGCGAAGCCGTACCGTGTCCCGTCCCGCGCGTCCGCCTCGGCCGTCCACCAGCCCGGACGGCCGGGATCGCGCTCCATCGCGCGCGTGACGTCCGCGCAGTGCAGTGTCAGCCGGTCGGCCTGCGGTGCCCACACCTCGAATCGCACAGAGTTCTCCCTTGTCGGCTCAGCGTGACCCAGTCCGTCCATGGTGCGCCACACGAGATCAATTCGCTTTCCGATCCACCCTTTTGCCGCGTGTCCCTCGCCCATTGGGCGCGCGCGTCCCGTCCGCCGGCCGCCCGGGCCGGTGCCCGTCGACCGCCCCGGCCCTTCACGGATTTTCTGGACACGCCGTCCTCGCTGACCGACAATCACGAACGTGACGTCGTCCTTCGAGTTCCACACGTACCCCGCGCGGCTGTCCGACGCGGAGCGCGACCGGGCGCTCAAGTCGCTCCGTGACGGCGTCGCCCTCGGGCGTCTCTCGCACGACACGTTCATCCGCCGTATGGAACTGGCGCTGGCCGCCCGGCGGTCCGACGAACTCGCCGTGCTCACCGCCGACCTGCCCACCGAGAGCCGCTGGTCCAAGGCGGTCTTCGGGACCGTGGAGGCCGTCTCCGGCTTCACCGTCCGGCTGCGCAGGGCCTGGCAGGCCGAGCGGCTCCCCAAGCTCCAGCTCCCCAACCCCGGCAGCCCGTACCCGCTGCGGATAGGCCGCGACCCGGCCAGCGGGCTGCGCCTCAACCACGAGACGGTCTCCCGCGTCCACGCCGAACTGAGCCGACAGAGCGGGGTGTGGGTGCTGCGCGACCTCGGCTCCACCAACGGCACGACCGTCAACGGACGCCGTGTCATCGGCGTCTCCGTCGTCCAGGACGGCGACCAGGTCGGCTTCGGCCGCATGCTGTTCCGCCTCGCCTCGGACTGACCGGGCGCCGTCGGCCCCGGCGGCCGACCTGACGCCCGCCGTCGCGACCGGTCTCCGTTCCAACTGGCCCGGACGCCCTCGGTTCCAACTGGCCCGGACGCCCTCGGTTCCAACTGGCCGGGGCGCGCCGCGTTCCGGCTGACCGGCATTCCCTCCGTTCCGGCCGGCCGGGGAGCCGGCTTCGGGCCTGCGGTGACGGCCCCCGCGCGTCAGGCGGCCCTCTCCCTCGCGTGGCGGGCCGCCGCGACGACCGTACGGGCCTGGTGCTCGACCTGGTTCTCCAGCGGCACCCAGCGCGCCCGGAACCGCAAGGCGAAGGCCTCGCTCCAGGCGGCGACGAGATCCTCCAGCAGGGGCGCCTCGCGGTCGCCGGCCTCCTGGAGCACCCGCAGCAGCATCGACGCGGCCCGCAGCGGCAGGCGCCGCCCGAACGCGTCGACGCTGCCCACATAGGCCCGCGTCGTGTCCGGCGGAGGCGCCTGCGACCAGTCCCCGGCCAGGCCCGGCACCAGCTCCAGCGCCCACTTCGCGGCCCGCAGCAGCGGACCGTCGGGACCGGGCAGCCGGGGCGCCGCCCGCGCGAGCACCGCCTCCACCTGGAGCGCGTCGGTGAGCAGCCTGCGGGCCAACCGCCGCAGCGCCGCGGCCGGATCGGGGTGCGGCGCCGGATCGTCCACCAGGTCGCTCGCCCACATCGGCACTTCCACCACCGCGGTCAGACCGCCGTAGCGGTGGGCGTGGTACCAGGTGCTGTGCCGGGCGTCGTCCGGCATGCTCGGGTACGCCGTGTCCGAGCCCGGCGCCGGCATCACATGCACCCCGGGGCCGGAGGCCGGCCACCCCGCCGCGTCCGACGCGGCCGTCTCGACCGGGATGTGCAGCTCGGCCGCCGACTTGGCGAACGGCTCCGCGAGCCCCGGGATGTCCTTGGTCAACTGCACCCAGCTACCGCCCAGATCGGTTCCGTGCAGGGTCGCCTGGAGGTAGGGGCGCAGTTCGTCGATGACCCGGGTCAGCGCGCGGGTCTCCGGCGGCAGCCGGTCGGGCGGCAGGACGGACGGCGACCACTCCGGCTGCTCGGGGCCCGCCGGACGGAAGAAGCCCAGGTGGTATTCGAGCAGGGTGCGCGGGGCGGGCGTCACATGCAGGCTCGCTCCGTCCGGGTCCGCGCAGAGCAGGAAGTGCCATGAGGTGTCCCTGCGCAACTCCCTCTGGTGCAGCGCCCGTTCGGCCAGGTGCAGCAGGGTCGAACCGCCGGTCGGCTCGTTGGCGTGGGCGCCCGCCACGACGAGGACGGCGCGCCTCGCGTGTCCGACCGACAGCAGGTGGAGGGGTCGTCCCCCACGGGAGACCCCCACCTGTCTCAGGACGCACAGGTCCGGACGGTGGGACGCCAACGCCCGTGCGGACGTGACGATTTCGGTCACACTGGGGTAGCGCAACTCCGGCAGGTGACTCACCCCCGACTGGTCCGCCCTGCGTCGCTCTCGGCAGTACTCCACGCTCTTGGAGAACTGTCAACGATTTGCCGGACCGACGCCAGAGGGCACCCGGCAGCACTTCTCCCGGCCGTGGGCCGCACCAGGAAACGGACGGGGCCGCTCGGCTGCGCGCACCGGGTGGCCCGGGGGTGCCCAAGGGTTCGCCGGGGTGTGTGCTCCGGCTCGCTCGGGAGCGCGTACCGGCCCGGCGCGGCGGCCCGTCTCCGGAGAGCGGTTACGGCAGGGGCGCGGGGACGGCGGAACGGGCACCCGGCCCGCCTTCACGACGCCTACCCCCCCGCCCTTCCCGCCCAGGGACACGACACGCGGACCACTCGTACGGGTGTACGTGAACTGCGCCCCGGCGTGCGCGGTGGTCCGCTGGGGGCAGCCCGCGCGCGGGTCCGGCGCGCAGACCCGAGATGGAGGCCCGCCGTGCTCTGTCCACACGGCCTTCCCGGCGAGGGCGCCCCGGCGGCGCTGCGGGCCGCCCCACCCACAGTCACCTGCCCGCCGACCCGCGCGCCGCGGGCGGGCCGGCCGCCGACCGACTCGCGCCTGCCCTCCCCGCCCGCCGTGACCCCGTCCGCCCCGACGCCGGGCCCCATCGCGGACACCGCGCCGGCGCCGCCCCACCCCGCGCGCGAAACCCCGTACACGCCCCCGCTCACCCCGTCGCCCGCCCTCACCCCGCCGAGCCTCCTCGACCCCGGTGTCGCGCGGGACCCGTACCCGCTCTACCGCACCCTGCGCCGCCGCCACCCCCTCCTTTACGACGCGCCGTTCGGTGCCTGGCTGGTCAGCCGGTACGAGGACGTGCGTGCCGTGCTGGCCGATCCGAGGTTCGGCGCCCCAGAGCCCGGGCCCGTGCCCGCCCGCCTGGAGGGCGCCTTCAAGGTGTTCCAGGACCGGGTGCCCGCGGCCCTCGCCGCCGGAGTGGAGCGGGCGGCGTACGTGCTGGCGCGCCGTCTCCTGGCGCGTCAGGAGGCCGATCTCGTCGCCGAGTTCTGCCAGTGGCTGCCCACCGCGGCGGTCGTCGCCGCTCTCGGGCTGCCCATCGAGTCCACCGCGCGCGTGCACGCCCTGTGCCGTGCGGGCCTCGACCACTTCGGGGGACCCCGCCCCGCCCTGACGGCCCTGCTCGGCCCGCACATCGCCCGCCGCCGGGCGCACCCCGGCGACGACCCGCTGTCCGTGCTGTGCGCGGCCCGCGCCGACGGGCGGCCGCTAGTCAGCGTCCAGCGCATCAGGTTCTGCGGGGCGCCGGCCTTGTCGTTGGTGCCGGAGGACCGGC
>NZ_JBEYFY010000047.1:0-50471 GCF_040703595.1 Streptomyces sp. NPDC007084
CGGTGATCCGGCTGGCGCCGGGGGCCGGGTCGGCGGGGGCCGCGGTCGCGGCGGCCGGCTGGAGGGCGAGGGCCAGCAGCGAGCCGGCGGCGGTCAGGGCGAGGGCGGCGGCGCGTCTGCGCCGACGCGCGGAACCGGGGACGCGGTTCAAGGTGGTCTCCTTCTGCGGGGGTTGCCCTGGGCCACCGGGCCGACGGCAGGGGCCGGTCCGGGGCAGGGCGGGAAGGAGCGCCGCTCGACGTACCGCGCACGAGGACACGCGCGGTTCGGGCGGCGCGTGGAGCGTGAGGGTGCGGGCGACAGGTGTGGGGTGAGGAGCGTGGGGGCGACAGGCGTGGGGCGCTAGGTGTGGGGCGCTAGGTGTGGGGGCGTGAACGAAGCGTGAATGTTCGTCAGCAGAGTGACATCGGTCCCGTCTTGTTGTCATGGCGGCGACAACACAACGGCTTGAATTGACCATGGCCTGCTGGGCGTTCGTCACGAGCGGCGAAGCTTTTCGGACGCTGTGGTTCCGCTGTGCACCCGCCGGGCGGGGAGCCGCGGCGGGCTACTGGGGGCCCGTTGAGGGTCCGGTGTCAGGGGCGGCGGTAGGGCTCATCCCCTTGGGGCCGGCGTCAGGGGCCGGCCGGCCCCTCAGGGCTGGCTGGCGTGGGTGTGGCCGTGGGACCACTCGGGCGGGCAGGGCGGCTGGCCGTCGTCGGGGGCGCGGTCGCGCCGCCAGTCGTACACGGCGAGGGCGAGCGCGCCGAGGATGGCCACCGTGCCGGCTCCGACGGCCAGTGCCACGGCGGAGCGGTAGTCGCGGTGTTCCGTGCCGAGCACCAGGTAGAAGAGACCCGGCAGCGCGGCCGTGCCGACGGCGCCGCCCAGCCGCTGGGCCGTCTGGAGGGCGCCGCCCGCCGCCCCCGCCATGCGTACGGGGACGTCCCGCAGGGTCATCGTGACGTTGGGCGAAATGACACAGCCGCCGCCCAGCCCGCCGACGAACAGGGCCGGAGCCGCCCACCAGACCGCGCTGTCGGCGGGGCCGAAACGCAGGATCAGCACGGCGCCGCCGAGTCCGAGGGCGACCGCGGTGAGGCCGCAGACGGTCAGCAGCCGCCCGAACCGGTCCACCAGCCGTCCGGCGATCACCGCGGCGGCGGCCGAACCGAGGGCGAACGGCGTCACCGCGAGCCCCGAGCGCAGCGGCGAGAAGCCCTCGCCGTTCTGGAAGTACAGGGCGAACACCAGCCAGACCCCGCTGAACCCCACGAAGTACAGGGCCGCGATCGTCGCACCGGCGGCGTAGCCCCGTGTACTGGTCACCAGGCGGGGGTCCAGGAGAGGCCGGCCGCCGCGTGCCGCGAGGCGCCGCTCCCAGCGGGCGAAGGCCCAGAGCAGGAGCAGCCCGACGAGGAAGAGCCACCACAGCTTTCGTACGCCGCCGGACTCGGCCATCACCAGGGGCAGCATCACCGCGAGCACCCCGCAGCCGAGCAGCAGTACGCCCGGGAGGTCGAGCCGTTCGCGGCGCCCGGGGGCGACCTTGGGGAGCATGCGCACGCCCAGCAGGAAGGCGACGGCGCCGACGGGCACGTTCACGTAGAAGATCCAGCGCCAGCCGTCGGGTCCGTCGGCGAGTTTCAGGATGAGCCCGCCGACGACGGGGCCGACGGCGCTGGAGATGCCGACGGTGGCGCCGAAGAGACCGAAGGCGCGTCCGCGCTCGGCTCCCCGGAACATCTGCTGGATGAGGGCGGAGTTCTGCGGGGCGAGACAGCCCGCGGCGACCCCCTGGGCCAGCCGGGCCACGATGAGCAGGGTGATGGTGGGCGCGGCACCGGCCGCCGCGCTGCACAGGACGAAGGCGGCGAGCGCCAGCAGGAAGATGCGCCGTCTGCCGATCGCGTCGCCGAGGCGTCCCGCCGTCACCAGGACCAGGGCGAAGGTGAGGGCGTAGCCGGAGACCACCCACTGGATGGAGGGCGCGGAGGCGTGCAGGTCCCGCTGCATGGAGGGCAGCGCGACGGCGACGATCGTGACGTCCAGCAGGCTCATGAACCCGGCGGCCAGCGTCACCCACAGGGCGTGCCACCGCCGCGGATCGGCTCCCTCGGCCGCCCCCTTCGAACTGTCTCCTCGTCCGCCTGCCTGCGTGTGCAGTGCTCCCACGCCGGGGGCTCCTCTCCGCCGCTCCCCACCATCTTCGGCCCGCGCGGGCGCACGGCAACAGGAGCGGTGCGTAAGGCCGGTCCCCTGGCGGGGCCCGCTACCGGGGGTTGTCGTTCGTGAACGCAGACCGGTGGGGTCCGTTCCGGGGAACGGACCCCACCTGGGTTCGGCATGACGGGCATGACGGGCGCTTCGACGCGCGCACGGCTTCGGCCGCCTGTACTGGTCAGCGTCGGTCCGCACGTGTCAGTACGTGGCGGTGCCGGCCGGCCCTCGTCCGCGTCGGGGCGGTGCTGCTCGGCACTCGTCCGCGATGCGGTGGCGGGGGTCGCGTTCGTCCGCGCGCTGGGCGGTGCGGTACGGCACGTGTCCGCGCACCGGGGGCGGTGCGGTTCGGCACGTGTCCGCGCGCCGGGCGGTGCTGTGGGCGCTCGGCCGCGCGGGCGGTGCCGGTCGGCGCGCCGTCAGTGCTTGAAGGCGTCCTTCGCCTTCTCCTTCGCCTGACGCGCGTCGCCCTTCGCCTGCTCGGCGCGGCCCTCGGCGGTCATCCGCTCGTTGCCCACGGCGCGCCCGGCGGCTTCCTTGGCCTTGCCCTTGGCCTCTTCCATCTTGCCCTTGGCCTTCTGGTCACCAGCCACAACTGCTCACTTCCCCATCAGGATCGACATCAGTTGCCGGAGCATCGGGTGACCGCCCAGGCGCGGGTCAAACGTGATGGCCCCGGATCAGCGCTCACCGGGCGGTCACCCTCCGTACCGGCCGGCGGCTCCGGCGTGCCGGAACGGGTGGGCTGGGCGAGCCTGGGTACGCGGGGCGATGACACACTTCGAACCATCCCGGAGGTCGCTGACGACATGGGCAGCCAGAGCGAGGACGACGTCATGGGCGACGAGGTCTACCAGCCGGAAGGCCTCGACGATCGCGAGGACGAGGGCATCCTCGACGCGGAGGACACCCTGGAGGACCGGGGCGCCGACCCCTACGACGAGGGGTGGTCGCCGCCCGAGCGCCCCCTCGGTGTGAACCACCAGGGCACCACGGAACGTGAGCAGCGCGAAGGGGAGACCCTGGACGAGCGGCTCGCCGAGGAGCGCCGGGACCCCGCCCTGGAGGAGCCGGACGCCGACGACGACGGTGTGGGCGATCTGGAGGGCGGGGACGGCGAGCCGCTGGACGACGAGGCGGGCTCGGACCGGGCCGGTCGCCTGGTGGCGTACGAGGACGACGCCCTGGAGGACGCCGAGAACGACATGCTCGCCGAGGACGTCGGCATCGACGGCGCCGCGGCCTCCGCGGAGGAGGCCGCCGTCCATCTCGTCCCGGACGACGTGCCGGAAGTGCCCGAGGAGGACGACCTGCGCCAGGCGCGGGAGGACGAGGTCCGGCGGCTGCGCTCCGAGACGGACACCGCTCCCTGAGCCGGCCCGGCCCGGCTTCCCTACGGCGTGAGGGCGCCGATCCCCTTCACGGGATCGGCGCCCTCACGTCGTACACGACGCCGTACAGGTACGGCGTCGGTCCTCATACACCTACGAGGGTCAGTCCTCGCCCCGCACTATGTTCCCCTCGGGAGCGGACCGGTCCTGGCGGGCCGTTTGGTCGGTGGTCGCAGGAACACAGGTCCGCGGACCACTCCCCCGACGGCGCGCCTCGGCCCACTCCGTCTCGGTCCGAATGATGGTCCTGCTGCTGGTGTCCGCGGTCACGACGCTTCATCTTCCTTCTGTGTCCGGCCCGTTCGGGACCTGCTTCCCTGCGGCACTGGGCTCTCTCCCCTACCGGGTCCCCGCGGTCGGCACCGGGAAACCCCGCCGCGCGCCGCCCATGATGACGAAACGCCCATAATCGCGCGAGGGCGGAGGTCCGTGATCTCCGAGGGGGCCACGTCTCCGGATCATGGCGCGAGGTGACCATACTGGGAGGGCACACCACACCCCACCAGCGAAGTGACTCATGTCGAAGTCCTCCACAGACCGTCCCACCGCGCCGGACACCGTCTGGCTGGCCGCCGGGCGCCACACCGGCCCCGCACCGCAGAACGCCGTCCGGGAGCACCTGCGGGAACTGAAGAACAGCGAACGGATCCAGGGCTTCCTGGAGACGGGGAACACCTCGGCACCCGACGGTCATGTCTTCGAGGCCCGCTGGTTCGTCGCCGACGGCGTCACGGTACGGGCGCGACTCGTCACCGACGGGCGGGAGGAGGTGGACGGCGACCGTCGGTGGACGCTGGCGGCGGAGGCGGAAGCGCCCTGGGACCTGGCGTGGCCCTCCCCCGCCGACGTGTTCTGGACGGCGGGTGGCGAACTCGACTGGGAGCGGGACGCGGCGACCGGACTGCGGCTGCGGGACATCAATCCGCTGCCCAAGGACGACGCCGTCCTGCGCCGGCTGATCAAGGACAGCGGACGGCAGAGCTGGAGCGTCCACGTCGTCGTCCACGAGGCCATGACGCCCGACAGCGACGGCCGGCTCCCCCTGGTCCGGCTGCTGCCGCCGGGGCTGCGGCACCGCGTGGTGGAGCACCGGGCCACGCCGGAGCAGTACCACGCGGTCAACTGGGCCCTCGGCGACCTCGACGTGTCCGTGCCGCGCGGCGGAGCCGTCATCCTCCCCGGCGCCCCGGCCCGGCTGGGCTACGACCAGGAGGAGTTCAGCGTACGGAGCGTCTTCCTCGACGGGTCCGAGCCGACCGAACTCCTGGACAAGATCCTGCGCTTCGCCGCCCTGCCCTGGCCGCTGCCGGACGACGCCGCCGCCGCGTTCACCGCGCTGCGCGAGGAGTGGCGGCTGCTGACGCTGGAGGAGGAACTGGCCAAGGCACGCGCGCAGGTCGCCTCCTACGCCGAGGCCCTCGACGCGATGACCAAGTCCCGCGACCTGTACCGGGAGGCCACCGAACTGGCCCACGCGGCGCTCGCCGAGATGGAGGAGTTCCGGGCCGCGGCGTCCGCCGTGCGGGCCGCGTCCGAGGGCCAGGAGAAGAACCCGCTGACGAAGACCCTGCAACGGGTCTCCGACACCCTGCGCGCCCGGCGGGCGCCCCGGGTGGAGGCACAACTCCAGGAGGCACGGGACAGCGTCCGTCGAGCGCGCGAGTCCTCCGGCTGAGCGGCCGGCCGTCTCGGGCGGAGGGGGCCGCCCGTCCCCGGCGGAGCCGGTTGCCCGTCCCCGGCGGAGCCTGTCGAGCCCGGCGCCCGGCCGCCCGCCCCCGTCGAGACGGCCGGCCGGCCCGGTCCTCAGGAGCGGCTCGTCCCGGTTCAGACGGCCAGCCCTGTCGTCGTCAGCCGCGCCAGATGTTGGCGAACGCCGCCTTCTCGATGGACCGGCGCTGGCGGACCGCCTCCAGTTCCATCACGGCGTCGTGCACGGCGACCAGGACGGTCGTGACTCCCTCGTCGGCCACGGCCGGCGTGTCCTCGGTCTGCTCGGCGGGGAGCCCGACGACCGCCGCGAGGGCGAGGAGTACGGGTTCGTCCGCCGCCCAGCGGTGCAGCGCGCGGGTGCGGGCCGGCGAGTCCGTCAGCTCCATGCGCTCGCCCTTGAACGACAGGCGGCCCCGCTTCTGCCGTACGAGCTGACCCGACCGTTCGAGGTCGCTCTGATAGGCCGCGGCCAGGTCGCGGCCCCTGCGCCAGAGCCAGTCCTCGACCCTCTCGTACGGCGCCCGCCGGTCGAGTTTCGTCGCCGCCTCGTCCAGCAGGCGGTCGTCCGTCGCCGAGTCCAGCCTCGGCACCATGCGGTCGCCGTCCAGGGTGAGGGCCTCGGTGGCGACGAGATCGATCACCTCCGCGCCCGCGAGGGCGAGCGAGAGGTCGCCCTGTCCCACCGGGCGGTCCGGCTCCCTGTCCATCGTGACGATGAACAGGTCCTTGGCCGTGGTCACGAACGGCTCCCTTCGGAGTTCTGCGACCGGCGCGACCCTCACGCGTCGGTTCGGTCCACCGGCGCACCGCCGTCCGCGGGCGATCCGGTCAGCCGCGGGAGAAGGCACGTCACATGCGTGATCGTAACTCCAGGCGGGCGCGGGCATCCGTGCGCCGCGGGTCCCGGCGGGCAGGTCGTGGAAGCGCGGTGGCCGCGCACGTACCCGGACCGGACGCCCCCCGCCGGCCCACCCCCCGGACACGCGTGCGGCCCGGCCCACGCGGGTGCGCGAGCCGGGCCGGACGGGTTCTTCCGCCTCCCGCGTCAGCCCTGGCGGGCCTTCAGGCGCGGGTTCTTCTTGTTCACGACGAAGACCACGCCGCGCCTGCGCACCACCTGGGCGCCGGGCTTGGACTTCAGCGAACGGAGCGAATTGCGTACCTTCATGGGCGTGCTCTCCTCCTGCCGGGCACGGCGTGTTCCGGGGCTCAGCTCCGGTGCGCCGCGGCGCGGCCGTAGCGGCGCTCGAAGCGCTCCACCCGGCCGGCGGTGTCCAGGACCCGTGAGGTCCCGGTGTAGAACGGGTGACTCGCCGACGAGATCTCGACGTCGACGACGGGGTAGACGGCGCCGTCCTCCCACTCGACCGTCTTGTCCGAGCGGGCGGTCGACCGCGTCAGGAACGCTACGTCGGCGGCACGGTCCCGGAAGACGACCGGACGGGACACGGGATGAATGTCGGTCCTCATGGGGTTCCCTCCTCGATTGCGGCGACTACGACGGCGGAGGCGTCGGCCACACCCGCCGGGCGCGACCGTCGGGCGCGGCCGGCGGGGGTCGGCCGGCCGGGGGTCGGCCGGCGTGGGATCAGCGCTCCTCGCGGAACGCGACGTGCCTGCCCGCCTGCGGGTCGTACTTGCGCAGCACGAGCCGGTCGGGGTCGTTGCCGCGGTTCTTGCGCGTCACGTATGTCGCGCCGGTTCCGGCCGTCGACTTCAGCGTGACGACGGGGCGCGCGGTACTGCGTGCCATGAGGCCTCCTTCGCCCACCATGCACGGGCCTTGACTCGCGCATGCCAATCAGTTACGTGAGCTGTAACAGCCCACCCCGCGTCCGCATTCCCGGGCGGCCCAGCCAAGAGACTTCGGCGCGAGGAGAGACCCCGGCCGGGGGGAGACCCCGGCACGAGGAGGGTGTTCAGGAGGGCTTCGTCGCCGTGACGGCGGTGGCGGTGACCGTGTTGTCGCACTCGGCCACCACTCCGTCGTCCAGCGCCACCTGGTGCGCGCCCGCGCCGGGCAGCCCCACCACGAGGGTCGGGAAGGAGGCCGGCTCGGCACCGGAGGCGCAGTAACCGTCGCCCTCCCCCTGGACCTGTACGAACGTCAGCTTGACCCAGGCCTTCCCGCCGGGTGCGAGGGCCACCTTCGCCGCGGTGCCCGTCGGGGTCACGGTGAGGGGGCGGTTCTTGTCCGGGGAGCCGTTGGCCGCGCCCGCCACGGTCGGATGACCCTGGAGCGAGCACGAGGCGGCGGAGGTGTTGGTGAACTCCACGACGGCCGCGCCGGTACCCGTGCCCTGCGGCCGGACGTCGGCCTGCCGCATGGAGGTCTTCAGCGACTCGCCCGCGCAGGCCGGGACCGCCGGAGCGGAGGACCCGTCTCCCGAGCCCGGCTCACCGGAGGAGGGCTTCGCCGACGGGCCGCCCGACGAGCCCGTACCTCCCGACGAGCCCGTACCTCCCGACGAGCCCGTACCTCCCGACGAGCCCGTACCTCCCGACGAGCCCGTACCTCCCGAGGAGTCAGTGCCGCCCGACGAGCCCGTGCCCGTACCGCCGGACGGCGCGCTCGGTGTGGCCGCGCCCGAGGAGGCGGCCGGCGGCGCGGAGGACGACGCCGGAGGGGAGTCGGCTCCTTCGTCGTCCGGCTGGCAGGCGGTCATGAGAAGTGCGGCGGCGGACACGCCCGCCATCGCCACGGCGGCCCTGCGGGCACCCGTTCCGTACCGCGTCCCGTTGCGCATGCTGTCCCCCGATGAGTCGGTCCCCTTGCCGGCGCTTCCCCGGCACTCGTCGCTACAGAGCGCGCACGGGCCGCCGGAGGTTCGCGCCCGGACGGGCCTGTGACGTGACGGTGACGGGCCGGATACGGGCCCCACCCCCACCGGTCCAGTCCGGTCCACTCCGGTCCGACCCGATCCATGTCGATCCCATGCGGACTCGTTCGATCGCCTCCGGCGGTTCAGGCCGTTCCGGCTGCTCCGGCCGGCGCCGCACCCGGGCCCTCTTCGCGTCCCGGCACCCCGGCGTCGCGGGGCGCGTCGGCCGCGGGCGCGTCGGCCGCCGACGCGCCCCGCCCAGGACGAGGTCCTACATTGGAGGAATCGTTGCTCGCCCGACCGAAGAGCACACGCTTCGCGACATGACCTCCTCCGGTGAGAATCAGCCGCCGAATCCCTCCCGTCACACGGAGGCGCGCAGCCGGACCCACAGCAGAGGTGATTCCGGTGACTGGTGAGGCCCCGCTGATGGTCGTGGACGGCGCCGGCGTCGTCGTCCGCTGGAGCCCCCGGGCGCGGGAACTGTGGCGGCTGCCGGATTCCGCCGCCCTGGGGCGGACGGCTCTGCACCTGCTCACGCGCGCCGGCGACGACCCCGCGGGCCCGGCGGAGCCGGGCAGCGGTCCGTCCGGCATCGAGGACCACGAGGGCAACCCCGTCGACCTGCGCGTCCGGCCGGTCCCGCTCCCCGGCGGCGGGACGGCCTGGGGCGTCTTCGAGGCGACGGGCGACACTTCCGTGACCGGACCTCAGGACGAGGCGGCCGACACCAGGAACGCCGTGCTCGACGCACTGCGGGCGAACACCCGGGACGCGTACTTCGTCGTCGACGCGGAGCTGCGGGTCCTCAGCCTCAACGACCCGGCCGTCACGCTCTGCGCCGCCACGGAGGACGAGGCGCGCGGCCGGCCGGTCGGCGAGGTGTGCCGGCCCTCCCGGCCGCTGGAGTTCGACAGCATCCTGCGGGACGTCGTCACCGCCGGCACGCCGGTCACCGACTACGTGGTACGCCTCGACCCCGCGAGCGGTTCCGGCCCGGAACGGTTCGTGCGGATCTCCGCCTTCCCGCTCAGGGAGGGGCGGGGCGCGGTGCTCTCACTGGTCGAGGTCACCGAGCACATGCGCACCGAGCGGCGGATCGAGGCGCTCGCCTCGGTGCGGGAGCGGGTCGGGCGCAGTCTCGACGTGGTGACGACCTGCGAGGAACTGGTGGACGCGCTGGTGCCCGGCTTCGCCGACATCGCGGTGGTCGAGGTGGTCGACGCCGTGGTGCGGGGCGAGGACCCTCCGCTCAGTCCGCTCGGGCGCGAGGTCCCCCTGCGGCGGGCCGCGTTCCGCAACGCCGTGTCCGACCGGGCGGCGCAGGCGCATCCGCTGGGTGACGTCCGCGCCCTGCCGACGCCGACCCCGTACTCGCAGGCGCTGACCGATCTCAAGCCGCGCGCCGTCACCCTCGACGAGGACACCCCGTGGCTGGCCGCCGATCCGCAGCGGGCCCGGGCCATCCGTGACTCGGGCGCCCGTACGCTGCTCACCGCCCCGCTCGCCGTGCGCGGTTCCGTGCTCGGGCTGCTGAGCCTGTACCGGGTGCGGGGGAGCGACGCCTTCGACGCGAACGACGTGGCCCTCACGCACGAGCTGGCCACGCACACCGCGCTCAGTCTCGACAACGCGCGCCGCTACACCCACGAGCACACCATCGCGGCGGCCCTGCAACGCCATCTGCTGCCCCCTGACCCGCCCTCGCAGACGGCCATGGAGTTCGCGCAGTTGCATCTGCCTGCCGACGCGGGCGCGGGGACCTGGTTCGACGCCTTCAGCCTCCCGGGGGCGCGGACCGCGCTGACCGTCGGCGAGGTCCGCGGGACCGGTATCGACGCCGCGACGACCATGGGCCAGCTCCGCACCGTCGTCCGCTCGCTCGCCGCGCTCGACCTGGAGCCCGACGAACTGCTCGCCCGGCTGAACGACACCGTCGTACGCCTCGCCTACGAGCGGCAGGCGCTGCCCACCGGCGACCCGCTGCACCAGGAGCCGCTCAGCGCGAGCTGTGTCTACGTGGTGCACGATCCCCTGCACGGGGTGTGCGCGATGGCCTCCGCCGGGCATCCCGCGCCGGTGGTCGCGCACCCCAGCGGAGTGATCGACGTGCCGGAACTCCCGGCGGGCCCGCTGCTGGGCAGCCGCCACGGGCCGCCCTTCGCCACGGCGTCCGTGCCGATGCGGGACGGCAGTGTGCTCGCCCTGTGGACGACGTCCTTCCCGGCCTCCGAGAGCAGGGGCCGGCGCCCGTCGAGGCTGCTGCGCGAGGCGCTGTCCCGGCTGGACCGCCCGCTGGCCGAGCTGCGCGACGACATCCTCTACCGGCTGCGCGGCACGCCCGGGACGCACGATGTGCTGCTCCTGCTCGCCCGTACCCGGGAGTTCCCCGCCGACCAGGTCGCCACCTGGCCGCTGGACCCGGTGCCGGCGGCGGCGGGCACGGCACGGCAGCACGCGCGGCACCGGCTCCGGACGTGGCAGGTGAGCGAGGAGACCGCCTTCGCGACCGAGCTGATCGTCAGCGAGCTGGTGACCAACGCCGTGCGCTACGGGTCTCCGCCGATCCGGCTGCGGCTCATCAAGGACTCCACGCTCACCTGCGAGGTGAGCGACGGCGGCGGCGCCGCACCCCGGATCCGGCACGCCCGCACGGTGGACGAGGGCGGGCGCGGACTGTTCATCTGCCAGGAGATGAGCCACAACTGGGGCATCCGCTACTCGGCGGAGGGCAAGACGATCTGGACGGAGCAACCGCTCCCCTAGAGCACCTGCGGGTTCCGTACCGAGGACGGCCGGTTCCGGCTCGACCACGGAGGGCTCGGGCAGGGCGAGCGGCCCGCCGCCCATCCCCGACAGGAGCTGATGAGCGCCCAGTTGGCGCGCGCTGTGGAGCGCGGCGGACGGATCCGCTCCGGCGCCGAGGCCATTGCGGTGCCCGACGCCGACCAGCGACCAGCGACCAGCGACCAGCGATCAGCGATCAGCGACAGCGGCACGGCACGCCCCCGCCGTTCGCTGTCGGGAGATCCCGCGCCACCGCGCCCGTGTCATGTCCGGCGCGGCCGATCCGCTCGTCGCCGAACGCGTCCCGGCCGCCGCGCCGCGGGCACTCGCGGCTGGTCTCAGCCGACCGAGGGGTGTCACCGAGTCGATTACCCGGTGGCCCGCGCCGGGACGCCCGCGTGGGCCGCCGCGCAGTCGACGTCGGCCCAGACCGTGTGTCCCTCGGTGGTCGGGACGTCTCCCCAGCTCTCGGCGAGGGTGTCCACGATCAGCAGTCCCCGGCCGCCGTCGGCCAGGGAGAACGACGGATGCCGCCAGGTCGCGCGGACGCGACCGGCGTCGATGCCGGTGCCACCGTCGGTGACCTCGATGTGCAGGTACCGGCTGTCGTCCGTACCAGTCTCCGTGAAGACCACCCGCACGGGCGGACGGCCGTGCCCCAGAGCGTTGGCGAGCAGCTCGCCCGTGACGAGGAGGATGTCCTCGCGGGCGGAGCGCTCCAGCCCCCATTCGGTCAGCTTGCGGCGCAGGTCTCCGCGCCGGTCGCACAGCACGGCGGATCCCGCGGCGGAGACCACGCCTTGCATATACGTGTGTTCCATGACGTTTCACCTCTTTTCCCTCACAGGTGATCCGTAGCCATGGGCGTTTCGGATGGGGCGGGGCTCGCGGAGTCCTCGTCAGCGTCCGGCGAGGTCCCGGGCGATCTCGCGGGCCGCGCGCGCCCCCGAGGCGAGGGCGCCCTGCACGGAGCCCGTGGTCCGGTGGTCGCCGCACACATACCGGCCCGCGGACAGCCGGGCGGTCCGGGTGAGCGGCTGGGGCGGGGGCATCGCGGGCAGCGCGTCGGGGACCGTCCGGACGGTGAGCGGGTCCCAGTCGGCGGTGTCGGTGCCGTACACCTCGGCGAGCGTGTCGCGCAGCCAGGTCTCCCGGCCCTCCTGGTCGGGGCCGAGGACCGAGGTGGCGATCAGCGACATGCCGGGTGGCGCGTAACCGGGGACCACCTCGCTGAGGACGCAGGTGTTGAGGAAGCGCCGCCGGGTGTCCGTGATCAGGGTCCCCTCGGCCAGGGGCGTGCGGGTCGCGGCGTGGTAGTACGTCGTCACCTCGCGGTAGGGCGGGAGGTCCAGGCCGGGCAGCAGCCGCGCCGCGGGGCCCGGGCCGGTCGCCACCACCACGGCACGGGCGGCGAGTTCGGCCCCGGAGTCCAGCTCCACTCCGTCGTCGGTGAGGCGTGTGACCGGCGTGTCGAGGCGCAGGGTGTCCGGGGGCAGCGCGTCGGCCAGCAGCCGGGGCACCGCCCCGATGCCGGTACCGGGCAGGCAGAGCGTACCGCGGAGCATGCTGCGCCAGACGAGGTGGAACACCTTGCCGGAGGTCTCCAGTTGGTCCTCCAGGAAGACACCGGAGAGGAAGGGCCGGAAGAACCGCTCCACGAAGGCCTCGGAGAACCCGGCGGCGGCCAGCGCGGTGCGCGTGGTGCGGTCCTCACCGCGTTTGAGGGTGCGCGCCGGGGCGAGCATGTCCCGGCCGGACAGGGCGGCCAGCGCGATCAGGTCACGGGTTCCCGCGAGCCGGCCCGGCCGCAGGTCGCCCAGGTGACGAGGGCCGCGGGTCGGGTCGCTGAAGCGCAGCGGCCCCTCGGGCGTGTGCACCAGGATGCCGGGGGTGAAGGGCCGTAGCCGCAGGTCGCGCAGCGGAAGCCGGCGCCGGACCTGCGGGTAGGAGGTGTTGAAGACCTGGAAGCCCCGGTCGATGACGAAACCGTCGTGCGGATCGGAGCGCATCCGGCCGCCCGCCCCGTCCGACGCCTCCAGCACGCGGACGTCGAGGCCGTTCCCGGCGAGGTCGCGGGCGCACGCCAGACCGGCGAGCCCGCCGCCGACGACCAGGACATCGGGCACACCGCGCTTCGCGGTCATGGGCATCATCCTCCGAGGACTCCGAGCAGCCGGTCGGTGCGTACGCCCGGTGGGCGCGGTGTGGTCCGGGGCGCGGTCCGGCACCGTGCGGCGGCGGACGCGCCCTCCTCCACCGATCTTCCCGTCGGGTCCGCCGGGCGGATGCGGGGCCACGCCGAGGGCGGCCGGATCGGTCGGGAGGGAGGGAGGGAGGGAGGGGCGGTAGCCGGCGGTGGCGGTCCGGGCGGAGGAGGGGTTCCACGCGGCGCCGGTCCGGGTCCGGGGCGGGCGATCAGCCCCAAGCGGCACCGGTCCGGTCCGGTCCGGGACAGCGCGGGCCATACCAAGCGATGCCGGTCCGGGACCGGGGATCAACCCCAAGCGACGCCGTCCCGGACGGAGAAGGCGTGCCGGTCCAGGGCGGCAGTCGTCCGGCACGAGCGGACGCCCGGAACGAGCGGAGGCCCCGGACCAGCGGGGAAGGCGCCGGTGCCGCCCTTTCCCGGGGCGGCACCGGCGGTCGCGTTCGGGTCAGTGGCCCGACCCGTAGTGGCCGCCGAGCTGGTCGCGGTAGTGCGGATCGCCGAGGTGCTTCTCCTTGTCGAACTCCGGAGCGGCCTTGATCTCGTCCTTGGTCCGCGCGACCTGGATGGTCCGGTCCTCGTGACTGATCGACGTGATCGTCCCGGCCGGCAGCAGGACCTCCTTGCCGAAGATCCAGACACCGGTGTCCACGACGATGTACTGAGAACCGACCTCGTCGGAGTGCTTGTCGACCTTGCCGATGTGCCCGTCCGTGGCCTCCACCTTGTAGCCGGTGAGGTCCGCGTCGGGCGTGTGACCGGCGGTCGGGCCGTAGCCCCAAAGGTTCTCGTTCACGAAGACTTCCTCCCACTTCTGTGCGGTACGCGCCACTTCCGCGCGGTACGCGCCACTCCTGTGCGGTACGCGCCGCGGTCCCGCGCGATGCGCACCCGGTGACCGGAGCCCGGTCACCGCTGCTCGGCGGGCTGCCCCGCCGGGGAGGACCGGGTGTCCCGTTCCCGGCCGCTGACACCCGCTTCCCGGCGATTCGTCCATGGCGCGACGCGAGGTCGCCAGGCCGGGCCGCCACGTCGGCGCAGGGACCGAGCCGGGCAGTTCCCCGCGGCCACGCGTGTCGCCGGGTTTAGCGGGCACAGGGATGCCGCTGACCCCTGCGCCACCTGGAGGAGAGTTGTCATGCATCTGGCATACGGGCACGGTGGTGCGTTCGACGGACAGGCCTGGCTGTGGGCCCTGGGGGCGCTCGTCCTCTACTGCCTGATCAGCTACGGGCTGCAGTACCGCACCCGGGCCCGGCGCGGCTCACGCAGTCCCGGCCGGGACGCCCTGCGCGATCTCAAGGACCGCGAGGAGCCGCAGTCCCCCGGCCAGCACGTCCTCAGCCGCGTGATCATGCTGGGCGGCGCCGTCCTGGTCGGACTGGTCGCCCTGCTGACGTCCGGCGGGCTGCGCGTCGCCGCCGTGACGGTGACCGCCGTGGTGGCGGTGACGGCCTGGGCGTACTACGACCACCGGGCGGAGTCCCGCTCACTGGAACGGGGCTGACGAGGCGGGCCGCCGCTCAGGCGGTGGCCCGCGTTCGGCGCGCTCGGCAGGCATCGACGCCAAGACAGTCGCCGCCAGGGGCCGAAAGACCGGACCGGAACAGCAAACCGAAACAGCGCGCCGGACGGGCCGCCCGCGGGGAACGATTGCGGCCCCGCCTCGCGCGTCCAGGGGGGGGTGGGACGACACGGGCGGGGCCGAGCGCTCGGGGCTGCCGGGGGGAGGCATCCGCGAGCTGAGACTTCTAGTGCCCGTCCCCCACCGCTTCATGCACCCGGATTCCGAAGTGATTTCGAATTGCTCACCGGAAAGGGTGAGGCTCCTCCCGGAAGGATCACCGCCAGAAGCGCGAACGGGTCCGAATCGCGACGGTCCGGCCGATTCCGTCCCCGCGCCGGAACCCACAGCAGGCCCCGCACGAGGGGCACGGCACACGGTCTCCGCCAATACGGCCGGCCCGCTGGTACCGCCGCCCGGCGCCGACCACCCGGCACGTCGGCCTCACGAACGCCGTGTCCCCACAAGGGGAACCAAAGGGGAACCAGGGGAGCCCGCCGAAGCGGCCGCTCGTCACCGGCCCTCCACGCCTTCCCCAGCGCACATGCACTTCCGGCCGCTGGTGACGCTCCGTGTCCCCGCTGGGGCAGACGGTGCGCGCGGGGCCTGCCTAGCCTCCGGGGCCATGCGATCAACACAGCCGGGACACCCCCGCCTCGCCTCCGCCCGCACCCTCGCTCTCACTCTCGCTCTCGCTCTGCTCCTCGCCCTCTTCGGTCTGGCACCCGCCGCGAGCGCGGCCGACCAAGCGCCGGCCGACCTGACGTTCGCCGGCGACAGTTCCACGGTCACACCCGGGGGCACCGTGAAGCTCTCGATGACGATCACCAACCACCGGACGTACGACATCTGGTTCGTCTACCAGACGATCGAGCCGACCTGGCTGACCACCCAGCGCCCCGATCTGAAGTACGCCTTCACCGGCTGCGACCTGGCCACGGCCACCGGCAGCGTGCCGTGTCCGGGGACCGGGCCCACCGACCTCGGGCCCAACTACGGGTCCACCGTCCCGCCCGGACAGAGCCGCACCGTCACGCTGACGCTCCAGGTCGCGGCCGACTCCGGCTGCAACGGGAACATCGGCTTCTACTCGTACTACTACGCCGAGTTCAGCGACGGCGCGAGCACGAGCGGCGGGCCGGTGTACACGCCGGAGACCCGTGTGCTCTGCTCCTGAACCCTCGCCCGGCCGGGGCGGCCGGTCCGCGCGCACCGCGTGGGCCGGCCGCCCCTCGGCGGCGATCGGTACCGCTGAGCGGTTTCCGGTGACCTAAAACCGATCACCCACCCTGATGAGCCTCATGGTCTGAACCACTGGCGCCACGCTCGGCCGGACGGCGGCGCTCCGGATCCGCCACTCCTCAGGGCCCGCCCGGCACAGACGGCTCCCCCGCCCTCGGCGGCGAGCCCGTCACCGCCGCCAAGGCACCTTCAACTCGCCTTCTCGCGGCGCCTGTTGGATACCTGCTCTTTTCCGTCATGTTTCGCGGCAGGCGCACGAAAGCTACACAGAGACCTCACTATGTGACGCGACGAGAGCGTTGACGACCGACGTCTGAGGGGGGCGGTGGCGTCACGCCGGGGGGTGGTCCGCTCCATGGGAGCCGCACTCACCCCTGCTCGGGGAGGGGACTTCACCGCATGAAGCGGACCATTCGCACGACCGCGCTCACGGTCGGCGCGCTCATCGCCTCGCTCGGTTTACCGGCCGGCACGGCGCACGCCGATCCGGTCGCACCGCGCATCGACCTGCGAGTACTGGTCGTGAGCGACGGAGGGCCCGCGACCGACGCCATCGCCGCCGAACTGGACACCGCCGGGACGCCGTACACCGAGGTCGACCTGACGCGGTCCGGCCGGCCGGTGATCGACGCCGGATTCCTCGCGGACACGGTCGACGGCACACCGCGCGCCAGGTACCAGGCGGTCGTCCTGCCCAACGACAACCCGTTCGAGGCGGGCTCCGCCGAGATGGCGGCCGTCGCGGCCTACGAGCAGACGTACGCGATCCCGCAGGTCGACGCCTACACCTACGCGCGCCCCGAGGCCGGGCTGCGGTACCCGGCCGAGGGCGGCTACGCGGGCAGCCTCGACGGAGTGCGGGCGCAGGTCACGGCCGCGGGCAGGGCGGGGCCCTTCGGCTATCTGGACGGTTCCGTGCCGTTCGAGGACAACTCCCCGACCGTGGGCGAGAGTTACGCCTATTTGGCGGCCCCCGCGGCGGGCGCCGACTTCACCGCGTATGTCGACGCGCCGATCCCGGGCGGGTCCTCGCGCGGGTCCCTCGTGGGCGAGTACCGGCACGACGGACGCCGCGAGCTGGTCGTCACCTTCGTCTACAACCAGCACCAGCAGCAGTTCCGGCTGCTGGCGCGCGGCATCGTGGAGTGGCTGACCCAGGGCGTGCGGCTGGGCGCCTCGCGCAACTACTTCGCCGTGCACGTCGACGACGTCTTCGCCGCCGACGACCGCTGGGACACGACCCTCGACTGCACTCCGGGCGACATCGACTGCCCGCAGGGCGAGGGGGTCGCCCACCCCATCCGGATGACCCCGGCGGACGTCGACCACGCCGTCGACTGGCAGAACCGGCAGGGCCTGACCCTCGACCTCGCCTACAACGGCGCGGGCAGCGTCGACCAGCACGAGGGCGAAGGCGGCGCCGACCCGCTCGGGGACAGGCTCATCGCCGAACGCGACCGGTTCCGCTGGATCAACCACACCTATACGCACGCGTTCCTCGGCTGCGAACAGGACGTCAGCGTGCTCCCCTGGAAGTGCGCCACCGGCGCCGACGGCAGCACCCGGTGGGTCTCGCGCACCGCCATCTCCGACGAGATCGCGACCAACCGCGCCTGGGGTCAGGCGGCCGGACTGCCACTGGACAGCGAGGAGTTGATCACCGGCGAGCACTCCGGTCTGAAGCTCTCGCCGCAGCAGCCCGTCGACAACCCCAACCTGGCTCCCGCGCTCGCCGACAACGGCGTGACCTGGCTCGGCTCCGACAACTCCCGTGAGCCCGGGCAGCGTCAGGTCGGCCCCGCCACCACCGTCCCCCGCTACCCGATGAACGTCTTCTACAACGCGGGCAAGGCGGCCGAGCAGGTCGACGAGTACAACTGGATCTACACCAGCCGCGCCCAGGGCGGCAGCGGCATCTGCGAGGAGCACCCGGACACCTCCACCTGCCTGCCGGCGCCGCTGGACACCGCGACGGGCTACGCGGACTACATCGTGCCGCTGGAGACCCGCATCGACCTCGGTCACGTGCTCTCCAACGACCCGAAGCCGCACTTCATCCACCAGTCGAACCTCGCCGAGGAGCGCATCGCCTACCCGGTGCTCGACGGAGTCCTCGACGGCTACCGGGAGCTGTTCGCGGACGACACCCCGGTGGTGAACCTGCGGATGAAGGACATCGGCGTCGAGCTGCGCCGCCGCGCCGCGTGGAAGGCGGCCCTCGACTCCGGTCAGGTCACCGCCTACCGGGTCGGCGACACGGTCACCGTGCAGGCTCCGGACGGCGTGGCGATCACCGCCACCATGCCCGCCGGCACCACCGCCGGCCCGACGGGCTTCGGCACCGCGTACGCGGGGTCGGTCTCGGGGTGGACGGCGTCCGCCGGCACACCCGTCACGCTCGGCCTGCCGCCGGGCACGCCCGCCCTCTCCGCCGCCGGCCACCCGAAGCGGCAGCCCGCGACCAGCGGCACGCCCCGCACCCGCGTTCCGGCGGGCGTCACCGGCCAGGTCCCCTTCGTCCCGGACAACTGAGCGACGCACCGACCGAAGGTCCCGGCCGCACCCGCGCGGCCGGGACGGGCACGAACACCCCACACCTCGGCCGTGGAGCACATCGATGCACGTTTCCCGCGGCGCGCGTGATCCCAACGCGACGCGCGTCACCCTGCTCACCGAAGGCACCTACCCGCACAGTCACGGCGGCGTCAGCGTCTGGTGCGACCAGCTCGTCGGCGGAATGCCCGACGTGGATTTCGACGTCATCGCGGTGACCGGCACCGGCCGCGAGCCGGTCGTGTGGGACATCCCCGCGCACGTCGGCCACGTCGTGACCGCCCCCATGTGGGGGCCCGCGCCCGAGGGCAGGCCGCCCCGCGGCCGCCGCCGCAACCAACTCGCCGCCGCCTACGAGCAGTTCGTCACCGCGCTGCTCGACCCGTGCGCGGAGGAACGGTTCCCCGCCGCGCTGTACGCGCTGGCGCGGGCCGCGGCCGACGGGATGCTGAGTCCCTTCCTCCGCGGCGACCAGGCGATCCGCGTGCTGACCGGGGTGTGGAACCGGCCGGGCCTCGCCGTCCGGGAGGCCCGGCCGACCCTGCACGACGCGCTGACCGCGACCGCCCTGCTGGAGCACGCGCTGCGCCCGCTGACCGTACCGCTCCCCGAGCGCGGGGTGGCCCACGCGGTCAGCGGCGGCATCGCCGCGCTGCCGGGCCTCGCCGCCCTCGAACGGCACGGCGTGCCCCTGCTGTTGACCGAGCACGGCGTCTATCTGCGCGAGCGCTATCTCGGCTACCGCACCGGCCCGTACCGCTGGCCGGTGAAGGCCGTCGTCCTCGGCTTCTTCCGGCTGCTCGCGGAGGAGACGTACCGGCGCGCCGCCCTGATCACCCCCGGCAACCGGTACAACCGGCTGTGGGAGGAGCAGGGCGGTGCCGCCCCCGCGGCGATCCGCACGGTCTACAACGGTGTGGACCCGGCGGCGTTCCCGCCCGCCGGACCGGAGCCCGAGCGGCCGACGCTGTCCTGGGCCGGCCGGGTCGACCCGATCAAGGACCTGGAGACGCTGATCCGGGCGTTCGCCCTCGTCCGTGAGCGACTCCCGGACGCGCGGCTGCGGTTGTTCGGCGGCACGCCCCGGGGTGGCGAGGCCTACCGCGAGCGGTGCGAGGCGCTGGCGGCGGAGCTGGGACACGGCGCGGCCGTCACCTTCGAGGGCCGGGTCGAGGACATCAAGGACGCGTACGCGGCGGGCAACGTCGTGATGCTCTCCAGCATCAGCGAGGGCTTCCCGTTCACCCTGATCGAGGCCATGTCGTGCGGGCGGGCGACCGTCTCCACGGATGTGGGCGGGGTGCGCGAGGCCGTCGGCGACAGCGGTCTCGTCGTACCGCCGCGCGACCCGGCCGCCATGGCAGCCGCCGCCCTGGAACTGCTCGGAGATCCCGGGCGCCGGCGTTCGATGGGCGAGGCGGCCCGGCTGCGGGTGATCGAGCAGTTCACGCTGCGGCAGACCGTGGACACCTTCCGGTCCGTCTACCGGGAACTGTCCGCGCCCGGCCCGGCCGGCCGGTACGTCCCGGAGGTCACCGAGCCGGCCGCCGCCCCGCTCGCCGCCGCGGACGCCGGGGTGGCGGCGCCGAGACCGAGGAGCCTGGCCGGATGAGCGGACCGATGGCCCTCGAACCCGGCGGCGCGCGGGACACCCTGTCCTTACGGGTCGGCGCCGGGCCCTCCGCCCCGCGCGGGCCGGCGCACGGCACCCGCCGGGACGCGGTCGACCGGCTCGCGGCCGAACTCGCCGACGGCATCGGACCGGCCGTGCACCCCTACGAGGTGGCCGCGTTGCTGGAGTCGGAGGGGCTGACCGGCGAGGTCATCCAGGAGCGGTACGGGCACCCGAACCTGTTCTCGCTCGCCGCCGCCCTGTACGAGCGGGTGCCGCGCACGTTCCCGGAGCCCGCGCGGCCCGCCGACCCGTGGCGCCCCGACCATGTGCGCTGCGCGCTGCGCGGGGCGCTGTTCGCCCTGCCGGGGCTGGCCTATCTGCTCACCGGACGGCTGTGGCACGCGGGCCGGGACCTGGACGTCCTGGTGGTGGCGGGCCTGGTCTCCTGGGCCTGGGGCCAGGCGCTCGGCCACCGGGCCCACCTGCGGATGGCCACCGGCCGGCGCGAGGCGGGCCGCACCCTGCTCAAGGGGGCGCCGCTCGGCGCGCTCGCCGCGACCGGGGCCGGCTCGCTGGTCGCCGGGTCCGGCACGGCGGTCGCGGTGGCGGCGGCGCAGTCCGGGTTTCTCGCGGCGGCCGGTGTGCTGCTGGTGCTGGGCGGGGAGCGGCTGCTGCTGGCCGCGCTCTCCCCGCTCGTCGCCGGTGCCGCCGTCCTGCCCTGGTGGGAGCCGGGAGACGCGCTGCGGCTGGCGCTGCCGCTGCTGTCCCTGCTCGGCGCGGTCGCCGCGGCGGGCTGGGCGCTGCGGACCGTCCTGGGCGGAGCCCCTTCCCCTGGGAGTGCCCGTCCCGCTCTCCTGCGCTCCCTGCCGTACGGCCTGTTCGGGCTGTCCGCCGGGGTCCTGGTGCTGCTGGAGGGGAGGCAGCACCCGTACGCCGTGGTCGTGCTGACGGTCAGCATGGGACCGGCGGAGTGGCTGCTGTACCGGTATCGCGGGATGTCGGTGGCGGCGCTGCGGGCGACCGCCACGCCGGGCGGGTTCCTGCTGCGCACGGCGGGCATCCTCGGACTCTGCCTGCTGCTGTACGTCCTGCCGCTGCTGCCCGCCGCACTGCTCACCGGGGCGCGGCCGGCGCCGCTCATGCTGCTCGCGGCCACCCTGTGGACCGCGCTGCTGCTCCAGGCCTTCGGGGTGGCCTGGCCGCCGGCCGCGGTCTGTCTCGCGACGGCCGCGTGTGCCGCCTGGCTCGGCGCGCTGCGTTCCCCGCCGGCCGCGCTGCCGCTCTCCCTTCTCTGCGGCGCCGCCGCCCTGTGTCTGGCGGCCTGTGCCGTACGGCTGCTGGGGCGGCCCGCGCCACACGCCTGACCACCTCCCGCCCGGCGCCCCGACCCCGGCGTCCCGGGCCCGCCGCCCGCGCACCGGGCACACCGACCCATCGCACGAGCAACCGACCGGAAGGACCCACGAGTTGACCTCCGCACCGCTCGCCGCCGTCACCGGAGCCGAGGGTTTCATCGGCTCCCACCTCACCGAGGCGCTGGTCGCCTCGGGGCACCGGGTGAGGGCGATGGCCCAGTACAACTCCTTCTCCTCGTACGGCTGGCTGGAGACCCTGAGCCCCGACGTCCTGGAGCACGTCGAGATCGTCCTCGGCGACGTCCGCGACCCGGGCTCGGTCCGGGGGCTCGCCGAGGGCGCGGACTGCGTCTACCACCTGGCCGCGCTGATCGCGATCCCGTACTCCTACCAGGCGCCGCACAGTTACGTGGACACCAACGTGACCGGCACCCTCAACGTGCTGGAGGCGGTCCGCGCCCTCGGCACGCCCCGGCTGGTGCACACCTCCACCAGCGAGACCTACGGCACCGCCCGGACCGTGCCGATCACCGAGGACCACCCCATCAACACGCAGTCCCCGTACGCCGCTTCGAAGGCGGGCGGGGACCGGCTCGCGGACAGCTACCACGCGAGTTTCGGCACCCCGGTGGTCACCCTGCGGCCGTTCAACACCTTCGGACCGCGGCAGTCGATGCGCGCGGTCATCCCGACCGTGATCGGCCAGGTGGCCGCGGGCGAACGCACCATCACCCTCGGCGACCTGCGCCCCACCCGGGACTTCACGTTCGTGCGGGACACCGCGCAGGCCTTCCTCGCGGTGGGCACCGCGCCCGCCGAGCGCGTCGTGGGCCGCACCTTCAACGCCGGTACGGGCGGCGAGATCTCGGTCGGTGACCTGGTCGCGCTGATCGGCAAGGTGATGGACACCGCCCTCGACGTCCGCGAGGACGCCCGGCGCATCCGGCCGGCCAACTCGGAGGTGATGCGGCTGGTCGCGGACGCGAGCCGGCTCACCGAGGCGACCGGCTGGAGCCCCGCCCACCAGCTCGACCAAGGGCTCGCCCACACCGTGGAGTTCTTCCGCGATCCGGCGAACCTCGCCCGCTACAAGACCGGCATCTACAACATCTGACCCGTCCGGCACGACACGAAGGAGGAGCCCCGTGCACGCAGTGATTCTCGCGGGAGGCAAGGGCGTTCGGCTGCGGCCCTACACGACAGCGCTGCCCAAGCCGCTCGTGCCCATCGGAGACCAGCACGCGATCCTGGAGATCGTGCTGCGCCAGCTCGCCACGGCCGGGTTCACCGGCTGCACCATCGCGATAGGCCATCTCGGCGAGATCATCCGCGCCTACGTCGGTGACGGCTCCCAGTGGGGCCTGGCCGTCGACTACGCCACGGAGGAGTCCCCGCTCGGCACCATGGGCCCGCTGCTCACCATGCGCGAGCGGCTGCCCGAGTCGTTCCTCGTGATGAACGGCGACGTGCTCACCGACCTCGACTTCGCCGACGTCCTCGTCCGGCACCGGGGTTCGGGGGCGCCGCTGACCATCGCCACGTACGCGCGCAAGGTGCACATCGACTTCGGTGTGCTGACCACCGCCGACAGCAAGGTGGTGGCGTTCACGGAGAAGCCGAGCATGGACTACCGCGTCTCGATGGGCGTGTACGGTCTGTCCCGGTCCACGCTCGACGGCTACACCCCGGGGCTGCCGCTGGGCTTCGACGAGCTGGTCCTCGACCTGCTGCGGAGCCGGAACGAGCCGCACGCCTACGAGTTCGACGGGTACTGGCTCGACATCGGCCGCCCGGACGACTACGACCGGGCGAACGCCGAGTTCACCACCCGCAAGTCGATGCTGCTCAAGGGAGCCTGACCGCCGTATGCGCATTCTCGTCCTGGGCCCCACCGGCTATCTGGGCGGCCATGTCGCCGGACACCTGCGCGCCCTGCCGGGCGTGCGGGTGTTCGGCGCCGGCCGTTCGCCCGGCGCGGAGTTCCGCGTCGACCTCGCCACCGACGGCCACGAGCGGCTGGCGACGGCGCTGGCCGAGGCGGCACCCGACGCCGTGATCAACTGTGCCGGATCGACCGGCGGTGACCCCGTGACCCTCGCGGAGGTCAACTCCCGTGGTCCCGCCGTGCTCTGCGCGGCGCTGCGCGAGGCGGTGCCGTCCGCCCGGCTCGTCCATCTGGGGTCGGCCGCCGAGTACGGCCCCGGTGCGCGCGGGAGCGCCGTCACGGAGTCGGCGCCGACCCGTCCCGTCGGCCCCTATGGGGCCACCAAGCTCGCCGGTACGGTCACCGTCGCCACGTCCGGGCTCGACGCGGTCGTGCTGCGGGTGGGCAACCCGGTGGGGCCCGGCGCGCCTTCGGCCGGACTGCCCGGCCGGATCGCGGGGCTGCTGCGGGCGGCCGGCGCGGACCGGGACGCGGTGATCCGCCTGGGTGACCTGTCGGCGTACCGCGACTTCGTGGACGTACGCGATGTGGCGCGGGCGGCGGTGGCCGCCGCGAAGGCGCCCGGGCCGCTGCCCCGGATCCTCAACATCGGTGCGGGCAGGGCCGTTCCGGTGCGCGAGGTGGTGGACGGGCTGGCCCGGGCGGCCGGGTTCCGGGGGCGGATCGAGGAGAGCGGCGGCGGCTCCGAGCGGTCGGGCGCGGTGTCCTGGCAGTGCTCCGACATCACCGCCGCCGGTGAATCCCTGGGCTGGCGGCCGACGTTGACCCTCGACGACTCGCTGACCGCGCTGTGGGAGGCCGTGTCGACGGCCGCCGCGGCCGGGCAGTTCGAAGGCGAACCGGTGCGATGAGCCTGCTGATCCCGCTGTATGTGCATCCGAGCGAGGACCCGGGCGCCTGGCACCGGCTGATCACCCGCGCCGGCCGGACGTACGGTGTCGTCGTCAATCCGGCCGACGGGCCCGGCGCGGTCCCCGATCCGGCGTTCACGGCCGCGACCGGCGCGCTGCGGGCGGCGGGTGCCCGGCTGCTCGGCTATGTCGACACCGACTACGGGGCGCGCGATCCGGACGAGGTGGCGGACGAGGTCCTGCGGCACCGCGACTGGTACGGCGCCGAGGGCTGTTTCCTGGACCGGGTGGCGGCCACGCCCGAGGCGCTGCCCGTCTTCAAGCGGCTGGTGCGGAGCGTGCGCGGGCTGGGCGCCGCTCCGGTGGTGCTGAATCCGGGGGTGCATCCCGCGCCGGGATACGCGCGCCTCGCGGATCTGCTCGTCACGTTCGAGGGCCACTGGTCCACGTACGTCTCGGCGTTCACCCGGCCGGAGTGGACGGCACGGTATCCGTCCGAGCGGTTCTGCCATCTCGTCTACGGCGTGCCCGAGGCGCTGGTCCCGCTCGCCGTGCGCACCGCCCGCGACCGGGGAGCTGCGGTCGCGGGCCCGGTCACGGGCGAACTCCCCAATCCCTGGGCCCGGTTGACTCCGGCGCTGAGCGAGCCGGAGTCCTGAACTCCGGGCGGGCCCGTGCCGCCGCGCGTTTCACCGAACCGCCTCCTTTCCCTCCCTTTGATGGCATGTCTTGGTCAAATCTGCCACGCTTCCGGGAGCCCGCCGTCCTGACCCCAGGCCGACGGGACGGACATCTCACCAAGCGATCGCGCGCACCCGCGCGCGGCCCGCGGCCGTCCACCCGACGCACCCCAGTCGTCGCGGGCGGCCACCGAGCAGGCCGGAATCCGGCCGCCTCAAAGGAGTTTCGTGTGAGACCAACCCCCCGCAAGGCCATCGCGGCACGCGTCCTCGCCGTCGCCGCCCTGGCCGCCGCCTTCCTCCCCAGTACGCCCGTGGCGGCCGCCCCGCACACGGCACCGGCGGCGGCAGCCGCCTGCACCCCGGCCCAGGTGGTCGCCAACGGCGGCTTCGAGAGCGGCACTTCACCCTGGACGCAGTCCTCGTCCAGCGTGATCACCAGCCGCTCCGGGCAGACCGCGCACGGCGGCGGCAGCTTCGCCTGGCTCGACGGCACCGGCGGCACCCGCACCGACACGCTCTCGCAGAGCGTGACGATCCCGGCCGGGTGCAGCAGCGCCAGCCTGACCTTCTGGCTGCACATCGACACGGCCGAGACCACCTCGTCCACCGCGTACGACAAGCTCACCGCCAAGATCGGCAGCACCACGCTGGCCACGTACTCCAACCTCAACAAGGCCTCCGGGTACGCCCAGAAGTCGTTCGACGTGTCGGCGTTCGCCGGGCAGACGGTGACCGTCGCCTTCACCGGCACCGAGGACTCCAGTCTCCAGACCAGCTTCGTCCTGGACGACATCGCCCTTAACACCTCGGGTGACACGGCTCCGCCGGCCGACGGAACCCGCACCCCGGCGGCCCCCGCGTACACGGTCAGCCTGAGCAGCAACACCGCCGGCACCGTCTGGACCGGTCACGAGAGCGCGACCTTCACCAACGCCTCCGCCACCGCGCTCGGCGAGGTGTACCTGAGGCTGTGGGACAACTACCACGGCACGTGCTCGGCGCCGCCGATCACCGTCAGCAACGTCACCGGGGGCACCGCGGGCGCCCTGTCGGTCGCCTGCACCGCCCTCAAGATCACGCTGGCCTCGCCGCTGGCCCAGGGGCAGAGCACCACGATCGGCTTCGACCTGGGGATCACCGTGCCGAGCGGCGCCGACCGCTTCGGCTACGACGGCGCGTTCAGCTTCATCGGCAACGCGCTGCCGGTGCTCGCGGTGAAGGACGCGGCGGGCTGGCACCTGGACCCGTACACCAACAACGGCGAGTCCTTCTACTCGCTGGCCGCCGACTTCAAGGTCACCCTGGACCACCCGACGAGCCTGCTCGTCCCGGCCACCGGCACCTCGGTCGACACCCCCGGCTCCAGCGGCCGTACCGTCACCACGGCGACCGCGTCCAAGGTGCGCGACTTCGCCTGGGCGGCGGGCCCGTTCAGCAAGATCTCCGGCACCTCCCCGGCCGGCACGACCGTGAACGTCTACTCCGTGTCGGGCATCAGCTCCGCCAACGCCCAGTCGATGCTGACCACGGCCAAGTCCGCCGTGGACGCCCATGCCGCGCGCTTCGGGGCCTACCCGTACGGCGAGCTGGACGCGGTGATCGACAACAACTTCTGGTTCGGCGGCATGGAGTACCCCGGGTTCGTCCTCGACCTGGTGAGCACCACGGCGCTGACGCACGAGATCGCCCACCAGTGGTTCTACGGGATCGTCGGCGACGACGAGTACAACAACCCCTGGCTGGACGAGTCGTTCACGGACTACGCGACCGACCTCGCGCAGAACAAGACCGGGGCGAACTGCTGGAACAGCGTGTCCTGGGCCTCATCGGCGGAGAAGATCACCAACTCGATGGCGTACTGGGACGCGCACTCCTCCCGCTACTCCACCGTCGTCTACGGCTACGGCAAGTGCGCCCTGCACGACCTGCGGCGCGTACTCGGTGACACCGCCATGGCCAAGCTCCTGAAGGACTACGCCACATCGCACTGGTACGGCGTGTCGACCACTGCCGAGTTCAAGGCGGCGGCGCAGGCCGCCACGACCACGGATCTGACGTCCTTCTGGACGACTCACCGCATCGAGGGCTGACCAGAGGATCGGTGCCCTGCTTCACGCCGGTCCGTCGCGGTGCCGCCTCCGGGCGTCGCCGGGGCGGGCCGGCGTTCGTCTCAACCCGCCCTGACATTCGTCTCAACTAGCCCCGGCGTTCGCCTCAACCCGCCCCGGCGACCGGGGTGTTGCCCAGGATCTTCCCGGCCAGGGCGGTGAGCCGGGCGCGCTCGGCGGCGGTGAGCGACGCCGTGAGAGCGGCGACCTCGCGGTCCATCTCGGCGGTGCAGCGGGCCGTGAGTTCCCGGCCCGCCTCCGTCAGTCCGACCAGGACGGCGCGGCCGTCGTCGGGTGACGGGGTCCGCCGGACCAGACCGCGCTTCTCCGCGCGGGAGACCAGTCCGGTCATCGAGGACTTGTCCAGGCCGAGGCTCCGGGCGAGTTCGAGCATGCCGGGCCGGCGGTCGCGCAGGATGCCGAGCAGCCGGACCTGGATCAGCGAGAGGTCGTGCTCGGCTGCCATGCGCGCGAGCACGCCCTGCACCAGGAACGACAACTGGACCAGGGCGTCCACGGCGTCCCGCCGCTCCTCGGTCTCCGCGCGCCCCTCGGCCATCCGGCCCTCCTCGGTCCCGTCGAACGTCATCCCGCTCCCGCCGGCCGCTCCCGGCGGGCCGGTGCCCCGGACCACCCGACTTGGTACGCGACCCAAACTACCTTGACGTGGTACGCGCCACAAACTACTGTCGAAGTAGTACGTGACACAAACCAACTGGCGAAAGGCCTCCCATGCGCGCCGCAGTCGTCCACTCGTTCGACACCCCGCCCCGCTTCGACGTCGTCGGCACCCCCGAGCCCCACGGGGAGCACGAGGTGCTGGTCGACGTCCTCGCGGCCGGGCTCCACCCCCGCGTCCGCTCCGCCGCCGACGGCTCCCACTACACCTCCGACGGTGTCCTGCCCCTCGTCCCGGGCGTGGACGGCGTCGGCCGTACGGCGGAGGGGGAGCTGCTCTACTTCGTCGCCGCGGACGGCGCGCCCGGCACCATGGCCGAGCGGGCCGTCGTCGACCGCCGCCGCTCCATCACCCTGCCGGACGGCACCGACCCGGTCGCCGTGGCCGCCGCGATGAACCCCGCCATGTCGTCCTGGGTCGCCCTGCGCCGCCGCGTCGCCCTCCAGCCGGGCGCCGGCGTGCTGGTGCTGGGCGCGACCGGCAACGCCGGACAGCTCGCCGTCCAGATCGCCCGGCACCTCGGCGCGGGCCGGGTCGTCGCCGCCGGACGCGACGGCGAGCGGCTCGGCCTGGTGTCCCGCCTCGGCGCGGACGAGACGGTCTCCCTGGTGGGCGAGCCCAAGGAGGTCGCCGACCGGCTCGCCGCCGGCGCCGCCGACGTGGACGTCGTCATCGACTACCTGTGGGGACCGGCCGCCGAACAGGCCATGCCCGCCCTCCTGACCGCCCGCGCGGAGCGCGGCAGGACGCTGAGCTGGATCCAGATCGGCTCCATGGCCGGCGCGGAGATCAGTCTGCCGTCCTTCCTGCTGCGCGCCGCCGACCTGCGGATCATGGGCAGCGGCCAGGGCTCGGTCACCACCGCCGGGATCGTCGCCGAACTCCCCTCGCTCGCCGCGGAGATCGCGTCCGGCAGCTTCGCCGTCGACCCGCTCGTCCTGCCCCTCTCCGAGGTCGAGCGCGCCTGGAGCACCCCGACCGCCCCCGGGCAGCGCATCGTGCTGGCGCCGCGCTGACGGCCACCGACGCCCTCGCCGCGCGGGGAGGACACCGGGGGGCGCTCAGAGGACACCGGGGCGCGCATGGGCGGCGGGGCGCATGGGCGGCGGCTTCGGGGGCAGGTTCCGCCACGCGGCGGCTCCCGGTCCGGGGGCGGGGCGCCGATCATGGTCGAACGAGCCGCCGGGCTCGGCGCGAGGAGACGTCATGCTGCTGGTACCGCCCCCCTTCGACCCCGAACTGGCCGCCGCTCTCGCCGCGGTCGGCCCGTCGACGCCGTCCGGGCTGAGCCTGGAGGACGTCGCCGCCCTGCGCGCCGGTCCCGAGCCGGCGGTTTCCGCGTACGACCTCACGCAGGACGGCGCCTTCGTGACCACGGACCGGACGGCGCCGGGGCCCGAAGGCGCTCCCGACGTCTCGCTGTTCGTGATCACCCCCGCCGAGCCGCCGCGGGACGGGCCGCGTCCCGTGATCTACCACGTCCACGGCGGCGGCATGATCCTCGGCAACAACCGGGCGGGGGTGGAGATCGTCCTGGAGTGGGCGAAGGAGCTGGACGCTGTCGTGGTGTCCGTGGAGTACCGGCTCGCGCCCGAGCATCCGTACCCGGCGGGCGTGGAGGACGTCTACGCCGGGCTGCTGTGGACGGCCGGGCACGCGGCGGAGTTCGGCGGGGACCCGGAGCGGATCGTCGTCGCGGGCGCCAGCGCGGGCGGCGGCCTGACCGCGGCCCTCGCCCTGCTCACCCGGGACCGCGGGGGCCCGCGGCCGGTCGGCCAGGTGCTGATGTACCCGATGCTCGACGACCGCAACGACACCCCGTCCGCGCACCAGATGGCGGGCGTCGGCGCCTGGGACCGTACCGCCAACGAGACCGCCTGGACCGCCGTGCTGGGCGACGCGCGCGGCGGACCCGACGTCCCCGCCTACGCGGCGCCCGCCCGCGCCACCGACCTCTCCGGGCTGCCCCCCGCCTTCCTCGACGTCGGGTCGGCGGAGACCTTCCGGGACGAGGTGGTCGACTACGCGTCCCGGATCTGGCAGGCCGGCGGGGTCGCCGAACTGCACGTGTGGCCCGGCGGCTTCCACGGCTTCGACTCCTTCGCCCCGCACACCGCGCTCTCCCGCACCGCACGGGCCGCCCGCGTCACCTGGCTGCGCAGACTCCTCGCCCCCTGAGCGCCGGTTGCCGGACACCGGCCCCCCGAGCACCGCTCCGCTGTACGCGCGGCGGTTCGGTCCGGACGCGCGGCGGAAGGGCCCGGGCGGGTCAGACGGGCAGGAGACGGCCGATCAGCGCGCTGAGCTGCCGGGCGTTGCGGCACTCGTGCATCTCCACGAGTTCGGCGTAGAGCGGGGCCACGGAGTCGCCCGTGCCCCACTGCGAACGCGCCTCGGGGTTCAGCCAGTAGACGCGGCGGGCCTGGCGGGTGAGCCGCCGGACGGCGGGCAGGTTCGGGTCGCTGTTGTTGGTCCGGGCGTCGCCGAGCACGAAGACGGTGGTCCGGGGACCGACCGCGCCCGGGTAGCGCTCGACGAACTCGCCGAACGGAACCCCGTAGTCGCTGCTGCCGTGCCAGCCGGTGAGCGTGGCCTCGGCGCCGATACGGGCGCTCAGTCCGTCCGGGTCGGCGGCGCCGCGCACGAGGAGCCCGGTGACCTCGTCGATCCGGTTGACGAAGGCGAACACCCGCACCTTGCTGAACTGGTCGTGCAGCGCTTGGACCAGCAGCATCGTGAAGTCGGAGAACCCCGAGACCGAGCCCGACACATCGCACAGCAGCACCAGTTCGGGCCGCACGGGACGGCGTCCGCGCAGCACGGGACGCATCGGTACCCCGCCCGTCGACAGCGAGCCGCGCAGGGTCCGCCGCAGGTCGATGGTGCCGCGCCGGGCCCGGCGGCGGCGGGCGGCGAGCCGGGTGGCGAGTTTGCGCGCGAGCGGCTGGACGACCCGGCGCAGTTCGGCGAGCCGGTCCCGGCCCGCGAACAGGAAGTCGACACGGTCGGCGGTGGTGGCCACCGCCCGCCGGGCGATCTCGTCCCGGTCGCGCCGCTCGGCGACCCGGCGCCGCGCCTCCGTCGCCACGAGCCGGCGGAACGCCTCGACGCGCCCCCTGATCTCGTCCTCCAGCAGCCGGTCGGTGAACCCCGGCGCGCCGCCCCGCGCCCGGACCGTGTCGCGCACCCGGGCCATCAGCGTCTGCGGGCGGAGCCGGTCGAGTGTCTGGTACGACGACCAGCCGTCCGTGGCCGTCGAACCGCCGTAACCGCCGAAGCCGTCGACGGCCTCCGCCGCGAGGCGTGCCATGAGCGCCCGGTCGTCGGCGGCCAGCGCGGCGGCGAGCCGGTCGCGCAGGTCGTCCCGGTCGGCGGGACCGGTGCCGTCGGGCGCCCCGACGACCCGGGGGAAGTACACGTCGAAGACGGGGTCGAACACCGTCCGCTGGCCCGGGTTGTGCAGCAGCGTGGCCGCGAGGCCCTCGCGCAGCAGGCCGCGGTCGCCGAGGCCGAGCGCCTCGACCGCCCGCGCGGCGTCCACGGTCTCGCCGGTGCCGATCCGCACGCCGTGCGAGCGCAGCGCGCCGACCAGTCCGGTCAGCCGTTCCGCGACCCCGGAGGCCGGATCGGCGGCGTTCACACCGCGCCCAGGTCGAGCTTGGCCGACGCCTTCAGTACGTCCTCCTGGTGCTTGAGAAGCACGCCGAGGCTGTCGCGTACGACGTCCTCGTCCAGGGTGTCGGCGCCGAGCGCGAGCAGCGTGCGGGCCCAGTCGATGGTCTCGGCCACGGACGGGACCTTGCGCAGGTCCATCTCCCGCAGCGCGCCCACGACCCGGACCACCGATTCCGTCAGCGCCTGGTCGAGGCCCGGCACCTTGAGGCGGACGATACGGCGCTCCAACTCCTCGTCGGGGAAGCCGATGTGGAGGAACAGGCAGCGGCGGCGCAGCGCCTCGGACAGTTCGCGGCTCGCGTTCGAGGTGAGCACCACAAAGGGGCGGCTGGTCGCGGTGATCGTGCCCAGTTCCGGGACGGTGACCTGGAAGTCGCTGAGGACTTCGAGGAGCAGGCCCTCGACCTCGACGTCGGCCTTGTCCGTCTCGTCGATCAGCAGGACCTTGGGGTCGTCGCCGCGGATGGCGGTCAGCAGGGGGCGCGGGAGCAGGAACTCCTCGCTGAAGACGTCCGTCCGTGTCTCGTCCCAGCTCTCGTCCCGCCCGGCGCTGATGCGCAGCAACTGCTTGGCGTGGTTCCACTCGTACAGCGCCCGGGACTCGTCCACTCCCTCGTAGCACTGGAGGCGCACCAGCCGGGCCCCGGCCACCTCGGCGACGGCCTTGGCGAGTTCCGTCTTGCCGACCCCGGCGGGGCCCTCCACGAGGAGCGGCTTGCCGAGGCGGTCGGCGAGGAAGACGGTCGTGGCGACGGCGGGCGAGGCGAGATAGCCGGTCTCGGCCAGGCGTGCGGAGACGTCGTCGACGGATGTGAACAGCAACGGTGCCTCCAGCGCGCGGACTCGCTCGGATGCACTATCTAAGCGCTTGTTCAGGCTTCCTGTCACGTGTCTTTTCCGTGTGCCGGCACCCATGGCTCCCGTGTGCGCGGGCTCTTCGCCCGGGGCCGGACGGCGGTGACGATTCGAGCAGGGTCGAAAGGTGTGGCGTCCCGGTGGGCCCGTGTGCCATCAAGGAGCCAGGGCCGCGGCGGCTCGACCCGAGGCGAACGGCGCCGAGGGGCGCCGGACCCGTCGTACGGGGAGATTCGGTATGCGTGTGCGCAAGCGTGGGATCGCCGCGGTGTTCGTCGCCGTGGCCGCCCTCACCGCCGTCGGTCCGCGGGCCGTCGCGGTGCCGATGCCCTGGGAGACGAGCCGGGTCCCGGCCGTCGCCCCGCACGGGGACCGGCCCGCGGCGGGCGTCAACGGGGCGGGCGGTGTGGCGCCGTTGTGCGGTAACCCTTGCTACCAGTAGGGGGTTGCCCGTGCTACCAGTAGGGGGCTGCCCGTGTACCAGTAGGGGGTTGCCCGTAGCGGCGTGAAGCCCCCGCTGCGGATCGCGGCCCGAAGTCCCGTCGCCGGGAGCGGCCCGAACCTCGACCGCCGGGAGCGGCGCGGGCCTCGGCCGCCGGGAGCAGCGCGTACTTCGGCCGCCGGGAGCGGCGCGTGTCGAGCCGCCCGCGATCACCCCGCCTCCGTCCGTCCGGCGGAGGCGGGACAGGCCGGCGCAGCGGTCTGGCCCGTCACCACGGGGGGAGTGACGGGCCAGACCCTGCGTCCACGGTCCCACGCCCGACGCGTCCCGCGCAGTCCCTTCGGCAAGTCCCCTACGGCGGGTCCCTACGGCAAGTCCGCCACGGGAGGCCGCGGCGTCCGTCCCGCGACTCCGTGAGCCGCCCGGCGTCCGTCCCGCGACTCCGTGAGCTGCCCGGCCCCGCACCGGCCCTGCTCGCGGCCCCCGGTGATCGCCTGCGACAATCGGCGTCAGCGCTGATGTCCGGCAGACCGTGCCGCGAACGTTGGAGGAGCCCGTGCCCCTGCCCTCACGTCCCCTGCGGAAGCTGGGCTTCCTGACCATCGGGCTGTTCGACGGGGACGATCCCGGCCGGGGCCACGAGTCGACGCTGGAGATCATCGAACTGGGCGAGCGGCTCGGCTTCGACAGCGCCTGGCTGCGCCACCGTCACCTCCAGTACGGCATCTCCTCGCCGGTCGCCGTCCTTGCGGCGGCCTCGCAGCGCACCCGCCGCATCGAGCTGGGGACGGCGGTCACGCCGGTGGGCTGGGAGAACCCGATGCGGCTGGCCGAGGACCTGGCGACCGTCGACATCCTGTCCGGGGGCCGCCTCAACCCGGGCGTCAGCGTCGGCCCGCCCATGCACTACGAGCAGGTGAAGGACGCGCTGTACCCGGACACGGCCGACGCCGAGGACTTCGGGTACGGGCGGGTGGAACGGCTGCTCGACTTCGTGCGGGGCAAGCCGGCCACCGACTTCAGCGGGGTGGAGGGCTTCGAGGTGTTCTCCGACCGGGTGCAGCCGCACTCCCCCGGCCTGGGGCGGCGCATGTGGTACGGCGGGGGCAGTCTGCGGTCCGCGCGGTGGGCGGGCGAGCACGGGATGAACTTCCTGACCAGCAGCGTGGTGAAGGCGGAGGAGTCCGAGGACTTCGCCGAGGTGCAGCTCTCGCATGTGCGCGCCTTCCGCTCCGCGCACCCGGACGGCGAGCGGGCCCGGGTCTCGCAGGGCCTGGTCGTGATCCCCACGGACAGCGCGACCCCGGCGCAGCGGGCGACGTACGAGGAGTACGCCCGCAAGCGGCTGCCGCGCACGGCGACGCCGCAGGGACCGGCCCGCATGATGTTCGCGCCGGACCTGGTCGGGACGTCCGACGAGATCGCCGAACGGCTCTACGCGCAGGCCGCGTTCCAGGAGATCGACGAGGTCGCGTTCGCGCTGCCGTTCACCTTCGCCCACGAGGACTACGTGCAGATCCTCACCGACATCGCCACCCGGCTGGGCCCCGCGCTCGGCTGGCAGCCCGCAGCCTGAGCAGGGAGCGGACCGATCCGACCCCTGCTCCGGTGCGCGGCAGAGCGGTTGTTACCGTGCACCGGTGGCTCACTCTTCACGCGACACCGCGGCAGGCGCCGGCTGGGGGGACTCCCGACTCGGCACGTACAAAGGGCTGATGCCCGCGCGGGTGGAGAAGCTGTCCTGGCTGGACCCGAGGACGCTGTGGCCCGCCCGGAACGGCGTTCTCGCCTCGTGGTTCGGGGACCCCACGGGCCGGACCCGGAGCCGCTGGGTCGAACAGGCGGTGGCCGCGGGAGCGCCCGCCGACGCCGTGGTGCGCCGCACGGACTCCGACCACTTCTCGTTCATGGTCATCGGGGACACCGGGGAGGGCGACGACCCCCAATACGCCGTCGTGCCGGGCTTCCTGAAGGTGAGTCAGGGCACCGACTTCGCGGTGCTCGCCAGTGACGTGATCTACCCGGTGGGCAGCGCCGACGACTACGGCACGAAGTTCTTCCGCCCCTACCGGGACTACCCGGCGCCCATCTACGCGATACCGGGCAACCACGACTGGTACGAGGGCCTTCAGGGCTTCATGCGGGTGTTCTGCGGGGTGCCGCCGCTCGCACCCGAGCCGCGGCCCCGCCCGCTGACCCGCGCCTGGTTCCGCTCCCTGCTCTGGCACGCGCCCGGCCCGACGGACGAGCAACGTCTCGCCGAGGCACGGGAGTTGCGCTCCGCGCCGTCCCAACAGGCCGTCCAGCCGGGCCCGTACTGGGCCATCGACGCCGGCCCGGTGCGGATCATCGGCATCGACACGGGCCTGCTCGGCACCATCGACGCCGAACAGGGGCGCTGGCTGCGCGAGGTGTCGCGGGGCGACCGGCCCAAGATCCTGGTGACCGGGTCCCCGCTGTACGTGGACGGGGAGCACCACCCGTGCGCCATCGAGGGCGGCGGCACGGTGGACGCCGTCGTGCGCGACCCGGCGCACCACTACGTCGCGGCGATCGGCGGCGACATCCACAACTACCAGCGGTATCCGGTACGGGTCGACGGCGGGCGCACGATCCAGTACGTCGTCGCCGGTGGCGGCGGCGCGTTCATGCACGCCACGCACACCGTCCCGCCGGTCTCCGTCGCCGGTGTCACCGAGGAGGAGTTCCGCTGCTATCCGCTGCGCGGCGACTCGCTGGCCTTCTACAGCCGGCTGTACGGCCGCCGGCTGCGGATGCGCCGCTTCTTCACGCTGACGGAGGCCGAGGCGACGGCGGTGATCGCGGAGCGGCTCGGCATTCCGCCCACCCGTACGCAGAAGGAGCCCGCCCGCGTAACCCGGCGCGTCCGGCTGGTCGCCGGTCTCCTCGGCGCCGGCCGCCGCACCGACCGGGGTTCGCATGTCCGGCTGCCGGTGCGCAAGACGTACACGCAACTTTTCTCGCCGGGCTCGGCGACGTACAGTCCGCCGTTCTTCAAGTGCTTCCTGCGGCTGGACGTCACCCCGTCCTCGGTGCGTCTGCGCTGCCACTCGGCGACCGGCGGCCTCGACCAGGAGATCGATCCGCCGGTCGAGGACGAGGTGACGATCCCGCTGGTCTGACGCCCGGCCGTCCGGCCCGGCACTCCTCCGAGCCTCCCGGACCGCTCGGTCGTGGCCGCCATCGGCCCCGGCCGCGAACGGCAGTGACGGAGCGTCAGTCCCGGAGCCGGTCGATCTGGCGGATCTTGTTGGTGGCGTCGAGTGCGGCGACCTTGTAGGACTCGGCGAGCGTGGGGTAGTTGAAGACCGCGTCGACCAGATAGTCGACCGTGCCGCCGCAGCCCATCACGGACTGGCCGATGTGGATGAGTTCGGTCGCGCCGGTGCCGAAGCAGTGGACGCCGAGCAGCTTGCGGTCGTCGGGCGAGACCAGCAGCTTCAGCATGCCGTGCGAGTCCCCGATGATCTGCCCGCGGGCCAGCTCCCGGTACCGGGACACGCCCACCTCGAAGGGCACGCGGTCCTCGGTGAGCTGGTCCTCGGTGCGGCCGATGAAGCTGATCTCCGGAATGGTGTAGATGCCGATCGGCTGGAGGTCGTGCATCCGGTTCACCGGCTCACCGCAGGCGTGGTAGGCCGCCGTCCGGCCCTGCTCCATCGAGGTCGCCGCGAGCGCCGGGAAGCCGATGACGTCCCCGACGGCGTAGATGTGCGGGACCTCGGTGCGGTAGGACTCGTCGACGGTGATCCGGCCGCGCCGGTCGGCCGACAAACCCGCCTTGTCCAGGGCGAGTTCGTCGGTGAGTCCCTGCCGGCCCGCCGAGTACATCACGGCGTCTGCGGGGATCTTCTTGCCGCTCTCCAGGACGGTGAGGGTGCCCCGCGCGTGCAGTTCGACGGCGGCGACGGTCTCCCCGAACCGGAAGGTGACGGCGAGATCCCGCAGGTGGTACTTGAGCGACTCGATCACCTCGACATCGCAGAAGTCGAGCATCCCGGAGCGCTTCTCGACCACCGTGACCTTGGAGCCGAGGGCGGCGAACATGCTCGCGTACTCCATGCCGATCACCCCGGCGCCGACGATGACCATGGAGCGCGGCACCTGCTCCAGGTTCAGCACGTTGTCCGAGTCCATGATCGTCCGGCCGTCGAACTCGACGGAGTCGGGCCGCGCCGGACGCGTACCGGTGGCGATGACGATGTGGTCGGCGCTCAACAGCCTTTCGTTGCCGTTCACTTCGACCAGGGCGACGGTGTGGTCGTCCACGAAGCGGCCGGTGCCGGCGAACAGGGCCACGTGGTTGCGGGAGAGCTGGCTGCGGATGACGTCGACCTCGCGGCTGACCACGTGCTGGGTGCGCGCGGTGAGGTCGGCGACGGTGATGTCCTCCTTCAGCCGGTAGCTCTGGCCGTACAGATCCCGCTGGCCGATGCCGCTGAGGTAGAGGACCGCCTCGCGCAGGGTCTTGGAGGGGATGGTTCCGGTGTGGATGGAGACCCCGCCGACCATGTCGGGGCGGTCGATGACGGCGACCCGACGGCCGAGCTTGGCCGCCGCGATGGCAGCCTTCTGGCCGCCCGGGCCGGATCCGATGACAAGCATGTCGAAGTCGGGCACCTCCGGAGTCTGTCAGCCCCGGGCCCTTCCTCGAAAGGGCGAACGGCCAACAGTTCAAGGGAACATGGCTGCCGGAACGGGGCCCGGCCGTCGCCCGGGTGGGCTAGATTCGGGAGCCCTCGACATCGGCGCCTCCGGGGGTGAGGTCCTGTCGGGGAGAACTCCGGAGCGGCGAATGCACCAGTCCCACCTTTCTCCAGCGCCGGCCGCACCCGTGCCGGGGGGACTCGCCGACAGCCTCTACGCCGCGGCGCGCGACACCCCGGATCTTCCGCAGGTCGCCCGGCGGGCCGAGGACGGCCGGACCGGCTGGACGCGGGTGACGGCGGCCGAGCTGTGGGACGAAGTCGTCGCCGTGGCACGGGGGTTCGTCCGTTCCGGCATCCGGCCCGGGGACCGGGTGGCCATCATGTCCCGCACCCGCTACGAGTGGACGGTCCTCGCCTACGCCCTGTGGTCGGTGGGCGCCGAGATCGTGCCGGTCTACCCGACGTCGTCGCACGACCAGGTCGCCTGGATCCTCCAGGACGCGCACTGCGTCGGCGTGGTGGTCGAGGACGAGGCGGGGGTGATGACGGTCGGCTCCGCGTGCGCGGCGCTGCCCTTCCTGCGTCACGTCTGGCAGGTGGACGCCGGGGCGCTCCGCCAACTGGCCGAGCGCGGACGGGCTATACCGCCGACGGCCGTCGACTCGCTGCGCAGGATCGTGCTGCCCGACTCCACCGCGGTGATCGCCTACACCTCCGGCACGACCGGACCGCCCAAGGGCTGCGCTCTCACCCACCGCGGTCTCGCGAGCCCCTGCGACACCGCGCTCGAAGGGTGGCGGCACACCGCGGCGCCGCCCGGGGAGCAGCCGGCCGTCCTCGCCTTCCTGCCGTTCTCGCACGCGTACGGCCTGATGGTCCAGGGGATCTGTCTGCGCGGCGGCATCCTCATGGGGCACGAGCCCGAACTGCGGGAGGAGGCGCTGTCCGAGGCGATGCTGTCCTTCCGGCCGACCTATCTGTACGCCGTCCCGTTCGTCTTCGAGAAGATCTACAAGAACTTCCTCCGGGCGTCCGGGCGGGCCGGTCGCGGAGCCCTGTTCGAGCGGGCGGCGCGCACGGCGCGGGACTTCGCGCTGGCCGAGGAACGCCTGCGGCTGGGCACCGGCCCCGGCCCCGGCCTCGATCTGAAGCTCCAGCACTCGCTCTACGAGCGGACGGTCTACCGGCGGCTGCGCGGCACCCTCGGCGGCCGGGTGTGCGGCGCGGCGTCGGGCGGCTCCCCGCTCAACCGTGAACTCGCCCTGTTCTTCGCGGGTATCGGGATCCTCGTGCACGACGGATACGGGCTCACCGAGACCGGCGGCGGGATCACCGCCCAGCCGGTGGGACGCGAGAAGTTCGGCACGGTCGGGCGCGCGCACCCGGGCACCCGGATCCGGGTGGACGACGACGGCGAGATCCTCGTCTCGGGGCCCTCCGTGTTCCAGGGCTACGTGGGCGATCCCGAGGCGACGCGGGCCGCCTTCCGCGACGGCTGGCTGGCGACCGGGGACGTCGGCCGGATCGACGCCGAGGGCTATGTGACGATCACCGGCCGCAAGAAGGACATCATCATCACCAGCGGCGGCAAGAGCGTGGCCCCGGCCGCCCTGGAGGAGAGGCTGCGGGCCCATCCGCTCATCCACCAGGCGGCCGTCGTGGGCGACAACCGCCCCTGTGTGGGCGCCCTCATCACGCTGGACCCCGAGTTCGTGACGCACTGGCGCGCGTCCCGGGCCGGCCGGGAGACCACGGCCCGGGACGCGCGGGAGGAGAACGAACTGCGGGAGGAGGTCAGACGCGCGGTCGCCGCGGCCAACACCTCGGTCTCCCGCTCCGAGTCGATCCGGGTCTTCCGTGTCCTGCCCGAGCCGTTCGACCTGGCCAACGGGCTGCTGACGCCTTCGCTGAAACTGCGCCGGGACGCGATCGCCGAGCGGTACGCGGCCGAGATCGAGGCGATGTATCAGACGTCGTCGCGGATTCCACGGGAGTTCGCGCTCACCGAGCCGTCGGTCTGGGAGGAGTCGGACGACGTCTTCCGGTGAAAGGGCCGGGCCGCGCTGCGACCCGGGGTGTAGGTGCCTCCCAGGAGGGACTTCAGTGGCGTGACCCGGCTCCTGGTCGCCGGCTGCTGGGCGCTGTTCATGCGTCCACTGTGCGCCGGGGCGGCCGGCCCGACCAGGCCCCTCCTGAACGGAGGACCACCGGTCCTGGTACCGACTCCACCACCGTGACCGGGAATAGCCCGGCGCACCGTGACCGCGAACAGCCCGACGCGCGTCCGGCGGCCCCGGCCCACCACGGGGGCGGCACGGCCGGCCGGCCGGTCCCAGCGTGTCACATCCCGCGCGAGCGGGGCGGGTTGAGCAGCGGAGGCCCGCGTGCTGCGGGAGCGGGGACGGCCTGCGGGCGCGAGAGCGGGCAGCCCGCACACCCCCGGTACGAAGGGCGGGGTCAGCCCGCTCCCCCGGTGCGGACCGGCGTGCGCCGGTCGGCGGGTTTCCGGGAGACGATCCAGCCGAGCAGGGCGAGCGAGCCGACCGCCGCGAACGCGCACCACGTGGAGACGAACTCCAGCTCCCACAGGGCCCAGCAGATCACCGCTCCCCCTCCCATGAGCACGCCGATCAGCACCAGGCCGCGGTCGCCGGACAGCAGCAGCGCACCGACCGTGGCGAACAGATAGCCCGCGATGGCGAGTTCGGGCTGGGCGAGGTGGACGGAGTACCCGACGGTGTGGCCGCGGATCTCGGCCGTGACGGGGTGGGCGACGAGAGCGTAGGCGAGGGCCGCGGCGGTGGCGGCACCGGACGCCAGCGGGAGCAGCAGACGGCGGCGGGCCCGGAGCGGTGCCGCGCACAGCACTCCGGCCGGCACGTACAGGGCGAGCAGGGGCAGCGCGATCACCGCCCAGGCGACGGTGGCCGGTCCCGTACCGCCGCCCGCGTCCCAGACCCGGGACTCGACGATCTGGTGGGCGCCGAGCAGCACCGGCAGCGCGGCGAGCGGAAGGTCCGCCCGGCGGCGCACACGGCTCACACAGACCGCCCCGACGGCGGCGATCCCCGCACCGGCCACCAGATCCGCCGTCGCACTCCAGCACATCGCCGCCACCCCTGGGTCCGCCGCCGCATGATCCCGCCGTGCGCCCACGCTAACCCGGCACCCGCCCAACCGGCCGCCTCCGTGCGGGCACCCGCGCCGGGACCGGGCCTCCCGACACCGGGAACGGCCCGTTGTCCCTGGTCGTGACGCGTGTGGTCCGATTCGTCCCTGTGCCGGGGCCGCGATCGGTGGTTGGCTGGGCCTGATCATGCCGTCCGACACGCAGGAGAGCCCCGCAGCCATGAGCAACGCCCACACGTACGAGTACAAGGTCGTCACGTTCCGTGAGTCGCTGATCGGCGACGCGCTGGACAGCGGCAAGCTGGAGAAGGTCCTGAACAAGCACGCCGAGGACGGCTGGGCGCTCAAGGCGATCACCTCCGCCGACGTCAAGGGCCGCATAGGTCCCGGCGCCGTCGAGGGCCTGCTGCTGACCCTGGAGCGGCCGCGCGGCTGACGCCCGCGTCGTGCGCGGAGCGCCGAGCCGGGAGATGCTGGAGCCGATGGGACAGCGGATCCGCAGGTGCTTCTGACGCCGTCGGAGGCCTTCCGGCACGGAGGGCCTCCGACGGCTGGGCCGGGGTCCGGACTCGGCAGGACCGGGTCCGGGGCACGGTCGGGGCGGCACCCCCCGCGACCGCTGCCGGCCAGACGTCAGGACGGTCACTCGATGCAGAGCGATGGAACACTCACCCCCGATGTGGTCACCAGCGGTTCCGTGTCCGGAGCGCCGTGCTGGGTCAGCCTGACCACCCGTGACCTGAAAGAAGCCCAGGACTTCTACACGGCGGTCCTCGGCTGGTCCTGGTCCGCGGGCACCAGGATGGGGGACGGCTACCGGATCGCCCGGGCGGGCGGCATCCCGGTCGCCGGTGTCTCGGAGGTCGACTTCGTGGCGCGGACGGCGGTCGCGTGGATCCCGTACTTCGCCGTGGCCTCGGCGGACGAGACCGTGTCCCGCAGCCAGGAGCGCGGCGGCACCACGGCGGTGGGCCCGATCTCGCTGCCCCCGGGCCGGGCCGCCCTGCTGGCGGACCGGGACGGCGCGGTCTTCGGCATCTGGGAGGGCCGGCTCGTGGCCGGCTGGGAGCGCTGGCGGGACGCGGCGCCCTCGTACGTGCGCCTGCACACCCGGGACGCCTTCGACGCGGCCATCTTCTACGGGGAGGTCCTGCGCTGGGCGTCGGCCGCCCCCGGCGGCTGCGAGGTGCACTACGAGGGCAACGAGGTCGTCCTGCGCAGCGGCGACGACGTGGTGGCCCGGATCTACTCCGGGGCGGTCGAGTCGGCCCCCGATCCCACCGTCCGGCCACACTGGCAGGTGCACTTCGCGGTGGACGACGTCGAGGCCTGCGTCCGCGCGGCCCGCGCCCACGGGGGTACCGCCCACCAACAGGGGATCGGCTCCACGGAGGCGATCCTGACCGACCCGGACGGGGCCCACTTCACGGTGACCTCCCGGGACGCCGGATGACCCGCCCGGACACCGTGGTCCGCTGACCCGCGACGGCCGGCCCGCCGAGCGGCGGGCCGGCCGTCTGCCGGGAATCCATCCCCGCCACGACGAGACGGATTACTCCGTTCGGGCTCCAATGGAGGGTGACGGGATACCACCGGAACGACAGGTGCCGCCGCCCCCCGCGGTCTCGCGGCGGCCCGATGGAGGTCCGCGATGCCCACTGCTCTCCGGCTCCTGCCCGCCCTCTCCCCCGAGCACCGCGAACGGCTCATGGGGGTGGCCCACGAGGTCTCCTTCCCCGCCGACGGGCCGATCTTCGAGGCCGGCGGCACGGCCGACCGCTTCTGGGTGGTCCGCTCCGGGACGGTGTCCCTGTACCAGCGGGTCATCGCCGACCGGCGCATCACCGTGGCCCAGCTCGGCCCGGGCGACCTGCTGGGCTGGTCCTGGCTGTTCCGTCCGCACACCTGGGACTTCGGCGCGGAGGCCTTCAGTCCGGTCCGCGCCTACGAGTTCGACGCCACCGAGGTGCGGGCCCTGTTCGACCAGGACGCGACGCTGGAGCTGTCGCTGACCCGGACGATCGGCGCCATCCTGGCCCACCGCCTGGAGACCACCCGGGCGGCCCTCATCGAGCACTACGCGCGCCACGGGGGCACCAGCTAGCCGGACTTCCGGCGGGGCGGCACCGGACGGCAGCGCGCGCCGCGGTCCGGCGGCACCGGACCGCAGTGCCCGCCCGGGTCCCGGCGGCACCGGACGGCAGCGCCCGCCCGGGTCCCGGCGGCAGCGCCCGCCCGGCCTCCCCGCGACGGACCGGCCGGGCTGGGATAGGAATTCCGTATGGACGACACTCTCGACTCCGCGGCCCGTCCCGACTCCTTCGAGCTGCTGCCCGGCGCGGTCCACTCGCCCGTGATCCTGCACGTCCCGCACTCCTCCCGGCATATCCCGGGGCCGGTCCGCGCCGGGATACTCCTTGGCGACGAGGCGCTGGAGAACGAACTCGACCACATCACCGACGCGCACACCGAGGAGCTGGCCCAGGCCGTGGCGGAGGGGGCCGGGCTCACGCCGTGGCGGTTCGTCAACCGGCTCTCCCGGCTCGTGATCGACCCCGAACGCTTCCCGGACGACCGGGAGGAGATGCTCGCGGCCGGCATGGGCGCCGTCTACACCCGCACCACCCACCGGGCGCCGCTGCGGCCCGCCGACACCGATCCGCGACCGCTGCTCGACCGCTACTTCCACCCCTACGCGCAGGCGATGACCGACGCCGTCTCGGACCGGCTCGCCGCCACCGGGCGGGCCGTCGTCATCGACATCCACTCCTATCCGACCGCCCGGCTCCCCTACGAGCTGCACGGCGACGGCCCCCGTCCGGCGGTCTGCCTGGGGACCGACTCCTTCCACACCCCGCCCGAACTGGTCGCGCTCGCGGAGAAGGCCTTCGCGGGCCTCGGCGGCGTGGGCGTCGACAGCCCCTTCTCCGGGGCGTACGTGCCACTGCGCCACCACGAGCGGGAACCGGCGGTCACGACACTGATGGTGGAGATCCGCCGGGACACGTACATGAGCGAGCCGGGCGGCCGGCTGCTCCCCGGCTTCGCCCGGCTGGTCGCCGCGCTGACCACGCTCGTGGACACGGCGGGCGGGTAGCCGGGTAGCCGACGGCGCGGGCGCGTGGCCGACTGCGCGGGGCCCGACAGCGGGGGCGAGGGCTGGTGGGGCCGAGGGCTCGGCCGGCCGCCGGGGGCCGGATGTCTTCCGCCCCGGCGATCATTCGTAGATGCTGGAGCCGCAAAAGAGTTCGACCATGAAGTGAGGGCGGCCCAGTCATGGCTCTGCAGATCAGCGCCACCAACCCGGAGCACCCCGCGCTCCTGCTCGCCCTGCCGTGGCAGCTCCCCCTGGAGGAGTGGCCCGAACACCATCTGGTGCCGCTGCCGCGCGGCATCTCCCGGCACGTGGTGCGCTACGCGCGGGCCGGCGACGAGGTGGTGGCGGTCAAGGAACTCGCCGAGCGGCCCGCCCTGCGCGAGTACGGACTGCTCCTCGGACTGGACCGGTTGGGAATCCCCGCGGTGGACCCGCTCGCCGTGGTCACCGGGCGCACCGACGCGGCCGGTGAGCCGCTGGAGTCGGTGCTGATCACCCGGCACCTGGGCGGCTCGCTGCCGTACCGGTCGATGTTCGAGACGACCATGCGGCCCGCCACCATGCACCGGCTGATGGACGCGCTGGCCGTGCTGCTGGTGCGGCTGCACCTGGCCGGGTTCGCCTGGGGCGACTGCTCGCTGTCCAACACGCTCTTCCGGCGCGACGCGGGCGCGTACGCCGCCTATCTCGTGGACGCCGAGACCGGCGAGCTGCATCCGCGGCTCAGCACCGGGCAGCGCGACTACGACCTCGATCTGGCCCGGGTGAACATCAGCGGCGAACTCCTCGACCTGGAGGCGGCCGGCGCGCTGCACCCCTCGGTGGACCCGATCGAGTTCGGCCGGGAGATCTGCGCGCGCTACCGGGGCCTGTGGGAGGAGCTGACCCGTACCTCGGTCTATCCGGCGGGCAAGTACCACTACATCGACCGCCGGATCCGCCGGCTGAACGATCTGGGCTTCGACGTGGCCGAGATGCAGATCGCCCACTCCCCGGCCGGCGACACGGTGACCTTCGTGCCCAAGGTGGTCGACGCCGGGCACCACCAGCGCCAGCTTCTGCGGCTGACCGGCCTCGACACCGAGGAGAACCAGGCGCGGCGGCTGCTGAACGACCTGGAGAGCTGGATGGCCACCCAGGACGACTACGCGCCCGCGGGCCCCGGTCACCGTCCGGGCCCCGGCGCCCCGGGGGCCGCGCGGCCGGAGGTGCTCGCCCACCGCTGGGTCCGGGACGTGTTCCGGCCGACGGTGCGGGCGGTGCCGCCCGAGCTGCGCGGCTCGATGGACCCGGCCGAGCTGTACCACGAGATCCTCGAACACCGCTGGTTCCTGTCCGAGCGCGCCCAGCACGACATCGGCCTGGACACGGCCGTCGAGGACTACGTCGGCACCATCCTCCCGAAGGCCGGGGAACCGCTGCCGTCCGCGGACCGGGACCCCGAGGAGCCGCCCGCGTACCCGGTTCCTGAGCAAAGGTGACCGATCGTACATACGATTGGGGCTGTGTCCGCCGGGTCTGCCTCGCGGGGCCGGCCGGGCGGAGACGCAACTGTCCTCTCGGGGTGGGAGACCCATGACCCAGGCCGCCAGTCCAGCGCGGACCGTCATTCTGACCGTCGATGACGATCCCGGGGTGTCGCGCGCCGTCGCCCGTGACCTCAGGCGGCGCTACGGCGAGTCCCACCGCATCGTCCGCGCCGAGTCCGGGGACGCCGCCCTGGACGCGCTGCGCGAGCTGAAGCTCCGGGGCGACCAGGTGGCGGTGATCCTCGCCGACTACCGGATGCCGCAGATGGACGGCATCGAGTTCCTCGAACAGGCCATCGACGTCTTTCCGGGCGCCCGCCGGGTGCTGCTGACCGCGTACGCGGACACGAACGCGGCGATCGACGCGATCAACGTGATCGATCTCGACCACTACCTGCTCAAGCCCTGGGACCCGCCGGAGGAGAAGCTCTACCCGGTGGTGGACGACCTCCTGGACGCCTGGCGGGTCAGCGACTACAAGCCGGTGGGCGCCTGCAAGGTCGTCGGACACCGCTGGTCGGCCCGGTCCTCGGGCGTACGGGAGTTCCTGGCCCGCAACCAGGTGCCCTACCGCTGGTACTCGTCCGACACCCCGGAGGGCGAGCGGCTGCTGAAGGCCGCCGGGCAGGACGGGCAGCGCCTTCCCCTGGTGATCACGCCCACCGGCACACCGCTGGTCGAGCCGGACGACCAGGACATCGCCGCGCACGTGGGGCTCGCCACCACGCCGACCTCCGAGTTCTACGACCTGGTCGTGATCGGCGGCGGGCCGGCCGGGCTCGGTTCCGCCGTCTACGGGGCGTCCGAGGGGCTGCGCACCGTGCTGGTGGAGCGGTCCGCGACCGGCGGTCAGGCCGGGCAGAGTTCCCGGATCGAGAACTATCTCGGCTTCCCCGACGGCGTCTCCGGCGCGCAGCTCACCGACCGGGCCCGCCGGCAGGCCGCCAAGTTCGGCGCCGAGATCCTCACCGCGCGCGAGGTGACCGGCCTCGAGGTGACCGGCGCGTCGCGGACCATCCGCTTCTCCGACGGCTCCTCGATCTCCGCGCACGCCGTGATCCTCGCGACCGGCGTGTCCTACCGGCAGCTCGACGCGCCCGGTCTGGCGGATCTCACGGGCTGCGGTGTGTTCTACGGCTCGGCGCTGACCGAGGCCGCCGCCTGCCAGGGCCACGACGTGTACATCGTCGGCGGGGCGAACTCGGCGGGACAGGCCGCGATGTACCTGGCGCGCGGCGCGAAGTCGGTGACCATCCTGGTGCGCGGCTCCTCGCTGGCCGCGTCGATGTCGCACTACCTGATCGAGCAGATCGACAACGCGCCCAACATCACGGTCCGGCCCGGCACGGTGGTCGAGTCCGCGCACGGCAGCGACCACCTGGAGCAGCTCACCCTGCGCGACGTGGACAGCGGCCACACCGAACTGGTCGACGCGCAGTGGCTGTTCGTGTTCATCGGCGCGGCGCCGCTCACCGGCTGGCTGGACGGCACGGTGCTGCGGGACGACCGCGGCTTCATCATGGCCGGCCCGGACATGACGCCCGACGGGCAGCCGCCGCGCGGCTGGGAGCTGGACCGGCCGCCGTACCACCTGGAGACCAGCGTGCCCGGCGTGTTCGTGGCCGGTGACGCCCGCGCCGAGTCGGCGAAGCGGGTCGCGTCCGCGGTCGGAGAGGGAGCCATGGCCGTCATGCTCGTCCACCGTTATCTGGAGCAGTCGTGAGCGGCCGGCCGATGCCGTGCGACGTCACGGAACTGAGCACGCTCTTCCTGTTCGAGAAGCTCGACGCGGACCAGCTCGACCGGCTGTGCCGGGAGGGCCGCGTCGAGCTGTTCGACCCCGGGCCGGTGTACTCGGAGGGCGACCCGGCCACCTGTTTCTACGTGCTCCTCGAAGGCACCGTGGTGATGTCGCGGCGGGTCGGCGCGGACGACGTGGAGATCAACCGGACCTCGCAGCGCGGGGTGTACGCGGGTGCCATGCAGGCGTATCTGAGCGCGCCCAACGAGTCGCTGTACAAGGGGTCTTTGCGGGTCACCGAGCCGTCCCGGTTCTTCGTGCTGCCCGCCGACACCTTCGCGGCGATCCTGCGGGACTGGTTCCCGATGGCCGTCCACCTGCTGGAGGGCATGTTCTTCGGCAGCCAGAACACCCAGCGCACCATCGGACAGCGGGAGCGGCTGCTCGCGCTCGGCTCGCTGTCGGCGGGGCTCACGCACGAGCTGAACAACCCGGCCGCCGCGGCCGTGCGGGCCACCTCGGCGCTGCGCGACCGGGTGGCGCACATGCGGCAGAAGCTCGGCGTCATCGCGTCGGGGCCCTACGCGCGCGACACGCTGGAGACGCTGGTCGAGATCCAGGAGCGCACCGCCGAGCAGGTCGCCAAGGCGACCCCGCTGACCCCGCTGGAGGCGTCCGACCGCGAGGACGCGCTCGCGGACTGGCTGGACGACCATGACATCGCGGGCGGCTGGCAGTTGGCGCCGACGTTCGTGCAGGCCGGCCTCGACACGGACTGGCTGGACCAGGTCGCGGCGGCCGTCGACGGGCCGACCCTCGAAGGCGCGGTCCGCTGGCTGAACTACACGGTCGAGACCGAGCTGCTGATGAACGAGATCGAGGACTCGACGAGCCGTATCTCGCACCTGGTGAACGCGGCCAAGCAGTACTCGCAGATGGACCGGGCCCCCTACCAGGTGGCCGACGTGCACGAACTCCTCGACAGCACCCTGCTGATGCTCACGGGCAAGATGGGCCCCGGCATCAAGGTCGTCAAGGAGTACGACCGCACGCTGCCCCGGATCCCCGCCTACCCGGGCGAGTTGAACCAGGTGTGGACGAACCTCATCGACAACGCCGTCTCCGCGATGGACGGCGAGGGCACGCTCACCGTGCGCACGGCGCCCGACGGCGACAACGTGCTCGTGGAGTTCCACGACACCGGGGCCGGGGTACCGGACGAGATCCGCGACCGCATCTTCGACCCGTTCTTCACCACCAAGCCGGTGGGCGAGGGCACCGGCCTCGGCCTGGACATCTCCTGGCGGATCGTCGTCAACAAGCACCACGGCAGCCTGGCGGTGCACTCCGTGCCCGGCGACACCCGCTTCCAGGTGCGCCTTCCCCTGACCGTTCCGGACACCCCCGAGGAGCCGTCATGACCACCCCCAACGGAATCGACCCCTCCGTCCCGCCGAGCGGCACGGGCTGCGCCGAGTGCGACGCCGCCGGAGGATGGTGGTTCCATCTGCGGCGCTGTGCCCAGTGCGGTCACGTCGGCTGTTGCGACGACTCCCCGTCCAAGCACGCCACCGCGCACGCCCGGAGCACCGGGCACCCGGTCATCCAGAGCTTCGAACCCGGCGAGAACTGGTTCTGGGACTACGACACCTCCGAGCTGTACGACACGGGTCCCGAGCTGGCTCCGCCGGCCAGCCACCCCCTGGACCAGCCGACCCCCGGCCCGGCGGGACGGGTCCCGGCGAACTGGGCCGAGACCCTGCGCTGAGCGGCCCCGGGATGCGTGTCCGGGCGCGGAGGACCATCCTGGAGATATGTCCGGACGGGCTCCTTTGGTCGTACATCCGGCCCTGAACACCAGCGGCCGTCAGGTGACGGCGCGCGGCGAGAGCCTGGGCGTGGCGTTCTCCGACGAGGATCTGCTGGAGTTCCTCGGCCGCGCGGGACTGCCGGACGCCGAGGACCTGCTGGACGACCCCGCCTGGGTGAAGTGGCGGGGCGGCCAGGCGCACTTCTACGGAGCGGGATAGCCAGGTCCACGCCTGTGCGCGGGTCGGGCCGCGTGTCGCCTTCCACCGGCATGACACGCGGGCCCCGCTCTCGACGCCGGTCGGCAGGACCTCGGTGAGGGGCGGCGCCCGCCCCCGCGCCCTCTTCCGGACCGCCCTCGCCCGGCCCCCGCCCTGTTCCCGACCACCTTCGCCCGGTCCCGGCCCTGTTCCGGACCGCCCCCGCCCGGTTCCGGCGGCCCCCGCCTGGTTCCGGACCGCCCTCGCCCCGTTCCGGACCACCCCGCCGCGCCGGTGACCTTCGCGAACTCCTTCGGCGGCGGGCCGGGCCCGCGGGGGATCGTCCGGCTCAGGCGGCCTGAACTGTTCGTACGTGCGGGCGAGTTCGGCGAAGCCACGAAAAAAGGGCATCCCGGCACCGCCGGCGTTGAACACTCTTCGTCACCTCTCGCGTACTTCCGGGAAAGGGGAGCCGGTCGAGCAGCGAGGGATGGCGATGGTGGTCACGGTGCACGACTCAGCGGGCGGACCGGTCGCGGGGCGCTATCTGCTGCTCGGCCTCGTCCTGCGCGAGGAGGGCCGGAGCTGCTGGCTCGGCCGGGACGCCGCGCTCGACCGGCCGGTCCTGGTGACCCGCTCGCGCCTGGCGGCCCCGGTGCGGGAGGAATCTCCGGCGCACGCGGGCGAGTCGGCACGCGATCTACGCGGGGAGACCCGGGAAGGCGTCGCCGACCGGGTGCTGCGGACGGCCGGACTCCTCGGCGCCGCCTGCCCCGGCCGGGTGCCCGCGGTCCTCGACGTGATCGAGGAGCCCGGCACGGTGTGGACCGTCACGGAGCGGCCCCCCGGCGCCCCGCTGACCGACCTCCTCGCGGGCGGCCCGGCCGGGCACGTCCGGGCGGCCCGGGTCGGACTGGGCGTCCTCGATGTCCTCACCGCCGCCCACGGCTCGGGGGTGACACACGGGGAACTGGGGCCGGGGCAGGTGTGGGCGGACGAGTCCGGCGCGGTCACGGTGACCGGCTTCGGCCTCCCGGAGTCCGGCGACGCGCCCCGCGTCACCGCCCCGGCGTACGCCTCCCCCGAGCAGGCCCGCGGCGAGGGCGGCGGCGCGGCGGCCGATCTGTGGGCGCTCGGCGCGATGATGTACGCGCTGGTCGAGGGGCGGCCCCCGGTCCGGGACCGGGGGCGCCTGGACGCCACGCTCCGGGCGGTTGACCGGCTGCCGATCAGGGCTCCGCTGCGCGCCGGACCCCTCGGACCTGCCGTGCGGGGCCTGCTGCGCTGGGACCCCGTGGAGCGCGTACCGGAGTCCGTGGTGCGGGAGGCGCTGACGCGCATCCTCCGGCAGGACCTCGAAGAGCCGGAGTCTCCCGGCCCCTCCGACCCGCCCACCGTGCCCCTCGGCTCCCGAGCCCAAGACTTCCCCGAGCGGGAGCGGGAGCGGGAGTGGAACCGGGAGCGGGAGGCCGGAGTCCGGGGACGTACGGGGGCGGCGCGGTCCGCGGGCCGGCCGCTGGTGCTGGGCGGGGTGCTCGCCGTCACGGTCGCCGTCCTCGGGGTGTTCGCCGCGACGGGCGGGCTGCCCGGTGTGGGCGCGGCCGGCGCCTCCGG
>NZ_JBEYFY010000048.1:0-48880 GCF_040703595.1 Streptomyces sp. NPDC007084
CCCGCTGGGCGGCGCGTGAACGCGGCCCCCGACCCCGCGCCGCCGGCCGCTCCCGGCCCGGACCCCGTGCCGGTCGCCGGCCGGGATGGCGAGCCCACCCGGGTGGTGACCCCGGGAGGCGAATCCGCACCGGTTCCTGACCGGCAGCCCGCGCCCGCTGGGCGCGTGAACCCGGAGCCCGCCCCCGCGCCCCTCGCGGCCCCCGGTCGGGAGGCCGAGCCCACGCGGGTGGTGGACCAAGAGGGCGAACCCGCGCCGCGGGCTGCCCCCGGCCCGGACGCCGGCCGGGAGGCCGAGCCCACTCAAGTGGTGGACTCGGAAGGCGGACCCGCGCAGGGCCGGGAGCCGGGAGCCGGGGCGAAAGGGGGTGGGCATGAGCCCACCCGGGTCGTCGCCGTGGACGACGAACCGGGGCCGCCCTGATGGCGGGGGACGGGCCGGGGCGCGAGGCGAGTCCGTTCGCGGGGCGGCCGTCCGAGCTGGTCGGCCGGCGCATCGCGGGCTACCGGATCGAGCGCGAGATCGGCCGCGGCGGCATGGCCGTGGTCTACCAGGCCAAGGACCTCCGCCTGGACCGCACCGTCGCCCTCAAGCTCCTCGCCCCCGAACTCGCCCGCAACGACACCTTCCGCGGCCGGTTCACCCACGAGTCCCGGGTCGCCGCGGCGATCGACCATCCGCACATCGTCCCGGTCTTCGAGGCGGGCGAGACGGACGGCGTCCTGTACATCGCCATGCGCTACGTGGCCGGCCGCGACCTGCGTCATCTCCTGGACCGCGAGGGGCCGCTGTCCGTCACGGTGGCCGCCCGGATCGGACTCCAGGTCGCCTCGGCCCTGGACGCGGCCCACGACCACGGGCTCGTCCACCGGGACGTGAAGCCGGGCAACATCCTGGTCGCCCAGGGCACCGACAGCGACCACCCCGAACACGTCTACCTCACGGACTTCGGGCTCACCAAGAAGTCGCTGTCGCTGACCGGTTTCACCAGTGTGGGCCAGTTCGTCGGCACCCTCGACTACGTGGCGCCGGAGCAGATCTCCGGCAAGCCCGTCGACGGCCGCTGCGACGTCTACAGCCTCGGCTGCGTCGTCTACGAGACCATGGCCGGCCGGCCGCCATTCCAGCGCGACGACGACATGGCGCTGCTGTGGGCCCACCAGTACGACCAGCCGCCCGCCCTGAGCAGCAAGCGCCCCGGCATCCCGGACGCGGTCGACGCCGTCCTCGCGAAGGCGCTGGCCAAGAGCCCCGACGACCGCTACGACTCCTGCCTCGCCTTCGTGAGCGCGCTGCGCGCCGCCGCCCGGGGCCAGGCCACCGGCCCGGCCGCGTGGGCGCCGGCGGAAACCCGGGGCTCCGCCCCCGCAGGCCCGCCGGGCCCGCCGCCGAAACCGCCGGACTGGGCCCTCCCGGTGTTCCCCTCCTGACGGCACCCCGGCCGGGGTGCCGCGCCTCAGCGGGATGCCACCTCGCCCCTGCGGCGGACGCCCCTGGCCAGCAGCGCGCCGAGGAACCCCGTGACGAGCCCCCACAGCACGGCGAAGCCGAGGGCGCCCCACACCCGGGGCTTGAGGAGGATCTCGCCGTTCAGGCCGCCGCCGATGTCACCGAGCCCGAGGATCGACAGGCCGTAGTGCGCCGACAGCCGGCCGAGGAGACAGATCACGAGGACGGTGAGCGCCAGCGCGACCGCCATGTGCACCGCGTGCTGCCAGGCCCGCGTCCGGGCCGGTGAGCGGGCCGCCATCAGGAAGGCCGCGCCGAGCAGCAGCACCGCGTCGACCACCACCAGCCACCAGACCCGCCCGTCGTGCTCGGCCAGGCTGTTCAGATTGAGCGTGGACACGTCCGGGGTGCGCAGCACCTCGTCCAGCAGGCGCGGCATCGGCAGCCCGAACGGCCCGTCCACCCGTCCGTTCCAGGTGGCCCCCAGTCCGATCGTGAAGGCGAGCCAGACGAGATTGGGCAGCCCGAGGAGCAGGACGGCGAACGTCTCCGGTACATGCCCCCGGGTCGCCGCGACCACCAGCCCGACGATCACGCCGATACCCACGCAGGCGAGCAGCAAGGCCACCATCGCGTACGCGGCCGGGCGCACCGACTCCTGGAAGCGCAGCAGACGCGCGGGCAGCGGGGCGCCCCGCGAGACCAGCAGGGCGATCACGAAGACCCCCGCCAGCCACAGCAGTCCGAAGCCGATCGTCGGGCCCGCATCCGCCTTGAAGCCGACCTTCGGTGTCGCGCCGAACAGGTCGCCGATGGCGCCGATCGTGCCGTCGCCGAGGGACACGCTGAAGTCCTGACGGGCCGCGAGCGCCAGCCCGACCAGGGCGAGCACCCACAGGACGGCGATCCGCCCGGCCCAGCCGGCGAGTTCCGCAGTGCCCGCGACGGCACGGTGGCGCAGTGGGCGCAGGAACCCCGCCGCGAGCACGAGGGCCCCGACCAGGGTCACCGACAGCGGGACGACCGTCAGACCGGCCTTGGTGTCGGCGATGGCCCCGGCGTCGCCGGTGAACCCGATCGTGCCGCCGACCGCCGTCACGACGGTGACCGCGACGACCCGGGGGTAGGCGTTGTCGGGCAGGCCGGTGGCGCCCGACGCCCACAGTCCGAGCGCCGCGACCACCGCCATGGCGATCAGGGCCGCCAGTACGGCCACGAGGGCCTGGAGCCAGCCGTGTCGGGCGGCCGACGGCGGGTCGCGGCGGTCGACTGGCTGGTCGGACGGTGTCTGGGGGCTCACGCTGTCACGCTAAGCAGCGGTGGCACGCTCCGCCCCTCGGGAGGGTCCGACCGCGTCGGCTTGCGGGCGGCACCGGACCGGAGCACACAATGGGTTCGTTGTGGATTAAGCGGACCAAGCGGACTGAATGGCATACGCGGAATAAGCGGAGCGCGGCATCTGCCTCGGCGTACAGCGGTGCGTCCTTCTCGGCCGCCGTGGCGCCCCTCCGCCGGGAAGAGGAGCTTGTGAGCGTCGAACCGCCGTCCTCCGGCCGCCCCACCGGCCCGCCCTCGGGCCCGCTGTCGGGTCCTTCGCGGCCCGGCCCCGCCGCGCCGACCCCCACCCAGCCCAGCGGCAGCCCGCCGTCAGGGCCGCCCGGCGGCGCGTCCGGCGCGGGCGGGGGAGCGGGTGGTCCGGGATCGGGCGGCTCCGGCGGGTCCGGGCCGGGTGGCTCGGGCTCCGGAGGTCCGGGCGGACCTTCCGGGCCCGGCGGCGGTTCCACCGGGCCGGCACCCAAGGGCGGCGGCCCCGACCGGCCCTGGTGGAAGTCCGCGCCGCGCGTCGCGCTGATCACCGGCGTCATCGCCGCGGCGGTGATCCTCGGCGTCGTCCTCACCGGCAACAACGGCGGCGGTGACGGAGGGACCGGCAGGACCCAGAACGCCGGAAGCGAGGTCTTCCTGCAGTCCGCGGACAAGACCGGGCCCGACGCGTTCACCGAGTCGACCGCGAACGACAGCTCCACCGAACCGCAGACCCCCACCACGCCGGGCTCGTCGGAACCGGCCAACGTGACCCGTGCCGTCAGCGGCTCCGCGCCCGGCCTCTACGGCGGCACCCGCAACGTGGCGAGCTGCGACGTGGAGAAGCAGATCGGCGCCCTCAAGGCGGACCCGGCGAAGAACAAGGCGTTCGCCTCCGTGGAGGGCATCCAGCCCTCCCAGGTCCCCGCCTATCTGCGCTCCCTGACCCCCGTTCAGCTCCGCATGGACACCCGCGTCACCAACCATGGCTACCGTGACGGCGCTCCGACCACCTACCAGGCGGTCCTCCAGGCCGGAACCGCCGTCCTGGTGGACGCGCACGGCGTGCCCCGGGTGCGGTGCGCCTGCGGCAACCCGCTCCTCGCGCCGGTTCCGCAGAAGGGCACACCGAAGCAGACCGGCGACACCTGGCCCGGCTACCGGCCGCAGAACGTCGTGGTGGTCGAGCCCGCGAAGACCGTCATCGACGTGTTCGTCATCTTCGACCCCGACAGCAACGAGTGGATCGCCCGGCACAAGGGCGCCGACACCCAGCGGGACGAGAAGACCCGGCCGCCCGAGAGCCCCTCGCCCTCGGTGAGCGACTCGACCTCCGCCTCCCCGTGCGACGCGGGCGGCTCGTGCCCGCCCTCGTCCGAGTCGCCCGGCAGCTCGGCACCCTCCACGCCGTCCTCGCCCGCCTCGCCCCCGGATTCCCCGGCCCCCGAGACGCCCTCCAGCGCGCCGCCCTCGTCGGCGCCCGAGTCCGCCCCGGAGTCCGGATCGGAGTCCGGCTCGGCCTCGCAGGACCTGACCCCCGAGTCCTCGCAGGCCTCTCCGGGTCTCTCGTCCTGACCGGGCCGGCCGTTGCCGACGTGCCGACGTGCCGACGTGCCGCCGGGGTGCCGCGCCGGCGCGGCGGATTCACCGAGAGCGGAACGCCGGTCCCTTCCCCTGCGGCCAGGGGCTCCTAGGCTGAAGGGGTGAGCGACCACGTGCCGAACGAAGCCCGCGTCATCCCGCTGCGCCCGGCCCCGGCCGGGGGCGAGACCCCGGTCCGGACACCGCGCGGCCCGCGCCCGCCGCACGGGACGCGGCCGGTCCCGGCGGGGCCGCCGCCGAAGGAGCCCCTGTGGCGGGACCTCGTCGGCGACGTCCTGCGCCGTGAGCGGCAGGCGCAGGAGCGCACCCTCCAGGACGTGGCCGACGCCGCCCGGATCTCCATGCCCTACCTCTCCGAGCTGGAACGCGGCCGCAAGGAGGCCTCCTCCGAGGTCCTCGCCGCCGCCGCGCGCGCCCTCGGCCTCGGTCTCACGGATCTGCTCTCGCTCGCCCAACGGGAGCTGACCCGGCACCCGGTGCGCGGAACCGTACCCGGAACAGCTCCCGGAACCGTCTCCGGCCGGGGCCGCTCCGCCCCGGCCTCCCGGTACGACGGGATGTGCCTCGCCGCCTGACGTCCAGTGCACGGCCCCGGGGGCGCCGCCAGGGGCTCAGACCAGCGCGAGCCGGCGGCTCAGCACCTCGTCCGCGAGCCCGTACTCCACGGCCTCCCCGGCGGTGAGGAACTTGTCGCGGTCCATGTCCGCCCGCAGCGCCGCCGGGTCGTGCCCGGTGTGCCGGGAGAGGACCTCCTCGACCTGCGAGCGGATCCGCAGCATCTCCTTGGCCTGGAGGCTGAGGTCCGACACCGTTCCCTGCCGCCCGCCACTGGCCGGCTGGCCGAGCAGCACCCGCGCGTGCTCCAGCACGAAGCGCCGTCCGGGATCGCCGCCGGCCAGCAGCACCGCGGCCGTCGACGCCGCCTGCCCCACACAGAACGTGGAGATCGGCGCCTGCACGAACGTCATCGTGTCGTAGATCGCCATGAGCGAAGTGAAGGAGCCGCCGGGCGAGTTGATGTAGAGGGCGATCTCGCTCTCCGGGCTCGCCGACTCCAGATGGAGGAGTTGCGCGATGACGACGTTGGCGACGCCGTCGTCGATCTCGGTGCCGAGGAAGATGATCCGCTCGGACAGCAGCCGGCTGAACACGTCGTAGGACCGCTCGCCCTGCGGAGTGCGCTCCACGACGTTCGGAATCGTGTACGTCCCCATGTCAGAGTCCCATCCGTCGCCGTGACGCGGCCGGGCGGACGTCCTCCAGGGACTCCACGACCCGGTCCACCATGCCGTACTCCCGGGCCTGTTCGGCCGTGAACCAGCGGTCCCGGTCGCCGTCCCGGGAGATCGTCTCCTCGCTCTGCCCGGTGTGCTCCGCCGTGATCCGCTCGATGGCCCGCTTGGTGAACTCCAGGTTCCGCGCCTGGATCTCGATGTCGGCCGTGGTGCCGCCGATGCCCGCGGACGGCTGGTGCATCATGATCCGCGCGTTCGGCAGCGCGAACCGCTTGCCGTGCGTCCCCACCGTCAGCAGGAACTGCCCCATGCTCGCCGCGAACCCCATGACGAGCGTGGACACGTCGTTCGGGATGAGCCGCAGGGTGTCGTAGATGGCGAGCCCCGCCGTCACCGAACCGCCGGGGCTGTTGATGTACAGCGCGATGTCGGTGCGCGCGTCCTCCGCGGAGAGCAGGAGAAGCTGCGCGCAGACCCGGTTCGCGGAGACCTCGTCCACCTGTGTGCCGAGGAAGACGATCCGCTGGGCCAGCAACTGCGCGGCCAGATGGTCGTCGAAGCGGGTCGCGGGAGTGTCGCCCTCCTCGGCCCGTGGGGCGAGGGCCGGGGACCGGCCGGTGCTCAGTGGGGTCATGGTTCCTCCTGATGGTGACGCGACCTGGTGGGGACGCGACGGGCCTCGCCGCGCTCACCCCACTGTTGACCCGCCCGCGCCCACGGAGCCGTTTTCTCGGCCCACGGCAGATTCGCCCACGGCAGAGCCGGGGTCAGGAGGCCGCGCGCAGCTCGCGGAAGAAGGCCCTGACGTCCGCGACCAGCAGGTCCGGCTCCTCCAGCGCGGCGAAGTGCCCGCCCCGGTCGAACTCGGTCCAGCGCACGATCCGGTCGGCGCGCTCGGCCACATGGCGCAGCGGGACGAAGTTCTCCTCGGGGAAGACGGCCAGGGCGGTCGGCGCGGAGGACGGCTCGGGCGGCTTGCCCCAGTAGTCGGCGTGGGCCCGCTCGTAGTAGATCCGCGCGGACGAACCGGCCGTGCCGGTCAGCCAGTACAGCATCACGTCGGTCAGCAGCAGATCGCGGTCCACGGCGTCCTCGGGGCGGTCGCCCGAGTCCGTCCACTGGCGGAACTTCTCGGCGATCCAGGCGAGTTGGCCGACGGGCGAGTCGGTGAGGGCGTAGGCGAGCGTCTGCGGCCGGGTCGCCTGGATCGCCGCGTAGCCGCCCTCCTCGCGGTTCCACTCCTGGCCCCGCCGCCAGGACAGCAGGGTGCGTTCGCGCTCCTCGGGGCTGAGCGCGGCGAGTTCCGCCTCGGTCGGCTCCGTGGTGGCGGACGAGCCGGGCAGCAGGTTGAGGTGGACGCCGATCAGCCGCTCCGGGTGGGCCCGGCCCAGTTCGCGCGAGACGGCCCCGCCCCAGTCGCCGCCCTGGGCGCCGTAGCGCCGGTAGCCGAGACGCTCCATGAGCACGGCGAAGGCGGCGGCGATCCGGGTGAACTCCCAGCCGGTGTCCCGGGTCGGCCCCGAGAGCCCGAAGCCCGGGAGGCTCGGCACGACCAGATGAAAGGCGTCGGCCGGGTCGCCGCCGTGCGCGCGAGGGTCGGTCAACGGCCCCACCACGTCGGTGAACTCGACGATCGAACCGGGCCAGCCGTGGGTGACGATCAGCGGGGTCGCGTCGGGTTCCGGCGACCGGATGTGCGCGAAGTGCAGCCGGGCCCCGTCGATCTCGGTGGTGAACTGCGGCCACGCGTTGAGCCGCGCCTCCGCCGCCCGCCAGTCGTAGTCGTGCCGCCAGTACCGTACGAGTTCCCGGAGGTAGTCCCTCGGTACCCCGTACGACCAGCCGACGCCCGGGAGTTCGTCGGGCCAGCGGGTGCGGTCGAGGCGCTGGTGCAGGTCGTCCAGCTCGCTCTGCGGGACGTCGAGCCGGAACGGCCGGATGCCGGGGGTGCCGGAAGTGCCGGAAGTGCCGGGGGTGTTGGTGCGGTTCATGTCCGGGCATGCTAACTCCGGCCGAGGGGCGCCCCGTACGGAGTTTTCCGCCCGGCCGGGCGGACGGGTACCGGGCCGGGGGCGCCGGCGGGCGGCGCCCCCGTGGATCACGCGAGCTGCCCGGAGTGCAGCGCCGTGTACGCGCCGCCCCGCCGGAGCAGTTCCTCGTGCGAGCCGACCTCCTGGATCGCCCCGTCGCCCATCACCACGATCCGGTCCGCGCCCTGGACGGTGGACAGCCGGTGGGCCACGACGAACGTGGTGCGGCCCCGCAGCAGCCGCGCCAGCGCCTGCTGGACCAGGGCCTCGGAGTGGGTGTCCAGCGCGGAGGTGGCCTCGTCCAAAATGAGCACCCGGGGGTCGCGGATCAGCGCCCGCGCGATGGCGAGCCGTTGCCGCTGACCGCCGGAGAGCCGGGCCCCGTGCTCGCCGACCAGGGTGTCCAGGCCCTGCGGCAGCCGGTCCACGAACTCCAGCGCGTTGGCGTCCCGCAGCGCCGCGCGCACCACGTCGTCCCCGGCGTCGTCCATGCCGTAGGCGACGTTCTCCCGCACCGTGCCGTCGAACAGGATGGACTCCTGCGGCACGACCGACACGAACCTCCGGTATGTCCGCAGGTCCAGCTCCGCCATGTCGGTGCCGTCGAGCAGCAGCCGGCCCGACGTCGGACGGATGAACCCGATGACCAGGTTGAGCACCGTGGACTTGCCGGCCCCCGAGGCCCCCACCAGCGCCACGGTCTCCCCGGGGGCGACGGCCAGGGTGAAGTCCCGTACGGCGGGCGGCCCTTGTTCGTGAGCGCGTCCCGGTCCCTGCGCGTAGGTGTGACCGACTCCCTCGAAGGTCACCGCGCCCCGCACCGAGACGACCTCCGTCTTGCCCTCGTTGTCCTCCAGTTCGGGCGCCTGGAGCACCTCGCCGACCGAACGCACCGACTCCAGGCCCTTGGTGATGACCGGCGCGAGACCCGCCAGCGTGGTGGTGGAGTTGGTGAGAGTGGTCAGGAACGCGCTGAGCATCACCACGTCGCCCGGCGTGACACTCCAGTACCCGTAGTACGACACCAGCGCGGCGCCCGTCAGGAAGAGGACGCCGACCGCGTTCAGGAACACCCAGGCCAGCGCGCCGAACCGGCCGTTGAGCAGGTCGAGGCGCAGACCCGAGCTGAGCACCTGGCGCAGCGTGCCGTCCACCCGGCGCAGCGCCTTGCCCTCCAGGCCGTGGGCCCGGGTGACCGGTATCAGCCGGGTCATCTCCGTCACCCGTGAGGACAGATGCTCGACCTCGTGCCGGAAGTGCTCGTTCTGGGTGCGCAGCCGCGTCCGCAGCCGGGCCACCAGCAGCGCGGCGACCGGCACCACGCACAGGAAGACGGGCACGAACTCCGGTGTGCGCACGGCGATGACGACGAGACCGCCGGTGAGCACGGTCAGCGCGCCGAGCCCGGTCTCGGCCGTCTGCTGGACCATCTGCTCCACGGTCTCCACGTCGCGGATCACCTTGGCCTGGAGGACACCCGCGCTGACCCGCGAGTGGTAGCCGATGGAGAGCTGCTGCATCCGGGTGCACAGCGCCGACCGCAGGTCCGTGCCCATGCGGCGGACACTGCCGTACAGGAGCCGGACGTACAGCAGGTGCATGGGGATGTTGACCAGCAGGATGAACAGGATGATCCCGGCGCTCAGCCAGATCCGGGTCACCGGCCGGTGCTGGACGACGGTGTCGATGATGGACGCGGTGATCAGCGGCAGCAGCCACAGCGGGCTGTGCTTGACGGTGAAGACGAGGAACGCGGCGGCGAGCCGGGCGCGGTCGGCGCGGAACAGATAGGTGAGGGTGCGGATCGGGTGCTCGTCCCGGTAGCGGTGGTCGAGCGGTTTCTCGGACGACGCCATCGGCGGTGGTCCCTCCAGTGGCCTAGTAGGAGCAAGCGCTCTCTCCCCAGGCGGACCCCGGACTACACCCTTGGCCGGGTGCCGGTGCCGGGCCCGTTCACGTACGGCCGCAGCGCCGGAGCCGGGGGGCGGCACCGGCGGCACGAGCGGTCCGCGGCACGAGCGGACCGCGTGCGCCGGGGAGGGACCGCGGGCGCGGCTCGTTCGAAGGCCGGACGAGGGCGCGTGTGGCTCGTTCGGCGGCCGGGCGGACGGCGGGCGTGGCTCGGTCGGCGCCCTGGCAGGCCGCGGGACGTGGCTCAGTCGGCGGCCGGGCGCACGCGGATACGGGCCGCGAGGACGGCCACGTCGTCCTCCGCGTGCCGGGCGTCCAGCCTGCCGAGCACCGCGTCGAGCAGCCCGCCGACACCCGCCCCCGGCGGCAGCCGCAGCGCCGCCAGCCTCGCCAGCGACGCGTCGATGTCCTCGCCCCGGCGCTCGACCAGCCCGTCGGTGAACATCACCAGCGTGTCGTCCGGGGCGAGCGCGCGCGTCACCTGTTCGTAGCCACCCACCCCGGTGCCCAGCGGCGGGCCCACCGGCAGCGACAGCAGCTCGCCCGAGCCGTCCCCGGCGAACACCACCGGAGGCAGATGTCCGGCGCCCGAGATCGCCGCCGTGCCCCGGGCCGGATCGACCCGCACCAGAAGGCAGGTCGCCGGACGCCGGGTGCCGTCCTCGGCGACCGCCGCGTCCAGCCGGCGCAGCACCCGGTGGGGCGGCAGATCCGTGGAGGCGACATAGCGGAGCATCGAGCGGTAGGCGTTCATGTCCACCGCCGCGTCCAGCCCGTGCCCCATCACGTCGCCCACCACCAGCAGGGTGCGCCCGAAGTGCAGCCGTACGGTCTCGAACCAGTCGCCGCCCACCAGGGTGCTGCCCCCGGCCGGCAGATAGCGGGTGGCGAGGTCCAGGTTGGGGTGCGGCCGGCCCGGCTCGGCCAGCAGCGCGCGCTGGAGGTCCAGGACGGTGCCCCGAACGGCGTCGTGGTCGCGGGCGTGCCCGAGGTGCACGGCCGCCAGGCGCGCCGCGTGGCGCGCTCCCGCCAGCTCCGCGTCGCTGAACGGCGCCCCGCGCCGGACGCCGGCCAGCACCCCGTACAGCCGTCCCCGCGCGAGCAGCGGCACCAGCATGACCTGGCGCGGTGTCCGGCCGGACAGGTCGACCGACGCCGTCACCGGACGTCCCTCCGCCAGCGCCCGAACGGACAGCGGACGCGGGCCCGTGGACGGGGTGAGCAATTCCGCCTGACCCGCCGTCGCGACCCGGGACAGTACGGGGTCCCGGCCGCACTCGCCGGCGGGCACGGCCGAGGGCAGCAGATCCACGGCGGCGGCCTCACAGCGGTGCCGGTGGGCGAACGCCGCCAGCTCCGCGCAGGTGGTCCGCCCGTCGAGGGTGGTGCCGACCGAGTCGACGGCGTCGGCCACGGCGTCGTCGGCGGGGGTGTCGTCCACGGCGTCGGCCGACGAGCCGGCCCCGGCCTCGGGCGGCACCGCCGCGTCCGCCGTGTGCTCACCGCCCTGGCCCGTCATGCCACCTCCACCGCAGCTCACGCCCGGCTCCATCCACGCACGGCGGCGACCCGCCCGCACGCTCAGGAGGACGGCGAGACGTCGTTCACCAGTACCGCCGCGCCGTCGAAGGCGCCCGCCTTGAGGTCCCGCAGCGCCTCCGGCGCCCGCGACAGCGGATAGACGTGCGTCGTCGCCCGCACCCCGTGCCGCTCGGCCAGCGCCAGGAACGCCCGCCCGTCCTCGCGCGTGTTGGAGGTGACGCTGCGCAGCTCCTTCTCGTAGAACAGCTCGCTCTCGTAGCGCAGCGGCGGTACGTCGCTCAGGTGGATGCCCGCCACCGACAGGACCCCGCCCCGGTCCAGCGCCCGCAGCGCGACCGGCACCAGATCGCCGACCGGCGCGAACAGGATCGCGCTGTCGAGCCGCTCGGGCGGTTCGTCGTACGCGCCGCGCGCCGAGGCCGCGCCCAGCTCCAGCGCGAGGCGGCGCGCGGCCGGGTCGCGGGTCAGGACGTGCACGGTCGCGCCCTCGGCGAGCGCGAGCTGCGCGCAGAGATGGGCGCTGCCGCCGAAGCCGTACAGCCCGAGCCGGCCGCCCGGCGGCAGCGCGGCCCGGCGCAGCGCCCGGTAGCCGATGATGCCCGCGCACAGCAGTGGAGCCAGGGCCACGTCGTCCACCCCCTCGGGCAGCCGGTAGGCGAAGCCGGCCGGCACCGTCGTGTACTCCGCGTAGCCGCCGTCCGCGTCCCAGCCGGTGTACTCGGACGCCGGGCACAGGTTCTCGGCGCCGCGCAGGCAGTAAGCGCAGGTTCCGTCCGCGCGGCGCAGCCAGGCGACGCCCACCCGCTCGCCCGGCGCAAAGCCGGTGACCCCGGGGCCCGTGCCCGCCACCCGCCCCACGACCTCGTGGCCCGGCGTCACCCCGGCACGGCGCACGGGCAGGTCGCCCTCGGTGACATGGAGATCGGTGCGGCACACCCCGCAGGCGCTCACCCGCACCAGCAGTTCGCCCGCGCCCGGCGTCGGCACCGGCCGGTCCACCCGGCGCAGCGGCTCTCCCTCGACCGGCCCCGGCCGGGCCACTTCCCACGCGAGTGTCATCACGCACTCCGTCCCGTCGGTCACATGTCCGCCTCCGTCCAGTCTCGTGCGGCGCCCGCCGCTCGGCGCGCGACCCGGGAGAAGCCTGGCTAGCGTGAAAAGCGGAACCGAACCGTCCACCGAACCGGAGAAGGTCGTCAGTCATGGCCGTACAGCCCGAAGGAACGCCCTGCTGGGCGGACGCGATGTTCAGCGATGTCGAGGGGGCCAAGAGTTTCTACGGTGACGTGCTCGGCTGGACCTTCGGCGAGTCGTCCTCCGAGTACGGCAACTACACGCAGGCCTTCTCCGACGGCAAGGCGGTGGCCGCCGTCGTACCGCCGATGCCCGGCCAGGAGGGCCAGTCCGCCTGGTGTCTGTATCTGGCCTCCCCGGACGCCGCCGCGACCGCCGAGAAGATCAAGGCCAACGGCGGCGAGGTGCTCGTGGAGCCGATGCGGGTCGGCGACTTCGGCACCATGACCCTGGCCCGCGACCCGAGCGGTGCCGTCTTCGGCGTCTGGCAGGGCGGAATCCACGAGGGCTTCGAGAAGGTGGGGGAGCCCGGCGCGTACGCCTGGGCCGAGGTCTTCACCCGCGACGCAGGCAAGGCCGACACGTTCTTCTCCGGCGTCTTCCCCTACAGCGCCCGGCAGATGGAGGACGACAACGTCGACTTCCGCGTCTTCAGCCTCGACGGGAACCCCGTCCTCGGCCGGATGACCATGACGGACGACTTCCCGCCCGAGGTACCGCCGTACATCAACGTGTACTTCGCCGTGGACGACTGCGACGAGGCGGTGGCCCGGGCGACCGCGCGCGGCGGCATCCTGCGGTTCGGGCCGATGGACAGCCCGTTCGGACGCTTCGCGGCGATCAGCGACCCGCAGGGCGCCTCGTTCTCCGTCATCGACATGTCCACCACCCAGGGCGAGATGCCGGGGCTTTCGGACGTGTCCTGACGCTTTCCGGCGCCCGGGCAACCACCGGCACGCGGTGTTCGTCCCTCCTGATGACCGTGCCACCCGCGGGTGGCCGGCCCCCCCACCAGGACGGCGAGCGAAAGAGACCGCGATGCTGCGTATCCACTTCACCTCGCAGGACCTGCAGAACGTACGGGTCGCCCGGCAGCCGGACCCCCTGTGGGAACTGGTCTGCAGCGTCTGCCGGCTGGAGACCGGTCAGGGACCGCTCGACTTCGGGCACTGGCGGCGCGCCGCCCGCGACCGGCTGGCCGCCGACGCGCTCGCCGGCCGTGCGCTGCGCCCGTTACGGTCCCTGATCCCGGCGGCCGGATACATCCCGGACTTTCTCACCCCGCCGGTCACCGGCGGGGGACTGCCGGCCGGCCTCGAAGCGCTGCGCGGGACCCCGCGCTCCCGGCTGACCCAGGACCTGACCCGGCTGGCCGAGTCCCGTCCGCTGCCGCCTTGGACGGCCTCCCTCGGCCGCCCCGGCGGAGACACGCTGCACGCCCTCACGGCCGCGCTCTCCGCCTACTTCCGCACCCTCCTCCAGCCGTACTGGCCGCACATCCGCACCGCCGTCGGCAACGATGTCGACCTGCGCTCCCGGGCCGTCCTGGACGGCGGGACCCAAGCCCTGCTAGAGGGGCTGCGGCCGATGGCCCGCTGGCGTGCCCCGGTGCTCGAAGTGGACTATCCCACCGAACGGGACCTGTACCTGGAGGGCCGCGGACTGCTCCTCGTCCCCTCGTTCTTCTGCTGGCGCCGCCCGACCGCGCTGGCCGACCCCGGCCTCGATCCCGTGCTGGTCTACCCGGTGGAGAAGGCCCCGCTGACCGTCGCCCGCAACACCGAGGACGGTGTCGAACGCCTGCTGGGCCGCACCCGGACCGCCGTCCTGACCGAGGTCGCCTTCGGCGGTTCCCGCACCACCTCGGAGGTCGCCGCGGCGGTGGGGATCGCGATGCCCAGCGTCAGCTACCAGATCGGCGTGCTGCGCGACGGCGGCCTGGTGGACAGCCACCGCGACGGGAAGTACGTGCTGCACACGGCCACCCTGCTCGGCCTGCGCCTGCTCGCGACCTCCGGGCACGCGGTCCTGCCGTGAGCCCACTCCCGGTGGACGGGACCGCCGTGCGGGCGTGGCATGATCGGAGCCATGCCTGAACGCGTTGTGGCCGCCTGTGACGGGGCCTCGAAGGGAAACCCGGGACCCGCAGGATGGGCCTGGGTCGTCGCCGACGGGGACGAGACCCCCACCCGCTGGGAGGCCGGCCCGCTCGGCACCGCCACCAACAACGTCGCCGAACTGACGGCGCTGGAGCGCCTGTTGACGGCGGTCGCGCCCGACGTCCCGCTGGAGATCCGGATGGACTCCCAGTACGCGATGAAGGCGGTCACCACCTGGCTGCCGGGCTGGAAGCGCAAGGGCTGGAAGACGGCCGCGGGCAAGCCCGTCGCCAACCAGGAACTCGTCGCCCGGATCGACGAACTCCTCACCGGCCGCACCGTGGAGTTCCGCTACGTGCCCGCCCACCAGGTCGACGGCGACCGGCTGAACGACTTCGCCGACCGCGCCGCCAGCCAGGCCGCCGTCGTGCAGCAGCCGGCCGGCAGCGACCTCGGCTCCCCGGAGCCGCCGGCGTCGCCCGACACCCCCGCCTCCTCGGCACCGGCCCGCCGCCGCACCGCCGCCAAGACGCCCCGGCAGGGCGCGTCGGGCCGCACCCTCAAGGCGAAGTTCCCCGGCCGCTGCGTCTGCGGGCGTTCCTACGCGGCGGGGGAGACCATCGCGAAGAACGGCCAGGGCTGGGGCCACCCCGAGTGCCGCGGGGAGGCGTCGAGCACCGCCTGACCGCCTGACCGCCTGCCTGACCGCCGGGCGGCCGGGCGGCCGGTCCGTCCGGGTGTCCGGTCAGTCCGTGTCGAAGGTGTAGAAGGCCGTGTGGTCCAGCAGGTCCGAGGGCCGGACGTCGTTCCACGGCTTCATCGTCTCGTCCAGGTCCACGACGTTCGGCGTCCCCGCGACCGGCACGTACCCCGACCCGGGGTGTCGGCGCTGCCACTGCGCCCACAGCTTGTCTATGTAGGCGTGGTGCAGCCAGAACACCGGGTCGTTCGGGGAGACGCCGGTGGCCATCTGGCCGCCCACCCACACATGCACCCGGTTGTGCAGGTTGACGCCCCGCCACCCTTCGAGGTGATTGCGGAAACCGTCCGAGGCGCTGTTCCAGGGCGCCATGTCGTACGTCGCCATCGAGAGCACGGAGTCCACCTCGGCGCGGGTGGGCAGCTCCCGCACCCCGGTGCCCAGCGACCGGCGCAGATACGTCCGGGTGTCCACGCGCACGGTGACCGGCCAGTCGCCGGTCGAGGCGGCGAACGGGCCGTCCATCATCCGGCCGTCGAGGCTGCGCCCGGTGCCGCCGAGGAAGTCGGGCGCCCACAGCGAGGAGCGGGTGGTGCGGTCGGCGGTCCAGTCCCAGTAGGGCAGCGCCACCGAGGCGTCCACGGACTGCAGGGCCCGCTCGAACTCGAGCAGGAATCTGCGGTGCCAGGGCAGGAACGACGGTGAACGGTGGCCCGTCCGTTCGCCGTTGTCGGTGTCGCCGATGATGAAGGCGTTGTGCGTCGTGACGAAGGCGTCGTAGCGGCCACTGCGCTTGAGCTGGAGGAGCGCGGCGACGAAGCGCCGCTTCTCGTCCGTGGTCAGGCTCGCCTGGTTCTTGCGTACGGTCATGTGCGGGACTCCACGATCTGCTTGCTGGGTGGCTCAGTTGGCGGCGAAGGGCACGAGCGGTGCCCCCTGGAGTTCCAGGACGGCGGCGCGGGCGGCGGCGCGCGGGGACGGCACCGGGTCGTAGTGGCTCACGACGCTGATCCAGCTCCCGTCGGCGTTGCTCATCACGTGCAGTTCCACGCCGTCGATGAACACGGCGTAGCCGGCGCCGTGGTGGTGACCGCCCCCGGTGACCGGGCGGCCCTCTATGCGGCGCCCCTGGAACACCTCGTCGAAGGCTTCCGGACCTCCGTGGTGGTGCTCCTCGGGCATCCGGCCGGGTGTGGCGGCCGGTGACGCGGACGCCGAGGGGGCGGTGAGGGCCTGGGCGCCGGCGGCGGTGGCGAGTGCGGCGGCGGCCCCGAGGGCGCGGCGGCGGGTGAGTTCCGGCATGCGGACTCCTCCTGGAATGGGCTGAGTTGCTGACCCGGTATGCCTATCGGATCGCCAAACAGCGGGAGAAATCGCCGGATGTCGGTTGGCTATGATCCGGACAATCTCGTACATGTCGTACAGGATTGAACGAAAATGATCTTGCTGTGCGAGGTGCGGGAAACGGGGCGCCGGAGCAAATCCTGCGGCGGGCGTGCCCGTTGCGGATGATCTTGCTGTCGCGCGCCCTCGCGAGTGGCGGCGCTCACGCCCGTGAACTGGCGTGAAATCCCGGACCCCCCGACCCCTGCTACTCTTCGTGATCAATTGACCGCTTTGTGCAACATAGGGGAGTGCGCGTGAAGATCGCGTGCGTCGGTGGCGGACCCGCAAGCCTGTACTTCTCGATCCTGATGAAGCTCCAGGACCCGTCCCATGACATCACCGTCCATGAGCGGAACCCGGCCGGCTCCACCTACGGCTGGGGCGTGACCTACTGGGCGGGCCTGCTCGACAAACTGCGCGAGGGCGACCCCGTGTCCGCGCTCGCCGTCCGCGACAACTCGGTGTGCTGGAGTCAGGGCGTCGCCCACGTCGGCGACCGCACCACCGTGCACCCCGGCGACGAGGGATTCGGCATCGGCCGCCGCAGGATGCTCGACCTGCTCGCCGAGCGGGCCCGGGCGCTCGGCGTACGCGTCGAGTACGAACACGAGGTCACCGCGGGGCGACTGCCCGAGGCCGACTTGATCGTCGCAGGCGACGGCGTCAACAGCGCCCTGCGCGAGCGCCACGCCGACCACTTCGGCACCGAGATCGCCCTCGGCCGCAACTACTACGTCTGGCTCGGCACCACCCGGGTCTTCGACTCCTTCACCTTCTCCTTCGTGGAGACGGACCACGGCTGGGTCTGGTGCTACGCCTACCCGTTCAGCGAGGACCACAGCACGCTCGTCGTCGAGTGCTCCCCGCAGACCTGGACCGGACTCGGACTCGACACCGCGAGCGAGCCCGACGGTCTCGCCCTCCTGGAGAAGCTCTTCGCCGACCTGCTCGACGGGCACGCCCTGATCGGCCGGTCCCAGCCGGACGGCCCCGCCCAGTGGCTCCGCTTCCGGACCCTGACGAACCGCACCTGGCACCGCGGCAACCTGGTCCTGCTCGGCGACGCCGCCCACACCACCCACTACTCCATCGGCGCCGGCACCACCCTCGCCCTGGAGGACGCCATCTCGCTGGCCCGCGCGCTGCGCGAGACCCCGGACCTGGAGGCCGCCCTCGACCGCTACGGGCGGGAGCGCAGGGCCGAACTGCTGGCGGTGCAGAGCGCCGCCCGCCACAGCGCCCAGTGGTACGAGAACCTGCCGCGCTACATCGGCCTCCCGCCGGCCCAGATGTTCGCGCTGCTCGGCCAGCGGCACTCACCACTGCTGCCGTACGTCCCACCGCAGCTCTACTACCGCATCGACCGCGCCGCCGGCCGCCTCGAGGCGCTGCGCCGCTTCAAGCGCTGGCTCGGACCGAAACTGGCACGCGGGGTGCAGGCCCGCTCGCACCGGTAGCGGGCGGCCCGGGAGAAGCGGGCGGGGTGGGGTGAATGACAATTCACCGGTAAGGTGAATTGTCATTCACCCCTTTCTTCGTACTGACTCCTGGAGTGTTCATGGCGGCTCTGCGCGAGCGGCTCGCGATCCCCGTCCTCGCGTTCGGCGGAATCCTCATGGCCGTCATGCAGACGGTGGTCGTCCCGTTGCTGCCCGACCTTCCCCGGCTCACCGGAGCCTCGGCGGGCGCCGTCTCGTGGATGGTCACCGCGACCCTCCTGTCCGGAGCGGTCCTGACGCCCGTCCTCGGCCGCGCCGGCGACATGTACGGCAAGCGCCGTGTCCTGCTGATGGCCCTCGGGCTGATGACGGTCGGCTCGCTGATGTGCGCGCTCACCTCGGACATCGGCATCCTGATCGTCGCCCGGGCGCTCCAGGGCGCGGCGGCGGCCGTGGTGCCCCTGTCGATCAGCATCCTGCGCGACGAACTGCCGCCCGAGCGCACCGGTTCCGCCGTCGCCCTGATGAGTTCCACGGTGGGCATCGGGGCCGCCCTCGGTCTGCCGCTGGCCGCGCTGATCGTCCAGTACGCGAACTGGCACGTGATGTTCTGGGCCACCACCGCGCTCGGTGTCGTCGGGCTCACGCTGGCCTGGTGGGCGGTCCGCGAGTCCCCGGTACGCGAGCCCGGCCGCTTCGACACCCTGGGCGCGCTGGGCCTGGCCGCCGGACTCGTGTGTCTGCTCCTCGCCGTGTCGCAGGGCGGCACCTGGGGCTGGACCAGCCCGGCCGTGCTCGGCCTGTTCGCCGCCTGCGTCGTGATCCTCGCCGTGTGGTGGCGCCAGCAGCTCCGCGCCGAGAGCCCCCTCGTCGACCTGCGGCTGGCCGCCCGCCCCCGCGTCGCGCTGCCGCACATCGCCGCCCTGCTGACCGGCTTCGCCTTCTACGGTAACTCGCTGGTCACCGCACAGCTCGTGCAGGCCCCCGCCGCCACCGGCTACGGCCTCGGCCTGTCCATCGTGGCGACCGGCCTGTGCCTGCTGCCCGGCGGAGTGACCATGCTCTTCCTCTCGCCCGTCTCGGCGCGCATCTCCGCCGCCCGGGGCCCGCGCGTCACGCTCGCCCTCGGCACCGTGATCATCGCCTCCGGCTACGCGATACGGATCCTGGACAGCCGCGACCTGTGGATGATCATCGTCGGCGCCACGGTCTGCGCGATCGGCACCACGTTCGCCTACTCCGCCCTGCCGACCCTGATCCTGCGCGCGGTGCCCGCCGGCCAGACCGCGTCGGCCAACGGCGTCAACGTCCTGATGCGCACGATCGGGCAGGCGGTGTGCAGCGCGGCGGTGGCCGCCGTCCTGGTGCACCACACGAGCCTCGTCGCCGGCGCCCCCGTCCCGACGCTGCACGGGTATCTGCTGGCCTTCGCCATGGCGGGTACGGTCGCCCTGGTGGCCTGCGCGGCCGCCCTGTCGATACCCACCGACCCTGCCTCGCGCGTCACCCCGCGCACCGGCAGCCCCACCGGCGCGTCCCGCGACGAGGCGCTCGAAGGAGCCTGAGCACCGTGACCACGCCCCCCACAGGTCTCACCGCGCCCGCGCCCCTCCCGCCGTCCGGCGACCAGCCGGGCGGCGCGGCACCGGGGGAGGCCGCCCCCACGGCCCCGCCCCGCCGCGACGCCGAGGCCAGCCGGGCGGCCATCCTGCGCGCGGCCCGCCATCTGCTCGCCCGGCACGCCCACGCCGACATCACCCTCAAGGCGGTCGCCGACCGGGCCGGGGTGAGCCCGCCGCTGATCCTGAAGTACTTCGGCAACAAGGACGCGCTGTTCGCCCGCGTCATGTCCTTCGAGTCCGACGCCGACGCCCTGCTCGACGCCCCGCTGGAGGACCTCGGCCGGCACATGGTCCGCCACCTCCTCGAAGGCCAGACCCAGCGCGGCGCCGACCCCGTCCTGCGGATCGTCTTCGCCCCCCTCCAGGGGGAGCAGGGCGACATACTGCGGGCCAACTTCCGTACGCAGGTCAGCGAGCGTCTCGCCGAGCGGCTCGGCGGTCCGGACGCGGGTCTGCGCGCCGAGCTGGCCGTGAGCACCCTGCTCGGCCTCGGCGTGATGTACGGCATCGCGCGCGGCACCCATCTGCGCGCCACCGCCGTCGACGCCATCGTGGACCGGTACGCCCCGGCGGTGCAGGCCCAGCTCGCTCCCTGAGCGGCGCGCCCCGGCGGGCGGTCAGTTCACTCCGGCGGGCCGGAACTGGATGCTGATCCGGGGGCCCGCCGCCCGCGCCGACTTGGGGACCGCGTGCTCCCAGGTGCGCTGGCAGGAGCCGCCCATCACGATGAGGTCCCCGTGGCCCAGCGGGCGGCGCACGGTCGCTCCGCCGCCCCGGGGCCGCAGCAGGAGGTCGCGCGGCGCGCCCACGGACAGGATGGCGACCATGGTGTCCTCGCGGGCGCCCCGGCCGATCCGGTCCCCGTGCCAGGCAACGCTGTCGCGGCCGTCCCGGTAGTAGCACAGCCCGGCCGTGGTGAAGGGTTCGCCCAGTTCGGCGGCGTAGTGCGCGGACAGCGCGTCCCGTGCCTGGTCCAGGACCGGATGCGGCAGCGCCTCGCCCGCCCGGTAGTACGAGAGCAGCCGGGGTACGTCGACCACCTGCTCGTACATCTGGCGGCGTTCCGCCCGCCACGGCACCTCGGCGGCGAGCCGGGCGAACAGTTCGTCGGCGCCGCCGAGCCAGCCGGGCAGCAGGTCGATCCAGGCACCGGCATCCAGAGGGGTGCGGCGCGTCCCGTTCAGCGGGCCGAGGTGCAGCTCGTCCGTCTGGTCGAACAGCGAGCCCTGGAGGTGCGTGGCCATGGAGCCAGCGTACTCCTGTATTCGAATACGTGTTCCATTGATGGGGTGGCCCCTGCCCGCGCCGAGTCTGCTCGCGCAGGGGCGGGCCGTGGCTGGGCGGGCTGTGGCGAGGGCTGTGGCGGGGGCCGCCGCGGCAACGGCGCCGCGGTGTCACCGGCGCCGCGGTGTCACGGCGGCCTGCCGGACCGGCCGGGTCACCAGGGGAGCGGGCCCTCCGCGGCGAAGTAGCCGCCGGTCGGGCCGTCCTGGCCGACGCGGGCCATCCGGACGATGATCTCGGCGCCCTGCTCGACGGTCTGCACGCCGGTGTTGCCGTTCAGGTCGGTGGCCGTGAAACCGGGCTCGACCGCGTTGATCCGGATGTCCGGGAACGCCTTGGCGTACTGCACGGTGATCATGTTGACGGTCGTCTTGGACGCGGGATAGGCGATGCCCGGATAGAAGTGCGCCGGCGAGTCGGGGTCGCTCATGGCGGTCAGCGAGGCGAGGCCGCTGCTCACGTTCACCACGACCGGGGCGGCGGACCGCCGGAGCAGTGGCAGGAAGGCGTGGGTGACGCGGACGACGCCGAAGACGTTCGTCTCGAACAGCTCGCGCAGGGTGTCCGCGGTCGTGTCGGCGGCGCCGACGATGCTGTTGCCCTCGCCGCGCCCCTCGACACCGGCGTTGTTGATCAGGACGTCCAGGCCGCCGTCGGCCTCCACGGTCTTCGCCGCGGCGGCGACGGACGCGTCGTCGGTGACGTCGATGACGAGGGCGCGCGCCCCCAGTTCCGCGGCGGCCCGGCGGCCCCGCTCGGGGTCCCGGCTGCCGACGTAGACGGTGTGGCCCGCCGCGACGAGCCGGCGGGCGGTCTCGAAACCGAGACCCTTGTTCGCTCCGGTGATCAGTGTTGTGGTCATGGGGCCAGAATCCGGCGGAGGACCGCGGACAGCCAGGCGTCCGGTCTTCCTGGGACTGCGGGTACCAGGCAGCCGCGCCTGCCGGGGTGCACAGTTGGGGACATGGCGAGCATGGAGTTCGGCAGGACGGTACGGCGCTGGCGCGACCGGGTCTCCCCACAGGCGGCGGGGCTGCCCGGAGGCGGCCACCGGCGCGCGGCCGGGCTGCGCCGCGAGGAACTGGCCCTCCTCGCGGGGATCTCGGTCGACTACATCACCCGGCTCGAACAAGGCCGCGCCGCCAACCCCTCCGAGCAGGTCGTCGAAGCCCTCGGGCGGGCGCTGCGCGTGTCGGCGGCCGAGCGGGAGCACCTCTTCGAGGTGGCCGGGCTGGTGCCGCCGGGCCGGGGGATGGTGCCCGCGCACATCACCCCGGGCGTCCACCGACTCCTCGACCGGCTGACCGGGACGCCCGTCGGGGTGTACGACGCGGCGTGGAACCTGCTGCTGGCCAACCCGCTCTACGCCGCCCTGCTCGGCGACCCCTCGGGGTGGCGCGGCAACGAACGCAACGGCGTCTGGCGCAACTTCGTCGGCCCCGGCAGCCGGGTACGCCACACACCGGAGGAGTCGCGCACGTTCGAGGCCACGCTCGCGGCCGACCTGCGCGCGACGGCGGGCCGGTACCCCGCCGACCAGCGGCTCCGGCGGCTGGTCGAAGAGCTGCGGGCCGCCAGTGACCGGTTCGCGGAGCTGTGGGACGCGGGGACGGTCGCCCACCACGAGGCCTCACGCAAGACCGTCGACCATCCGCAGGTCGGCGCGGTGACCCTGGACTGTGACGTGCTGGCCGTCGCGGGCAGCGACCTGCGGATCATGGTCTACACCGCCGAGCCCGGCACGGAGGACGCCGAACGCCTGGCCCTCCTCGGCGTCCTCGGCACCCAGGCACTGGTGGACTGAGCGGACTTCACCAACGCCGGTGGGTGGACTGACCGGGGGCCGGCCGATGTCGACCGGTGGGCTGAGCGGTTCCGGCCGATGCCCGCTGGTGGAGCGATCGGCGCCGGCCAATGCCCGTGGTGGACCGAACGGAGGCCGGTCAACGCGTGCTAACGATCCCGGTGTTCGGCCAGTACCTCGTGGATCACGTGCCGGGCGTTGTCCGCCATCACCGGGTTCGTCTCGTGGTAGTACGGCAGTTGGATCAGGGCCATCGACAGCGCCCAGCCGCGGCCCCGCGCCCACTGGGCGTCATCGGCGCCCGCCGCCTCCCGGAAGACGGGACGCTGTTCCGGGGGGAGCAGGTTCCACGCCGGGATGAGGTCGGAGGCGGGATCGCCGGTGCCGAACGTGCCGAAGTCGATGACGCCGGCGAGGCGGCCCGCGCGGGTCAGGAGGTTCATCGGCATCAGGTCCGCGTGCAGCCAGACGGGTGGACCGGTCCACTCCGGCGCCGCGAGCGCGTCCTCCCAGGCTTCCGTGGCCGCCCTGGTGTCGATGGTGCCGCGCAACTCCTCGATGGCCGCCCGCGTTTCGGCGTCGACGCCCGCCAGCGGTCCACCCCGGTAGGCGGGCGGTCCGCCGGGCACATCGGCCCGGCGCAGCGCGGCGACGAACGCGCCGAGGCCGGCCGCCAGGCCCCGCGCGTCGGACAGCGCGCCGGGAACGGGCGGTTCGCCGTCGATCCAGCGCTGCACCGTCCAGTGCCAGGGGTAACCCTCGGCGGGAGCGCCGACCCCGAGGATCTCCGGCACGGGGACCGGAAGCAGCGGAGCGAGCCGCGGCAGCCAGAGCGCCTCCTTGACCACGTCGTCGGCACCGCCCGGAATCCGGGGCAGCCGCACGGCCAGCTCGTCCCCGAGCCGGTAGAGGGCGTTGACCGTCCCGGCCGACTCGACCCGTTCGAGAGGCAGTTCGGCCCACGCGGCGAACCGCCCACGCAACAGCCGCCGCACGAGCGCACCGTCGATGTGCGCCTCGTCGGCGTGCATGGGGGATGAGGACATGCTCGGGGGCCTTTCACAGGGGAATCGCTGCCGCCGCCCCACACCTCCCGATTGCCTCAAGTCCTGGTGGCACGGCCGGACGTCAGATGTGATCAACTGCGAGTTCCAGCAGGTCAGAACACCGTAGCCCATCTGCCTGTAGCTCAGAAAGGGACTCGGTGAGAGTCCGGAACCCGGCCCGGACGATGCCGGTGAGCAGGGTGGGATCCGCGGTGCGTCAACAGCTCCGCCTCGCCCAGGGACAACCGGCTCCGCCTCGCCCAGGGACAACCAGCGCCGCCTCGCCCAGGGATAGCGGAAGCACGCGGGCATCTACGGCCGATTCCCGCCCCTGGATGGCCGGTTGGCGGCCCCGCACGACGTGATCGCGTGGGGGAGGCAACCCCGTGAACGTGATCGACGTCTTGACCGGCGACGAGCGACTGACGCGTCGACCTCCGGTGATCCGTGGTTCACGGGTGGAAATCGGACGAAGTATACGCACCGTGTATACATGCAGTGTATACCGGCCGTGACGTATCGGCGGAGCACGTCCGCGCACGTCAGGACCTCACAGCAACCGGAAACAGCAGCACCGCCGGGCCGATCCACCCGTGGCCCGCCGGTGGCAGACGGAAAGGCATTCATGTACGGCAAGGCCTTCGCCCCGGAGTACCAGGGCGCCCTGACCACCCTGTCCGTGAACTCCTCCCTGACCGACGTCCTCGCGGCCGGGACCGAGCGGCTGCGCGCCGCCGAACGTGCGGGAGAACGCGCCGAAGCCGCCCGGTCGGGCCTCGCGGTCGCCGAGGCGCACCGCAGGCTCGGGCAGGTGGCGGACGCCGACCGCGCCTGGAAGGCGAGTTACCGCACGGCGCGCGCGGCGGGTGACGGCGCCGGGATGGCGTGGGCGCTGTGGAGCGGCGGAACACTGGCGCGGCAGCGCGGCGCGTTCCCCCTGGCGTGGCGGCTGCTGCGGCTCGCCGCCGAACTCGGCGGCCGGGCCGGGGACGTCGTGGTGCGCGGCTACTCCCTGGCGGGCATGGCCGAGACCGGCCGCATCCAGGGCGACTACGAGGCGGTGACCGCGCTGCACGAACAGCTCCTCGCCGAGGCCCGCAAACGCGGCGAGGCCCGCCACACCGTCTGGGCCCTCGAAGGCATCGCCCAGATCCACCGCAACACCGGCTCCTACGACACCGCGTACGCCCTCTTCGAAGAGGCGGCCGGGATAGCCGCCGGAGCCGACGACCGGCGCGGGCACGCCTGGGCCCTGCGCGGCCTCGCGGACATCGTCTCGGTACGCGACGGCGACGCGGAGCGCGCCCTCGAACTGCTCACCGAGGCGGAGACGTCCTGCCGCGCCATGAAGCTGTCCGGTGCGCTCGCCTACAACCACAAGATGCGCGGCAACGTCCTCTACCGGGACAGGCGTTACGCCGAGGCCCGCGATGTCTACGCCCAGGCGCTCGCCGAGTTCGAGGAGATGGGCGAGCCGCGTGGCCGCGCGCTGTCCCGGCTCGGACTGGCCAAGTCCCTGGCCCGGCTGGGCCGCGACCGCGACGAAACCGCCGCCGAACTTGACGAGTTGGCGGCCCTGCTCGACGGCATCGGGCTGCGGCACGCCCGGCAGATGGTCGAACGGGCCCGCACGGAACTGGGGTTGACGCCGGCGCGCACCGAGACGGAGGGCGCGCGATGAGTCCGACGGCGCTCCGCCGCGCCACTTCCGCCCCGACGTCGGCCACCCCGCCGACCGCGACGGGCGCCGTGGCATCGGCGGGGACGGCGACGCCCGCCGTCCCCGCGTCCCCGCTCACCTCCGCCGGGGACGTCCTGCGCCGCTGCCGCGAACTCACCGCCCCCGCGCTGGTCGAGGCGATCGAGGGGCTGCATCCGTGGGTCGCGGAGATGGCCGGATACGCGCTCGGCCTGCGCGAGGCGGACGGCACCCGCGTCGAGCACGCCTCGGGCAAAGGGGTCCGGCAGGCGCTGGCCGTCCTCGGCGCGGAAGTGGTCCGGGGTCCCGCGCGGGCGGGGGTGCCGGCCGCCGTCGCGGTGGAGCTGGTCCACACCTTCTCGCTGCTCCACGACGACATCATGGACGGCGACGCGTTGCGCCGTGGCCGCCCATCCCTGTGGAAGGCGTACGGCACCGGGCCCGCCGTACTCGCGGGCGACGCGTTGTTCGCGCTGGGCGTGGAGACCATCGCGGTCACGCCCCACGCGGGTTCCGCCATACGGCAGTTGACCACGGCCTTCGGTGATCTGGTCAGCGGTCAGGCCGACGACCTGCTGTTCGCGGAGCGGCCCTGGACCGGGCCGCGGGCGGTCGGCGTGGGGGAGTACGTGACGATGGCCGAACGCAAGACGGGCGCCCTGCTGGGCTGCGCCCTCGCGCTCGGGGCCCGGCTGGCGGGCGCGCCGGACCGCACGGTCGCCCGACTGGACCGGGCAGGGCGCCACTTGGGGGTCGCGTTCCAGATCGCCGACGACGTGCTGGGCATCTGGGGCGATCCGAACATCACCGGCAAGCCGGTGCACGGCGATCTGCGGCAGGGCAAGAAGACCCTGCCGATTCTGGCCGCCCTGGACGCGGCGCCCGGAGGCGGTGAACTCGCCGAACTCCTGGCCGGCGCGGGTGCACTCGACGCCGCGGGTGTCCGCCGAGCGGTGGCCCTCGTCGAGGCGACGGGCGCGCGCACCCGAGCCGAGCACGCCGCCCACCACCACCTCACCGAGGCCCGCACCCTCCTCACCTCCCCGCACCTCGCCCCCGGCCCAGCGGCCGAACTGAACACCCTGCTGGGGGCGCTGTCCGAACGGACGGTGTGACGGAGCGCCGGGCGGGGGAGGCGGGGTGGCCCGTCGGGCAGACGGTCCCGCCGGCTGGGCGGCCTTGCGGACCGGTGATGTGCGGACCCGCCGGGCCTGGTTGTGCGGCGACCGGACGACCCCGGCGGCCCGTTGGTCTGGGCGGCCTCGCCAAGCGGCCTGGGCCGTGGTGACCGGACGGTCCCCGCACCCCCTGGACCCGGGATACACCAACCGGCAACCCCCGCCCCGGCCAACCCCCGCCCCGCGCAAGACCCCTACCCCACGCCCCCTCCCTCCCCTGCGACATGAGTCACATCCGTCCCCAGACCCCTCCTCGCAGGCAACCCCCGCGAGGCCCCGCACATCTGTCCGGGCGACGCATCGTCGGGTCTCGTGGACCCGCGGTGACCTGGGCCCGTCGGGCCGCGCGGTGACAACAGCGCCGTGTCGCAGGGCGGTTGGCGTCACCGGCCGTCCCGTACGAAAAGGAAATCAGTGCGTAGACCCCACATACGCCGCGTGGCGGCAGCCGTCGTGGTGACGACTGCCGTCACGCTCCCCGGCCCCGCCTTCGCGGCGGTGCCCGACGCGCCCGCCCGGGTGGCGGCCGCGTCCTCCTCGCCGGTGGCCGCGGCCGGCGCCGCGGCGTTCGCCCACGCCGACGCCACCGGTGTGGCCAAGGGCGACACCCTCCGGGCCACCGACGTGATGGCGGACCCCGACGGCAAGCAGCACGTCCGGTTCGTCCGCTCACACCGGGGCCTCCCGGTCCTCGGCGGTGACCTGGTCGTGCACCTCGGCGCCCACTCGCAGTACCTGGGGGTGACCCGGGCCGCCGGGCACCTGGTCGAACCCGTCACGGTGGAAGCCAAGTTGACCACTGATCAGGCGCAGCGGAAGGCGGCCGACGCGGCCAAGGGCGACGCGGGCGCGGCCCGGCTCGTCGTGGACGCCCGCGAGGGCGGCGCCGCCCTCGCCTACCAGGTGACCGTGACCGGCAGCGGCACCACGGAGGCCGGCGGCTCCCGCACGGTCGTCGTGGACGCCCACACCGGCCGTATCCGCAGCAGCATCCCGGACAACGACGAGTTCATCTCGCCGTCCCTGGCCGACACCCTGCGCGAGCGGGGCGTCAGCGCGACTCCGCAGACCGGTCTGACCACCGGTCCGCCGGCGCTCACGGACGCGGCGCGGACGGCCCACTACCCGGCCACGGCGACCGGAAGCGGAGCCTCCCTCTTCGCCGGCAAGGTGGCGCTGACCACCACCCGGACCGCCCGGACCAGTTACCTCCTGAAGGACCCGACCCGGTGGAACACCGAGACCCGGGACGCCAAGGGACAGGAACTGGAATCCTTCGCCCGGGGCAAGAAGTTCACCGACGCCGACAACAAGTGGGGCACCGGCACCACGGCCTCCCGGTCGACCGCGGCGGTGGACGCCCAGTACGGCATCACCAAGACCCTGGACTTCTACAAGAAGACCTTCGGCCGCAAGGGCATCAAGAACAACAGCGCCGGCGCCCGCGGGATGGTCCACTTCGGCGACAAGGTCGGCAACGCGTTCTGGGACTCCACCTGCGGCTGCATGCTCTACGGCGACGGTGACGGCCGGTACTTCAAGAAGCCGCTCGTCGTCCTCGACGTCACCGGGCACGAGCTGACCCACGGCGTCGTCGACGCGACCGCCGCGCTCGAACCGACCCGCGTGGACGAGGAGGGCAACCAGTACGGCGAGGCGGGCTCCCTCAACGAGTCGCTCGCCGACATCTTCGGCTCGAACGTCGAGTTCTCGGCCAACAACCCGAAGAACCCGCCGAATTACCTGGTCGGCGAGAAGCTGGGCCTCGCGCAGAAGTTCCTGCGCCGCCTCGACCACCCGTCCCTCGACCTGCTGGAGGAGGCGGTCGACTACTGGTCGCCCGCCGCCTACGACACCGAGGTGCACGCCGGTTCGGGCATCTCGTCGCACGCGTACTACCTGCTCGCCGAGGGCAGCGGACGCAAGACGATCGGCGCCGTGACCTACGACTCGCCGACGTACGACGGGTCCCGCGTGACCGGGATCGGCCGGGCGAAGGCGACCGCCGTCTTCTACCGGGCGCTCACCCGCTACATGGTCTCCACGACCGACTTCCACGACGCGCGCAAGGCCACCCTCAAGGCCGCCGCCGACATGTACGGGTCGGGCAGCACCGAGTACAAGACGGTGGGCAAGGCCTGGGCGGCCGTGAACGTCACCGCCGCCAACACCCCCGCCAGGAAGCACTGACGGACGGGCCGGGGGCGCCGCCCTCGCGGCGCGGCGCCCCCGGCCCCCGGCTACGGTCGGGCGCCGGTCAGTGCTGCTGCTGCTTCTGCGGGGTCACCTCGCTGGGCCGTACGACGACGAACCCCTCGCCGTCCAGGCGCAGTTGCACGGCCTCGCCCGATCCACCGCGGATCATCGAGCCGATGGACTGCGAGCGGTGCAGCGAGGTCCGCAGATGGGCGGTCCAGCCGACGACGGCGTCCGTGTCGACGAACACCGGCTGCTGCGGGGTGACCGGGATGACCAGCGGGTTGCCCTCGCATATCAGGCCCAGGGCGCCGTGGCCGGTGAAGACGCTGTTGAACAGGCCGCCGCCGGTGATGCCCGCGCCCTTCACGGTCTTGATGTCGTACGACAGGGTGGCGTCGAAACACAGGACGTTGCGGCCGTTGACCGTGAACACGTCGCCCGGCTCGATGCCCACGATGAAACAGTTCTGCGCCTCGTGCGCGAACCAGGCCTCGCCCTGCCCTCGGACGGTCATCAGCGGCAGGCCCTCACCGGTGACGGCCCGCTTGAGCATGCCGCCCACACCCTGGCCCTTGCGCTCGAACTGCAGGCTGCCCCGGTAGGCGACCATCGCGCCCTGGCGCGCGACCATCTCCCCCTGGACGGCGTACCTGATGGACTTGGCGTTCTGCAGCGTCATCCCCGGCGCGACGGCCGGCCGCACCATGTGGTCACTGGAAAAGAGATCGCTCTTCATGCGGGCATCCTGTCGCGGAGGCCGCTGCTTCGCCAGAGGCGTGGCGATCTTGGGACACGCGGTGACCGGTCCGGGACACACCGAAGGCCGGCCCGGGGCAACCGGACCGGCCCACAGGCGAGTTGTCAGGCGACTTCGGCGGCGCCGACGTGGCTGTGCAGACGGCTCACGACCTCGGCGATCTGGGCGGCGACCTCCGCGTCGTCGACCGGGTGCGTCTCCGCGAAGCGGACCACGGAGCCGGGGACGGAGAGCTTGACGTCCTCCAGGACGGTGCCGCCGGCGATGCCCACGGCCTTGCGGGTCTCGTCCTGCGCCCACACGCCGCCGAACTGGCCGTACGCGGTGCCGACCACCACGACCGGCTTGCCCGTGAAGGCGCCCGCGCCGTAGGGACGCGACAGCCAGTCGATCGCGTTCTTCAGGACGGCCGGGATCGTGCCGTTGTACTCGGGCGAGAAGAGCAGGAAGGCGTCGGCGGCGCCGGCCGCCTCACGCAGCCGCGCCGCGGCGGCGGGCACGTCGCCCTCGACGTCGATGTCCTCGTTGTAGAAGGGGATGTCGGCCAGGCCCTCGAAGATCTCGATCTCGGCGCCCTCCGGGGCGAGCTTCACGGCCGCCTCGGCGAGCTGACGGTTGTGCGAACCGGCGCGCAGGCTGCCGACGAGGGCGAGGATGCGAACGGACATGACTATCTCCCGATATCTGGAAACGCTGAAACACTGCCGCAACAAACCGGACCCAGGTCCGTTTACAGGTTTACCATCCAAGCGGACCGCAGTCCAGTTGTCCCCGATTGCCGTTACGCTGTCTTCATGTCCACCCCACTCCCGCCGTTCCCGAAGCGACAGGAAGCGCCCGACGAGCCCGTACTGATGGAGCTGGCCGTCCCCGGCGGCACCCCGCTGCGCGCGGACGCGGCCCGTAACCGGGCGCGGCTGCTGGAGGCCGCGGCCCGCCTGGTCGAGGAGGTGGGGGTGGACCGGCTCACCATGGAGGGCGTGGCCACCGCGGCGGCGGTCGGCAAGGGGACCGTGTTCCGGCGCTTCGGCGACCGCACCGGCCTGCTGATGGCCCTGCTCGACCACACCGAGCAGCGCTTCCAGGCCGCCTTCATGAGCGGTCCGGCGCCACTCGGCCCCGGCGCGCCGGCGGCGGAGCGGCTGCACGCGTTCGGCTGCCACGTCCTGCGCCAGACGTCCGACCGGCTCGACCTGTATCTCGCCGCCGAGCCCGAGGCGACCCGCCGCTTCGTCTCGGCGCCGTACCGGGTGCGGCTGACGCATGTGTGCGTGCTGCTGCGCGAGGCGGGCGTGGCCGCGGACGTCGACCTGCTCGCCCCGACCCTCATGGGATACCTGGACCCGGCGCTCGTCAGCCATCTGACCCGGCAGCGCGGGATGCCCCTGGAGCGGCTGGAGTCCGGCTGGCACGACCTGGTGGACCGCAGCCTGGGCGGTCTGGGCGGGTGCTCCGCGTAGCGGAGGTGACCGCATGGGGACGGGGCGGGAGCCCTGTCCTGACTCCCGCCCCGTCCCGCCCCCGTGCGCCGGTCAGTTGAAGGGGTCCAGCGTGACGTACGCCTGCTGCGGGTTGCCGTCGTGCACGAGGGACTCGTGGTTGCCGACGTCGTCGAAGGCGAACGCGTACGCCTTGCCGTCGGCCATCTGCGCGTGGATGGCCTTGGCGTACTGGTTGGTCACCGCGTCCGTGTAGAAGCTCCCGGAACCGGAGTCCGGCTGGTTGGGGTTGGTCAGCAGCGTCGAGCGGTTGAAGCCCGCGCACAGGGTGCGGGAAATGGGGCCGCGCACCAGGTCGTTGGGCGCGTCGAGCCGCTTGTAGCAGCCGAAGACGCTGTCCGAGTCGGGCTTCTGGAAGCTGGTGACCACCGCGCCGGAGCTGTTGGTGAAGTTCATGACGTCACCCGAGACCCGGCCGAAGTACTTGGTGTTGGGCTGGTCCCCGAACGGGGTCACCGTCAGCGTCGAGGAACTGTACTTCTGCCAGACGCGGTTGATGTAGTCGTCCATCACGCCGGCCGGCAGCGCGCCCGCCTCGATGCCGTGCCCCGGGGCGAGCGCCCGCAGCACGGTGCCGTCGGACCGGGTCTGGATCAGGCCCGCCCAGCCGCCCGGCTGAGCGCGCAGGGCGTTGAAGAACCCGTTGTAGCCGCCGGCCTTGAGGTGACCGGTGGTCTGCGTGGTCCCGTTCGCCGCCTTGACGCCGACGGCGTACGGCGCGGAGAACATGTCGACCTGGGTGCTGTTGATCCACAGGCCGGAGTCGTTGAGCGTGTACTCGGACCAGTTGAAGAGGATGTTGTGGTTGGGGTCGCTCGGGTTCTGCACGGCCGGCTGCACCAGCCCGCCGGTCGTCACGCGGAAGTCGAGCTTCTGGCCGAACGAGAAGTAGAGCCGCCCGGAGAACTTGGGCAACTGGATCGTCTTCGTCTGGCCGTTGGCCGGACCCGGGATCGAGGCGTCGGGCGCGGGCGTCGGCGGGTTGCCGCCCGCCGGCCAGGCGTGGAAGCCGCCGTTCGCGTCGGCCCAGCCCTGCTGTCCCGTGGAGAGCTGGGTGCCGAGGTCGTAGATGTAGACCGGCTCGTTGCGGCCCGAGTTGTTCGTGAACGTCAGCGGGATGGTGGCCGGGACCGCGGCCTCGGCGCGGGTGGGGGCGCCGAAGGCGAGCAAGGTCGTGGTGAGGGTGGCGGCGGCCAGGGTCCAGGCCGTCCATCTGGATGTCGCGCGCACTCTCTGCCTCCTTGATGTGGGGGTTCAGCGAGGTGGATGCCTGCGGACGCGGCTCGTCCGCTTCCTTTTGAGAGCGCTCTCAGAATTGCCTCGGCGGGCGTACATGTCAACGATTCACGCAAAGTTGGTCCGGTCCAACCCGGCGGAGTGGCAGCGCAGTTGGTGCCAGGGATGGCCGGCGGGCAGTGCTGGGCGACCTCGGGACGTCCGCCACGTCGAGACGTGCGCCGGCTCAGGGGAAGGCGTCCAGCCCCTCACCCGGTCGACCCTCACCCGCCGCCCGGAGGGGGATCGGTCCCCGGAGAGGCGAGGCCTGCCCGGCTGCGCGAGTGGGTCCCGCTTCCGGGGTCCGTACGTCACCCCAGGGGGCGGCCACCCCAATGGGCCCCCGTGGCTCGCCGCCACCGCCCGCGGCGCGGAGCATGGGGGAGTCCGCGCGAAACGGGAGCGGACGAGCCGACGAGTCCCCGTGCCCCGTGCCCTGTACGGCAGGAGAGGCGAGCCACATGAGCAGACGCGCAACCCCCGGCCGAAGCGGATCACGGCGTATCGCTGCCCTGCTGGCCGCGATCGCGTGCGGCTCCGTCCTGGTCTCGTGCAGTTCGGGCGACGACAACGACAGCGGGGCGGCCTCCGCGACGCCGACTCCGCCGAACGCCTCGGACTTCACGGGAACGCCGCCGTCCGCGATCGCCTCGGCCGCCTCCTCGATCATCGAGTCCGCGAGCGGCCGCGCGTCGTCCGCCGCCGCGTCCGTCTCGGCCCGGGCCTCGGAGTTCGCCGCGTCGGTCGACGCGGCCACCGAGCGCGCCGCCGCCACCGCCCAGAAGGAACTGAAGGACGTCAAGGGCGGCGGCAACGCGACCGCCGACGTCAGCATGACCGGCCTGCCCACCGGGGAGACCGGCGGACTGCGCGCCGTGGTCGTCACCATCACCAACAACACCGGCCAGAAGGCGTCGTACGCCGTGCAGGTCGACTTCAAGAACCCTGATGGGAAGGTCGTGGAGACCCGCTACGCCGGCAAGGAGGACCTCGAACCGGGCAAGCGCGCCCAGCCGGTCGTCGTCAGCAGGCAGCCCGCCGAGCCGCAGCTCACCCCGGTGCTCGCCAAGGCACAGCGCTACTGAACCGGCCCCGCGCGACGCACCCGCCGCCTGTGCACCCGGCGGACCGGCCACCTGCGCACCCCGGGCCCCTCCCCACTGCCGGGGACGGGTCCGGGGTGACGTGCGTCCGGGCGGGAACCGTCAGGGATACGAGACCACCGTCGACGGCACGGTGGACGTGCCCGAGGTGGGGGCGCCCGTGTCGTTGATGACCCGCTCGTACTGGCCGGCCCCGCCCAGCGAGACCACCAGCAGGTCGTGGAACTTCACGCCGGGCGTGTTGGGCGCGGCGAACCCGTGGTGCTGGACGATCGTCGGGTCGACGTTGTAGTAGCAGTAGCTGCCCAGGCCCCAGCCCTCGTGGGTGCTCACGGAGTCGGCGACCTTGTAGGCCGCGTACCCCTTGATGTCGCCATTCTGGATGGCGGCCTGGTTCGGCGCGTCGTAGGCCTTCTCGTTCTGGAAGAAGATGGTGCGGCCCCGCTCGCCGTACCACTGCACGTCGTACTTGTTGAAGTGTTCGACGAACAGCCCGGTGGCGAGGACGTCGTCGCCGTTGACGCGGATGCCGTAGTCGGCCCGGTTGGTCTCCCAGCCGACGCCGGCGCCGTGGTCGGCCCGCCACACCCAGGTGTGGTCGATGATGGTGTGCCGGCTGTTGATGACCATGCTGGTCGTGGCCTTGCCCGCGCCGGCCCCGCCGATCCGGACGAACACGTCCTGCACGGTCGTCGGGTTGGCCGAGTGGTCCGCCGAGGCGCCCGCCGGACCGACCTCCAGGAGGGTGTCGGAGTTGACCGGCCCGGCGTCGATGAGGAAGCCGGCGAGCCGGACCCCGTCGACGTCGGCGGTCCGCACCGCGGTGACACCGTTGTCCGGGATCAGCGTGGCGTAACCGAGGCCGAGGATCACCGTGTTCGCGCGGTCGACCTGGATCGGCCGGTCCAGGTGGTAGATCCCCGGCGTCAGCAGCAGATGGAGCCCCTGGGTGAGCGCCGCGTTCAGCGTCTCGGCGGTGACACCGGGCTTGGCCACGTAGAACTGGTCGAGCGGCAGCGAGGTGCCGCGCGGTGTGCCGTTGCCCCAGGTGACCCCGCGCGCGTCGGTGCGCTTCTCCGGCAGGAACACCCGGTACTCGCCGCCGTCGAGGTAGAGGAACGGCTTCTCACGGGAGACCGGCGTGGTGTCCAGCGTGGTGTACGGGGGGTCCGGGAAGGACTGCGCGGGCGCGCCCTCGACCCCGGAGAACACCATGTTCCAGACGGCGTTGGACCAGCCGCCCACCGCGCTGTCGCGGGTGTACCACTGCTGCTGCGAGTACGGGCCGACCGACCCGTCGATCCTGCTGTCGGCGATGTAACCGCCGCTCGCCCAGCCGTAGCCGTCGGGCGCCAGGTTCAGGCCGCCCTTCACATGCATCCGGCGGAACGGCGCCGCCTGCGCGACCGCCCAGCGGTTGGTGCCGTTGACCGGGTTGAGCGCCAGGTTCTCCGCCGAACGCCAGAAGTTCTGCGTGGCGTTGCCGTCGAACCAGCCCGCGTCGACGGTCACGTCACCGTTGATCGTGGTGTCGTCCGGAGACAGACCGAGGCCCGCGATCGAGGTGTAGAAGCCGAGTTGGGCGTTGAGCCCGTTGTACGTGCCCGGCTTGAACAGGATCGCGTAGCGGCCCGTGTCGAACTGCGCCCTCTCCTGCTGTCCGAAGATCTCGTCGAGCTTGGCCTGGATGCCCGCGGTCGACGGGTCGAAGACGATCACGTTGGGACCGAGGTCGCCGCCACCGGGGAGATCGGCCTGCCGGGCGGCCGGGGCGGCGGAGGCGGGGGAGGACAGGGCGAGGAGTCCGGGGGCCGCCGCGCCGGCGGCGATCGCTCCGAGGACGGTACGGCGCGCGAGGGGGGAGCGGCCGGAATCCGGTGTGTCCGTGGGGGTGTGAGACATGGGGGGAGACTCTCCTGGTTCAGGAAGTGAACGGTGGGAGGTTGGGGGAGCGCTCTCTTGCCGATGCATGCTTCATCCAGGTGAACGACACGTCAAGAGTTGTGACCGGGGTTCCGGATGTTGTTGCCGGGTGAACAGTCAACTCGGCCGGTATTTGCCGTAGTTGAGCGGGATATACGGGCAGTTGGGCGCGCTGCCCCGGTGCCGGGCCGCGTTCAAGAGATGCGCGGATCGCACACGGTGATTCTCCGTCAGCTCCCTTGACACCCTTGCGCCACCGCCACAACACTCCAGAACGGGAGAGCGCTCTCCCGGTTTCCCCGGCACATGTGATGGACCGTCACGCGGACGGCCCCGGACGGCACCCTGCACCCCGCCGTCCCCGGCCGTCCGGCCCCCACCGCCCCATCGACGTGGCAGGAGGTCTCCATGGCACGGAGATCGAGAATCGTCTCAGGAATACTGATGTCCAGCGCTCTGGTCCTCACCACGCTCGGCCTGGCCGGCGTGGCGATGAGCGCCGACCCCGCGACCGGCGCGACCACCGCCGTGGCCGGATCGGCGACCGTCCACACCGGGCACGCGATGCCCGTCTCGACGCTCGCCTCGCCCGAGGACCCGGACGGCGACGGATACATCCCGGCGAACCCGCCGGTGACCGGGGTCGTCCCCTCCAAGGCGGAGCCGACCCACCGCTATTTCCACGAGTTCCAGGCGAACTGTTCGGTGTCCCACACCCGGCCGGACGACCCGATCGTCTACCCCGGCCAGCCGGGCAAGTCGCACGACCACACCTTCATGGGCAACACCACCACGAACGCGGCCAGCACCACGGCCTCGCTCGACTCCGGCGGGACCACCTGCAAGGCCCCCGGAGACAAGTCGGCCTACTGGATGCCGACCCTGCTCAAGGGCAGCACACCCGTGCTCCCGGTGGGCCCCCAGGTCATCTACTACAAGGCGGGAGTCACCGACTACACCAGTGTGCGCCCCTTCCCGAAGGGGCTGCGGTTCGTCGTCGGCAACCCCATGCAGTCGGCGGCCGACTTCCGCAACCACCGCGGCTTCGTGGAGGGCTGGGAGTGCGGCGACAGCTTCTTCAACGTCGACATCCCCGCCCAGTGCCCCGACCGGGCCGACGTCCAGCTCAACATCCGCTTCCAGGCCCCCAGTTGCTGGGACGGCAAGTACCTGGACACCCCCAACCATCAGAGCCACATGGCGTATCCGGTGGTCAACCCCGGCACGAACAACAACATCTGCCCGGACGACCACCCCGTCGCCCTGCCGATGATCGAGTTTAAGATGGCCTTCCCGGTCAACGGTGACATGTCCCAGGTGAAGCTGGCGAGCGGCGCCGGCTACTCCTTCCACTACGACTTCTTCAACGCGTGGGACGCGCCGACACTGAAGGCGCTCGTCGACCACTGCGTCGTGGGCGGCCTCCAGTGCGACGCCCGCGGCTACGACGAGACGCACCCCGAGGCGGGCGCGGCGCTCGACGCGAACTACCGGCTTCCCTGACGCCGGTACCTCCCGCCGGCCGGTACATGGCCCCGGCCGGCGGGAGCGCCCAACTCCCCCCTGAACTCTCCCCCCTCACCCGCACACCGGACGGACACTCATGACCGCATCCCGAACCACCCGGCGCCGGCTCACCGCGCCACTCACCGCGGGCCTGCTCGCCGCCGGAGCCCTCGTCGCGCTGCCCTCCCAGCCCGCGCACGCCGCCGGCAGCGTCGTCAAGGTCACCGGATCGCAGGGCAACTGGCAACTGACCGTCGACGGCAGCCCGTACCAGATCAAGGGCCTCACCTGGGGACCCTCCGTCAACGACGCCCCGCGCTATATGCCCGACCTGAAGTCGATGGGCGTCAACACCATCCGCACCTGGGGCACCGACGCCTCCAGCAAGCCCCTCTTCGACGCCGCCGCGGCCCAGGGCATCAAGGTGATCGCCGGCTTCTGGCTGCAACCCGGCGGCGGACCCGGCAGCGGCGGCTGTGTGAACTACCTGACCGACACCGCCTACAAGAACCAGGTCCTCAACGAGTTCCCCCAGTGGGCCGCCACCTACAAGGACAACCCCGGCGTCCTGATGTGGAACGTCGGCAACGAGTCCGTCCTCGGCCTCCAGAACTGCTACAGCGGCGACGAACTGGAGCGCCAGCGCGACGCGTACACCACCCTCGTCAACGACATCACCAAGAAGATCCACGCCGTCGACCCCAACCACCCGGTCACCTCCACCGACGCCTGGGTCGGCGCCTGGCCCTACTACAAGAAGAACGCCCCCGACCTCGACCTCTACGCCGTCAACGCCTACAACGCGGTCTGCGACGTCAAGTCGGCCTGGGAGCAGGGCGGTTACAACAAGCCCTACATCGTCACCGAGACCGGACCCGCCGGCGAGTGGGAGGTGCCGGACGACGCGAACGGCGTCCCCGCCGAGCCCACCGACCGCGCCAAGGCCGACGGCTACACCCGGGCCTGGAACTGCATCACCGGACACAGAGGCGTCGCGCTCGGCGCCACCATGTTCCACTACGGCACCGAGTACGACTTCGGCGGCATCTGGTTCAACCTGCTCCCCGCGGGCGAGAAGCGGCTGTCCTACTACGCCGTGAAGAAGGCCTACGGCGCGGACACCTCGCACGACAACACCCCGCCGGTCATCTCCGACCTCACCATCGAGGGCGACGCCGCCAAGGTGCCCGCCGGCGGTGACCTCACCCTCGCGGTCAAGGCCACCGACCCCGACGGCGACCCGATCACCTACGAGGTGCAGGACAACAGCAACTACATCGACCAGAGCAAGCAGCTCGTCACGCTGCCCGCCACCGACCTCGGCGGCGGCCGGCTCAAGGTCACCGCGCCGGACAAGCCCGGCGTCTGGAAGATCTACGTCAAGGCCAAGGACGGCAAGGGCAACGTCGGCGTCGAGACCCGCTCCTTCCGCGTCGTCCCGCCCGTCCCGAGCGGCACGAACATCGCCCGCGGCAAGCCCGCCACCGCCTCCTCGGCCCAGGCCGGCGGCGGCGACTGCCCCTGCACCGCCGCGGCCGCCGTCGACGGCAACCTCACCACCCGCTGGGCCAGCGACTGGAGCGACCCCCAGTGGCTCCGCGTCGACCTCGGCAGCCGCAGCTCCTTCCGCCATGTGCAACTGGTCTGGGAGACCTCCTACGCCAAGGCCTACACCGTGCAGACCTCGGACGACGGAGAGAACTGGACCACCGTCCGCAGCGTCACCGACGGCAATGGCGGCGTCGACGACCTCGACGTCTCCGGCACCGGACGCTACGTCCGGGTCAACGGAACCGCACGAGGCACCGGCTGGGGCTATTCGCTGTACGAGTTCGGCGTCTACAACTGAGTCGGACACCGACGGGAGAGCGCTCTCCCAGGAAAGAGGCCGGACACATGGAGATGACGGACGACGAGGCGGAACGCGAACGGCTCCTCGGCAAACTGACCCTCCGCGAGAAGGTCCGGCTGCTGACCGGCGCGACCACCTGGCGCACCCGGGCCGAACCGGCCCTGGGGCTGCGGGAGATGGTCCTGTCGGACGGCCCCGCCGGCGTACGGGGGCAGGCCTGGGACGAGCGTGAACCCTCCCTGCTGCTGCCCTCGGCGTCGGCGCTCGGGGCACTGTGGGACGAACGGCTCGTGGAGCGCCTCGGCGGCCTGCTCGCCGCCGAGGCGCGCCGCAAGGGCGTCGACGTGGTCCTGGCGCCCACGCTCAACCTCCACCGGACACCGCTGGGCGGACGGCACTTCGAGTGCTTCTCCGAGGACCCCGAACTCACCGGCCGCACCGGCGCCGCGCTCGTCCGCGGCATCCAGGCGCACGGGGTGGCCGCCACCGCCAAGCACTTCGTGGCCAACGACTCCGAGACCGACCGGCTGACCGTCGACGTCCGGGTGCCGGAGCGAGTGCTGCGCGAGGTGTATCTGGCGCCGTTCGAGGCCGCCGTCGAGGCCGGCGTACGGGTCGTGATGGCCGGCTACAACGGCGTCAACGGCACCACCATGAGCGCCAGTTCCCTGCTCACCGATCCGCTGAAGCGGGAGTGGGGGTTCGAGGGCGTCGTGGTCTCGGACTGGGGCGCGCTGCGCGAGGGCGACCCGGCCGCCCGCGCCGGCCTCGACCTCGCCATGCCCGGCCCCGAGAGTCCCTGGGGGGCCGCGCTGGTCCGGGCCGTGGAGGACGGCCGGGTCCCGCAGGCGGCCGTGGACGACAAGGTGCGCCGTCTGCTCACGCTCGCCGCGGCGTGCGGGGCGCTGGGGGAGCCGTCCATGGAGACGGTGACCAGCCGGGACGCCGGTGCCGATGCCGCTGCCGATCCCCGCGCCCTCCCTGAGGCCGATGCCCTCGGTGCAGCCGGAGACGAGGTCTGTGCCGACATCGCCCCCGAGGGCGCCGAGCCGGGGCCGGACGCGCGGGCCCTGCTGCGGCGGGCCGTCGCCGCGAGTTCCGTGCTGCTGCACAACCGGTACGTCCTCCCGCTCGATCCCGGCCGGCTCCGTACGGTCGCCGTGATCGGGGCGCACGCCACCCTGCCCCGCACGCAGGGGGGCGGCAGCGCCGGTGTCTTCCCGCGGCACGTGGTCACGCCGCTCGACGGCATCAGGGACGCGCTCGGCGCCGGCACCCGGGTCGTCCATGTACCCGGCCCGTCCACCGACGCCCCGGCCCCGCCCCTGGACCCCGCCCTCTGCACCGACCCCGTGACCGGTACTCCCGGAGTCCGGCTGCGCCTGCTGGACGCCTCCGGCGAGGAACTGCACGCCGAACACCGGCTCAGCGGGCGCCAGTTGGAACCGCTCCTCGTCCCCGGCGCGCACACCGTCGAGATCAGCGCCCGGTTGCTGCCGGACGTCACGGGGTCCTGGACGATCGGCGTCGGCGGGTTCGGCCGGATGAGCGTCACCGTCGACGAACGCGTGCTGCTGGACGGGGAGTTCGCGCGAGAGACGGACGATCCGGCCGTCGTCCACGTGAACCCGCCCGTGCACTGCGCGCGCGTCCCGCTGAGGGCCGAAAGCGCGGTGCTGGTGACGGCCCGGCGTGAACTCGTCCCCGGCGCGGGCCGGGCCACCGTCGTGACCGCCGCCCCGCCCCGCCCCGACGACCGGGCGGCCCTGGCCGAGGCCGCGTCGGCGGCCCGGCACGCGGACGCCGCGATCGTGGTGGTCGGCACGACCGAGCACGGCGAGTCCGAGGGCTACGACCGTACGGACCTCGGGCTCGGCGGCCGGCAGGACGACCTGGTCAGGGCGGTCACCGCCGCCAACCCGAACACGGTCGTCGTCGTCAACAGCGGGGGACCGGTCGAACTGCCCTGGCGGGCACAGGCCGGGGCCGTCCTGCTGACCTGGTTCCCCGGCCAGGAGGGCGGCGCGGGCCTCGCCGACGTGCTGTTCGGGCGCGCCGAGCCGGGCGGCCGGCTGCCCACCACCTGGGCGGCCACGCTCACCGACGCGCCGGTCACCCGCACCGGACCCACCGCCGGCCGCCTCGACTACGAGGAGGGCCTGCACATCGGCTACCGCGCCTGGGCACGCCACCACCGCACGCCCGCCTACTGGTTCGGGCACGGACTGGGCTACACGACCTGGGCGTACGAAGCGCTCGACGTCCCCGACGACCTCGTGGCCGGAGAGTCCTTCACCGCGCGGATCGCCCTGCGCAACACCGGCGGACGCCCCGGACGCGAGGTCGTCCAGGTCTATCTCTCCGCCCCGGCCGGCCCGTTGGAACGCCCGGAACGCTGGCTCGCCGGCTACGCGGCCGTGCACGCCGGGCCGGGGGAGCGGACGACCGCGGTGGTGGAGATCCCGGCTCGCGCGCTGCGCCACTGGGAGGAGGACACGCACGCGTGGCGCACCCGCCCCGGCCCCTACCGGGTGCTCGCCGGCCGCTCCGCCGGAGCGCTCCCGCTGACGGCCGTCACCCTGGTCCGGGCGCCGCGCTGAGCGCCCGGCGGCCACGGAGAGCGCTCTATGCCCGGGCGGGGGCGGGCGGTTAGGGTTCCGTTCATGAGCAGACAGGCTCCCACGCTGGAGGATGTCGCGCGGGAGGCCGGAGTCTCCCGCGCGACCGTGTCCCGGGTCATCAACGGTGTCCGCAACGTCGACCCCGGGATTCAGGAAGTGGTGCGCCAGGCCATCGAGCGGACCGGTTACGCGCCCAACCGGGCCGCCCGCTCCCTCGTGACCCGCCGCAGCCAGACCGTGGCGCTGATCGTGTCCGGCGCGGGCGACACTCCCGGGGAGGAGCAGAACGCCTTCGCGGCGCGGGTGTTCGCGGACCCCTTCTTCGGACGGGTCGTCAGCGGCGTGGTGGGCTACCTGCGTCCGCGTTCCATGCATCCCCTCCTGATGTTCGCCGAATCCGCGGAGACCAGGAACCAGGTGCTGACCGACCTGCGCCAGGGCAGCGCCGACGGCGCGCTCGTCGTCTCCACCCACGCCGACGACCCGCTGCCCGCGCTGCTCGCCGGCGCCGGCCTGCCCGCCGTCCTGTTCGCCCGCCCGTCACGGCCCGTGCCCCTCAGCTATGTCGACCTCGCCCACCGCGACGGGGCGCGCCTGGCCGCCGACCACCTGCTGAACCGCGGCTGCCGGCGGATCGTCACCGTCACCGGCCCGCTCGGGGTGGCCGCGAGCCAGGACCGGCTCGCCGGGTTCCGCGACACGATGGCCCGCCGGGGACACCCGTACGTCCCGGTCGCCGAGGGCGGGTTCACGCTGGACAGCGGGATGGCCGCGATGTCCGGACTGCTGGCCGAACACCCGGACGTGGACGGGGTGTTCGCCGCGAACGACCTGATGGCGCAGGGTGTGTGCCAGGTGCTGCGGGAACAGGGCAGACAGGTGCCGGACGACGTTGCGGTGGTGGGCTTCGACGACTCCAGCGTGGCGGTGACCTGCCGGCCGCCGCTGACCACCGTACGGCAGCCGGTGGAGGAGATGGCCGCGGCGATGGCCCGCCTCCTCGACGAACACATCCGGGGCGTGCGCACCGAACCCACCTCGATGATCTTCGACCCGGAGATCGTGGTCCGCGCCTCGGCCTGAGGGCCGCACGGCCGGAACGGCCCCGGGCCACCGCACGGTCCCGGGTCGCCGCACCGCCCCGGTCCCGGGGCCGGGACCGGTCCGCCGGCGCGTGTGACGGACACTGGACCGGTCAGGACGGAAGAGCCACCGGCCGCGCGCACGGGCCGGCGAGGGAAGGCAGGCGTATGACCGACGCGATCACCGTGGGCGTGGACGGATCTCCCGAAAGCAGAGCGGCGCTCGCCTGGGCGGCCAGGGAGGCGGTCCGCCGTGACCTGCCCCTGCGGGTGGTGTACGCCTGGCACTGGCCCCCGCACGACATGGTCGGCGGCGGTGACCGGGAGGACCAGGAGCGCTGGGCGCGCGGCATGGTCGAGGACGCGGCCCGTACGGTGACCGACCGGCACACCGGTCTGCGGGTGACCGCCGAGGTGGCCGACGGCGAGGCGGTCGAGACCCTGCTGCGCCTCGCCGCCCCCGACGGGCTGCTGGCCCTCGGCTCGCGCGGATACGGCGCCTTCGTCGGCTTCCTGCTCGGCTCCGTCGGCCAGCGGGTGATCGCCGGGGCGCCCGGCCCGGTCGTCCTCGTGCGCACCGAGGACCGCCCCGAGGGCGAGGCGGGCGGCCGGGAGATCGTCGTCGGACAGCAGGGCGGCCCCGACGACAGCGCGCCCGGTCTCCGGTTCGCGTTCGAGACGGCGGCGGCCCGCGGCGCCGCGGTGCGGGCCGTACGGGCCTGGAGCCTGCCCCCGGTGTTCGCCTACAGCCCCGCCTCGCTCAAGCTGCTCGACGAGGCGGGCGGGCTGGAACCGTACGAGAAGAAGGCGCTCGGCGAGGCGCTCCGGCCGTGGCGGGAACGCTTCCCCTCCGTGGCGGTCACCGAGCACGTGGAGATGGGCAGCGCGGGCCAGGTCCTGCTGTCGCTCGCCGGCCGGGCCCAGTTGATGGTCGTCGGGCGGCGTGCCGAGCGGTCCGCGGTGGGCGGGCGCATCGGTTCCGTGGCGCACGCCGTGATGCACCACGCGCCGTGCCCGGTGGCGGTGGTTCCGCACTCCTGACGCCGCCGCGGCCGGCCGCCCGCGAGAGGGCCGCCGCCTCGCCCACCGTCACGGCACGCGGCCGGTCTCCGGGCCGGCCGCGTTCAACTCCCGAAACCAAGAGCCGGGTCGACGGCCCACGGTGCCAATCCTGACGTGAAGTATTGACGGCACCATGACACTCCGGTTGACTCCCTGAACAGTGACCGGTTCCGGCTCCGTCACCTGTTGCGGAGCCGGAGCCGGGGTCACCGCGCTGAGCCGCGCGCACCACCTGACGCGGGCCGGGAGCCCGATCCCGCGCCGTTTTCTTTCGTACCCGCACCCGCCCGCGCACCGGCCGCCCCGCACCTCCGGCCGCGCTCAGGGCCCGCACCACCCGCAGCCCGCACCCCACGCACCCCGTACTCGGAGCACATCCCGCACCCCGTGCACCTCACGCACCCGGTGCCCCGCCCCCACCCCGCACCCCGAGCCGCACCCCCGCACCTTTTCGCTCCATCCCGCACCCCGTCGGGACGCGTGCCCCCGCGCGACGTCCCGCGCATCAGCACGGACCGGCACCCCCAACTCCCCGCAGGAGAGCCGCATGCCATCCCGCACGCACCGCACGCTGATGGTCGCCCTCGCCACCGTCTCCGCCGTGACGCTCCTCGCGGCCGGCCCCGCCCTGGCCGGCCCCGAACCCGCAGCCTCCGCCGCGGCGGCCGACGCCACCTGGGACACCGACCGGGCCGCCGCGGCCTACGCCGCGAACCCCGCCGCCGTCACCGCCTCCGGCAGCGAGAACGGCGGCACCGGCCCCGGCCTCGCCTTCGACGGCAACCCCACGACCCGCTGGTCGAGCCAGTTCGCCGACGACGCCTGGATCCGCGTCGACCTCGGCTCCGTACTCCGCGTCGACCGCGTCGTCCTGGACTGGGAAGCCGCCTACGGCAAGCGCTACGTCCTGGAGGTGTCCCGGAACGGCACCGACTGGACGCCCTTCTTCACCGAGACCGCGGGCACCGGAGGCTCGGTCACCGCACACACCTACCCGCAGGAGGTCACCGGCCGCTACGTCCGGCTGCGCGGCGTCGAACGGGCCACGCCCTACGGCTACTCGCTGTACTCCTTCAAGGTCTACGGCGGCGCCCCCGCCCCCGCCTCGACCACCCGGACCAACCTCGCCCTGAACCACCCCGCCTACTCCAACCTCTACCAGCACGCGGGCAATTCGCCGGCCTTCGTCACCGACGGCGGCTGGCCCGCCGACCTCAAGGGCGACGCCACGCGCTGGTCCAGCGACTGGAACGCCGACCGCTGGGTCTCGGTAGACCTCGGCGCCGCCTCGTCCATCACCAGCGTCGACCTCTACTGGGAGGCGGCCTACGCCGTCGACTACGAACTCCAGGTCTCCGACGACAACCGCACCTGGCGCACCGTCTACCGGCCGTCCGCCGCCGAGGTCGCCGCCCGCCGCGCCGACGTCAAGGCCCCCGGCGACGCCGCAGGCCGGCACGACACCGTCACCCTCCCGCAGGCCGCCACCGGCCGCTACGTCCGCATGCTCGGCAAGGAACGCCGCTCCTTCTACAACCCCGCCCCGGCCACGGCCCAGTTCGGCTACTCCCTCTACGAGTTCCAGGTCTGGGGCACCGGGGGCAGCGCCGCCGCCGCGTACCCCGCGCTCCCAGGCGAACAGGCGGGCACCTACCAGACCGCGTTCTTCGACGACTTCACCGGCCCCGGCCTGGACCGCTCCAAGTGGCGTGTCGTCAGGACCGGTTCGGAGATGGGCTCGGTCAACGGCGAGTCGCAGGCCTATGTCGACTCCGCCGACAACATCAGCACCCAGAACGGCAGCCTCGTCCTCAAGGCCAAGTACTGCAAGGGCTGCACCCGGGCGGGCGGCGGAACCTACGACTTCACCTCCGGCCGCGTCGACACCAACACCCACTTCGACTTCACGTACGGCAGGGTCAGCGCCCGGATGAAGCTGCCCGTCGGGGACGGCTTCTGGCCCGCCTTCTGGCTGCTGGGCAGCAACGTCGACGACCCCTCCGTCTCCTGGCCCGCCTCCGGCGAGACGGACATCATGGAGAACATCGGGTACGGGGACTGGACGAGCACCGCCCTGCACGGCCCCGGCTACTCGGCCGACGGCAACATCGGCGCCCGCCAGACCTACCCGGGCGGCGGACGCGCCGACCAGTGGCACACCTACTCCGTGGAGTGGACGCCCACCGCCATGCGCTTCTTCGTCGACAACACCCTCGTCCAGGAGACCACCCGCAACAAACTGGAGTCCACCCGCGGCCAGTGGGTCTTCGACCACAACCAGTACGTCATCCTCAACCTCGCCCTCGGCGGCGCCTACCCCGCCGGCTGGAACCAGGTCACCACCCCCTACTGGGGACTGCCCCAGTCAAGCGTCGACCGCATCGCCGCCGGGGGAGTGCAGGCGGAGATCGACTGGGTGCGCGTCGAGCAGAAACGCTGAGACCGCGCCCCGGCCGGGCGTGTCGGGTGGGGCCTTCCCGAGGAGCGGCCCTACCCGTTGTCGGCCCGGGACATCCGCAGCGCCAGATCCTGGAGCAGATCGGCGGTACTGACCTCGGTCCGGCCGGAGTCGTGCAGATCGGCGAGTTCGGAGAAGAGGAACGCGAAGGCGCCCACCAGCGAGATGGCGGCGGGCAGATACGCGTCCGCGACCGCCTGCCCGGCCTCCGCCGGGCCGGCGTCGCCGGGCACCTCGACCCGGGGGAACACCTCCGTGACGAGCGCGCCCAGGTTGTTCTCCGCCGACTCGACGCCGGACTCCTCGTCCTGGGCGATCCTGCGCACCATCGCGTTGGTCTCGGTGAGCACGCCGATGGCGCGCAGGATGATCTCCGTCTGTTCCATGCCGTGAGCCTAAACGGGCGAGGCCCCGCCCGGGACGGGATCTTGGTGCCGGAATGGTAGACAGGGCCCATGAACGACATCTCCCGCTCGCCCAGGGCCGGCGCGCGATGACCGCGGGCATCGACACCCCGGACCGCAGGGGCCGCACCGGACTCGACCGGGCGGGCCGCGACCTGACCGGCAACCCCCGCGTCAGAATCCGCGACGTACGCCTGCTGTCCTGCCACTGGTACGTGGAGCGCAGCACCACCTTCGACCTCCAGCTCGCCGACGGCACCTGGAGCACCCAGGAACGCGAGACCCACGACCGGGGCAACGGCGCCACCCTGCTGCTCTACGACGCCGAACGCGAAACCGTGCTGCTCACCCGGCAGTTCCGCTACGCCGTCTACGTCAACGGACACCCGGACGGCATGCTGGTCGAGACGCCCGGCGGCCTCCTGGACGAGGCGGACGAGCACCCCGAGGACGCCGTGCGGCGCGAGGTGATCGAGGAGACCGGACACACCGTCGGCGCGGTCGAGCACGTCTTCGACGTCTATATGAGCCCCGGCTCGGTCACCGAACGGGTGAGCTTCTACGCCGCCGCCTACGGCCCCTCGACCCGCACCCACGAGGGCGGCGGCCTCGACGAGGAGGGCGAGGACATCGAGACCGTCGAACTCCCCTTCCGCGAGGCCCTGTCCATGATCCGCACGGGCGAGATCGCCGACGCCAAGACGATCATGCTGTTGCAGTGGGCCGCTCTGGAAGGACCGTTCGCCAAAACCTGACCTGGTGCGCGCTCCGAGGAGCAGACTCCCGCTCGACCTCGAGGACCAGACTCCCGTTCGACCCCGAGGACTTCGGGCCCGAACAGGAGGAAACGCCACGCGGCACCGCCCCGTCGGCACCGACCCCACGGCCCGCCGGGAGGCGAGCGCGCACCAGCGGGGCCGCACCGACGAGGCCGGCTGACCGCTGGACGGCCGGGTCATCCGGCCCGGGGCGCGCGGCGGGTGGTGAGCAGCAGGGCGATGTCGTCGGGGCGTTCGCGGGCCTGCCGGGCCTCCGCGGTGAGCAGGTCCGCGGCGTGCGACAGGGAGTGGCCGCCGGGGCGGAAACGCTGCGGGGAGCCGGCCCCGGCGAGCGTCGCCCGCAGCGCCTCCACCCCCTCGTCGATGTCCGTGCCCGGCCGCTCGACCAGCCCGTCCGTGTACAACGCCAGCACCGCCTCCGGCTCCAGCCTCAGCTCCGTCACCGGGTACGCGGCCTGCGGATCCACCCCGAGCACGACCCCGCCGGGCAGGTCCAGCACCTCGGTGCGCCCGTCGGGATGGCGCAGCAGCGGCTGCGGATGCCCGGCCCGCGCCGCGCGGGCGACGCCGGTGAGCGGGTCCACCCGGACATAGCAGCAGCTCGCGAACTGCCCCGGATCGAGATCGATGAGCAGCCGGTTGGTGCCGCTCATCACCTCGTCTGGCGTATGGTCGCCGAGCGTGAACGCCCGTACCGCGCTGCGCAGTTGGCCCATGGTGGCGGCGGCCTGGACCCCGTGGCCCTGCACGTCCCCGATGACCAGCGCGAGCCCGTCCCCGGCCTCCACCACGTCGTACCAGTCGCCGCCCACCTCCATGCCGACCGTGCCGGGCAGATACCGGCCGGCCGTCTGCACCATCGGATGCGCCGACAGCCGGTGCGGCAGCAGGGCCTCCTGGAGCCCGCGGGCGAGGGCCGCCTCGTTGTCGTAGCGCCGCGCCCGTTCCAGCGACTGCGCGATCAGGCCCGCGAGCGCGGTCAGCACCGTCCGTTCCTCGGTGCTGAAGTCGCGGGGCCGGTCGAAGCCGAGGATGCAGGAGCCGACCGGACGTCCGGAGGCGATCAGCGGCAGGAACGCCCGGGCACCGGCCTTGGCGTCCAGGGCCATGCCCGGATAGGCGGCGGCCATCTGCTGCATCGACTCGAAGAAGAGCGGCCGGCCGCTGGTCAGGGTCTCGACGCCGGGCAGCCGGGCGTCCAGGCCCACCCCGTCGAAGGGGGCGAGGAAGCCCTGCGGGAAGCCGGTCTCCCAGGCCAGGTACAGCCGGCGGTCCTGGAGCAGGTAGATGGCCAGGCGGCGGCTGCCGAAGGCGGGCAGCAGCTCACGCATCACGACCTCGGACACCTGGCGCGCGGTCACCGCCTCGGCGAGGGCTATCGCGAGCACGATGGGCCGGTACGGCGGCGCCCCGGAGGAAGCCGGTGCCCCCGACCCGTCCTCCTCCGGGGCGGAGCGGGCGGGTTCCGTCTCGAACGGAACGTTGCCGGTGGTCTGCGCGGCCCGGCCGAGCGGTACGACTTTGCAGGTCATCCCGCCGGGGCCGGGATAGACGGACAGACTCAGCCAGGTGTCGTCGGTCCGTCCGGAAGCGGTCCCGTCGCCGTTCACCAGCGGGCTGCGGGCCCGGAAGTGCACCGGGTCCGAGGAGAGCAGCGCGCCCCGCAGATGGTCCTCGTAGGTGGGCTGGGCCATCCACGGCACCGCCTCCCACAGCGCCCGGCCGAGCAGCTCGCCGCGCGGCCGGCCGAGCAGCTCCGCGGCGCGCGGGTTGGCGTAGGTGATCAGGCCGAGCCGGTCGAGGGCGAAGACGCCCTCCGGGAGCTGGTCGGCCGCGCCGCCCGCGGCGGGCCCCGGCCCCGGGTCCACCAGCACCCCGCTGACCCGGTACGGCGGTCCGCACGCCCCGCCCGACGGCCACAGGTCGAGCAGCCGCAGCCCGCCCGCGCCGGTGCG
>NZ_JBEYFY010000049.1:0-48654 GCF_040703595.1 Streptomyces sp. NPDC007084
GGCGACGACGCGGAGCGTCGGCAACCGACGACAACGCCGCAGATGTGCGTGCCCTGCCCCGCGACCCGCCACATGATCCAAACGACACGCCCTAGGGCGTGCCGGGGGCCTCTGAGAGACTGGGGCGCGATGACAGAGACAGCACACCCGCGGACCGCCCCCCTGCGCGCCCGCGCCGAGATCGATCTGGCCGCCCTGCGGGCCAACGTACGGGCCCTGCGCGCCCACGCGCCGGCCGCGGCGCTGATGGCCGTGGTCAAGTCCGACGCGTACGGCCACGGCGCGGTCCCGTGTGCCCGCGCGGCGCGCGAGGCGGGCGCCACCTGGCTCGGCACGGCCACCCCGGAGGAGGCGCTCGCGCTGCGTGCGGCCGGCATCCCGGGCCGTGTCATGTGCTGGCTCTGGACCCCGGGCGGCCCCTGGGCCGAGGCGATCGAGGCCGACCTCGACGTGTCGGTGAGCGGGATGTGGGCGCTGCGCGAGGTCACGGCCGCCGCCGAGGCCGTCGGCGCGCCCGCCCGCGTACAGCTCAAGGCCGACACCGGCCTCGGCCGCAGTGGCTGCCAGCCCGCCGACTGGCCCGAGCTGGTCGCCGCCGCCCTCGCCGCCGAGGCCCGCGGGCTGGTCACCGTCACCGGCCTGTGGTCGCACCTGGCCTGCGCCGACGAACCGGGCCACCCCTCGATCCAGGCCCAACTGACGCTGTTCCGCGAGATGGTGGCCTACGCCGAGCGGCAGGGCCTGCGCCCCGAGGTGCGGCACATCGCCAACTCGCCGGCCACCCTGACCCTCCCGGAGAGCCACTTCGACCTCGTACGGACCGGGATCGCGGTCTACGGGATCTCGCCGAGCCCCGAGATCGGCGCCCCGGGTGACTTCGGGCTGCGGCCCGTGATGACGCTGAGCGCGTCGCTGGCCCTGGTGAAGCACGCCCCGGCCGGGCACGGCGTGAGCTACGGCCACCACTACGTCACCCCCGGCGAGACCACCCTCGGCCTGATCCCGGTCGGCTACGCGGACGGCATCCCCCGGCACGCCTCCGGCACCGGACCGGTCCTGGTCGCCGGCAAGTGGCGCACGGTCGCGGGCCGGGTGGCCATGGACCAGTTCGTCGTCGACCTCGGCGGCGACGAGCCCCAACCCGGCGCCCGCGCGGTCCTGTTCGGCCCCGGTGACCAGGGCGAGCCCACCGCCGAGGACTGGGCCCGCGCGGCGGGCACGATCGCGTACGAGATCGTGACGCGCATCGGAACCCGCGTTCCCCGCGTCTACGTGAAGGTGAACGAGGAACAAGTGGGGTAACACCCCGGGGGGCCGGACGGGTGGCGCGTGGCCGGAACCGCCGGCGCGCGGTCGGCGCGCGGTCAGTACGTACGCCGCAGCGGCCGAACAGTGCGTACGCCGGAACGGCCGAACACGGGAACGCGGAACGCGGGAACGCCGGAACGAGGAGGAGCGGGACGTGAGCGAGAGCAGCGCGGAGGCTGTCGTGGGTGCGGCCTCGGCCGCCGCCTCCGCCGGGAACTGGCGCCGGGCCGGAGTGGCCGGCGCCGCGATAGGCGTGGTCGCGGCGGGGGCCGCGGCCGGAGTCGCGATAGAGCGGCTCACGGTCGGCCGCGGCATGCGCAGGAAGGCCCGTCTCGCCCTCGACTCGGCCGGCCCCTACGGCACACTGCGCGGCACCCCGGGCAAGGCGTACGCCGACGACGGCACCGAGCTGTACTACGAGGTCGACGAGGTGGAGCCGGAGGCACCGCTCGGCTCGCGCCGGCGCCGGCTCTTCGGCCGCAAGGCTCCCGCCCCCGTCACCGTCGTCTTCAGCCACGGCTACTGCCTCAACCAGGACTCCTGGCACTTCCAGCGGGCCGCGCTGCGCGGTGTGGTCCGCACGGTCCACTGGGACCAGCGCAGCCACGGCCGCTCCGGGCGGGGCGCCGCCCAGGCCAAGGACGGCACGCCGGTCACCATCGACCAGCTCGGCGGCGACCTGAAGGCCGTCATCGACGCGGCGGTGTCGGAGGGGCCGATCGTGCTCGTCGGGCACTCCATGGGCGGCATGACCGTGATGGCCCTCGCGGACCGGTTCCCCGAGCTGATCCGGGACCGGGTCGTCGCCGTCGCCCTGGTCGGTACGTCGTCGGGGCGGCTCGGCGAGGTCAACTTCGGGCTGCCCGTCGCGGGCGTCAACGCGGTGCGGCGGGTGCTCCCGGGTGTGCTGAAGGCGCTCGGGCAGCAGGCCGCCCTGGTGGAGCGCGGCCGGCGGGCCACGGCCGATCTGTTCGCCGGGGTCATCAAGCGGTACTCGTTCGCCGGGCGGGACGTCGACCCGGCGATCGAGCGGTTCGCCGAGCGGATGATCGAGGGCACGCCGATCGACGTGGTCGCCGAGTTCTACCCGGCGTTCACCGACCACGACAAGACGGCCGCGCTCGCCCGCTTCGCGGACCTGCCCGTCCTCGTCCTCGCCGGGGTCAAGGACCTGGTGACCCCGAGCGAGCACAGCGAGGCCATCGCCGACCTGCTGCCGGACGCCGAGCTGGTGCTCGTCCCCGACGCGGGGCACCTCGTCATGCTGGAGCATCCCGAGGTCGTCACCGACCGCCTCGCCGACCTGCTGACGCGCGCGGGAGCCGTCCCGGCAGGAGCTACGGTGGGTGGCTATGGAAGCACCAGCAGCAGCGCACAACCCGGCTGAGTCCACGCGGGACGGGGCCGGCGCGCGGATCACTGTCACCTCCCCCGAACAGATGCAGGAGCTGGGCCGCACGCTGGCCGGACTGCTGCGCGCCGGCGACCTCGTGATGCTGAACGGCGAGCTGGGGGCGGGCAAGACCACGCTGACCCGGGGCCTCGGCGAGGGGCTCGGCGTGCGGGGCGCGGTCACCTCCCCGACGTTCGTCATCGCCCGGGTGCACCCCTCCCTCGTCGACGGGCCGCCGCTCGTGCACGTGGACGCGTACCGGCTCGGCGGCGGGCTGGACGAGATGGAGGACCTCGACCTCGACGTCTCGCTCTCCGACTCGGTGATCGTCGTGGAGTGGGGCGAGGGCAAGGTCGAGGAGCTGACCGAGGACCGGCTGCACATCGACATCCACCGCGCGGTCGGCGACACCACCGACGAGGTCCGCCACGTCACCCTCACCGGCCTCGGCGCGCGCTGGGCCGGGGCGGGCATCGAGAACCTGGAGACTCCGGCCTCCTGATCCCGGCTCCCTGATCCCGGCTCCCTGATCCCGGCCTCCTGATCCCGGCCTCCTGATCCCGGCTCCCTGATCCCGGCCTCCTGATCCCGGCTCCCTGGCCGCGGTCCGGCGGCCGGTCGGCAGGGTGGGTATCCGACAGGGTGTCGGGAAGATATTGCGTTTCGTGGTCCGGGCGTGGTCACATGGACGTCAGTGCGTGGTTAGGTCTACCTAACCACGCTGGCCCCCGAAGCTCCAGGAGGCGTCCATGTCGGCTTCAGAGTCGGCCGCAGTGCCGGCCTCGGACCGTGGCGTGCCGGTGGCGCCGCGCGCGACGGGCGGCGTGTCGATGCGTGACCTGCTGGCGGCCTGCGCCGCGGCGGAGGCCGTCTCCCGGCCGCCCCGCGCCCCGCTGGCCGAGCCGCGCGCCGTCGAGGAACCCCGCCGCGCCGCCTGACGCGAGCGGGCGGGTACGGGGACGTGCGGGGCGTCTGGTGTCCGGAGGCGTGCGTGGCGCCCGGTGTCCGGAGGCGTGCGTACGAAGGCGGGCGGGGCGGCCGGGGTCCGGAGGGGTCGCCTACTTGATGACGACGATCTTCTCGCCCACCGTCGCGAACTCCCACAGCGCGTCCGCGTCGGCGCGGGACGTCCGGATGCCGCCGAGCTTCTTCTCCGGGTCCGGCGCGGTCGTCGAGCCGTCCACCGCCGCGCTGAACCCGATCGCGACGCCGCCCACCAGCGTGAACCGCACGAGGTGCTCGATGCGCACGCCGTCGGAGCCGGTGATCGAGCCCGCCCGAGTCGTCACGCCGTACGTACCGGGGGCCGGGTCGACCGTGCCGGGCGTGACCTTGAAGGTGCGCCGCACCTTGCCGCTCGCCTCGACCAGCCAGACCCGGTCGTCGTCGGTCGAGTACACGACCCGCTCGCCGGTGCCGGACCGGGCCGGCAGCGCCGCCGGGTTCTTCTTGTCCCGGGGCGCCTTGGACGCGGCGGCCTTGGGTGTCGCGCTCGCGTCCGGTTTGCCCAGGTTGTCCGGCACGTTCGCGGACGCCTGGTAGGCGAGGAAGCCGACTACGGCGAGTGCCGCCGCGGTGAGCCCGGCCACGATTCCCGAGCTGCTCCTAGCCACCGTGTGTGCCCACCTCTCGACCTTCGTACGTCTTTGCTGTGACGGTAGCAGCAGAGGGACGGGACTCCCGGGCGGCCGTACGTCCGGCTCGGGCGCCGTAGGCTGTTTGCGTGCTCTTGCTCGCTCTGGATACCGCCACTCCCGCCGTCACCGTCGCCCTGCACGACGGGACGTCCGTCGTCGCCTCGTCGAGCCAGGTGGACGCGCGACGGCACGGGGAACTGCTGCTGCCGGCCGTCGACCGGGTGCTCACCGAGGCCGGTCTCGGCCTCGACGCCGTCACCGGCGTCGTCGTGGGCGTCGGCCCCGGCCCGTACACCGGCCTGCGGGTCGGCCTGATGACCGCCGACACCTTCGGACTCGCCCTCGGCGTGCCCGTGCACGGCCTGTGCACCCTCGACGGGCTCGCCTACGCGGCCGGCGTCGAGGGTCCCTTCGTCGTCGCCACGGACGCCCGCCGCAAGGAGGTCTACTGGGCGCGGTACTCCGGCCCCCGTAGCCGGGTGTCGGAGCCCGCCGTGGACCGGCCCGCCGAGATCGCCGAGGCGGTCGCCGGGCTGCCCGCCGTCGGCGCGGGCGCGCTCCTCTACCCCGACACCTTCCCGGACGCCCGCCCGCCCGAGCACGTCTCGGCCGCCGCGCTCGCCTCGCTCGCCGCCGAGAAGCTGGCCGCGGGCGAGGAACTGGAGCCGCCCCGGCCGCTGTACCTGCGCCGCCCGGACGCGCAGGTGCCCAAGAACTACAAGGTGGTCACCCCGAAGTGACCGCCGAGCTGCGCGAGATGCGCTGGTGGGACATCGATCCCGTACTGGAGCTGGAGAAGGAACTTTTCCCCGTCGACGCCTGGTCGCGGGGCATGTTCTGGTCCGAGCTGGCCCACGCGCGCGGGCCGCAGGCGACCCGCCGCTATGTGGTGGCCTGCGACGGCGACCTGCTCGTCGGCTACGCGGGGCTCGCCGCCTCCGGCGACCTCGGCGACGTGCAGACCATCGCCGTGCGCCGCGACCAGTGGGGCACCGGCCTCGGCTCCCGGCTGCTCACCGAACTGCTGCGGGCCGCCACCGCCTTCGACTGCGCCGAGGTGATGCTGGAGTGCCGCGTGGACAACGTGCGCGCCCAGAAGCTCTACGAGCGCTTCGGCTTCGAGCCCATCGGCTTCCGGCGCGGCTACTACCAGCCGGGGAACGTGGACGCCCTGGTGATGCGGCTGCACGACCCCTCCACCTCCGTACAAGGAACAGAGACCCATGGCTGACGAACCTCTCGTCCTCGGCATCGAGACCTCCTGCGACGAGACCGGTGTCGGCGTCGTCCGCGGCACCACGCTGCTCGCGGACGCCATCGCGTCGAGCGTCGACGAGCACGCCCGCTTCGGCGGTGTGGTGCCCGAGGTCGCCTCCCGCGCGCACCTGGAGGCGATGGTGCCGACCATCGAACGGGCGCTGAAGGAGGCCGGGGTCTCGCCCAGGGACCTGGACGGCATCGCCGTCACCGCCGGGCCCGGCCTCGCCGGGGCGCTGCTGGTCGGGGTCTCGGCCGCCAAGGCGTACGCCTACGCGCTCGGCAAGCCGCTCTACGGCGTCAACCACCTCGCCTCGCACATCTGCGTGGACCAGTTGGAGCACGGCGCGCTGCCCGAGCCGACGATGGCGCTGCTGGTGTCCGGCGGGCACTCCTCGCTGCTGCTGTCCACTGACATCACCTCCGACGTCCGGCCGATGGGCGCGACCATCGACGACGCGGCCGGCGAGGCCTTCGACAAGATCGCCCGGGTGCTGAACCTCGGCTTCCCCGGCGGCCCGGTCATCGACCGGTACGCGAAGGAGGGCGACCCGTCGGCGATCGCGTTCCCGCGCGGTCTGACCGGCCCGCGCGACCCGGCGTACGACTTCTCCTTCTCCGGTCTGAAGACCGCCGTGGCCCGCTGGATCGAGGCGAAGCGGGCGGCGGGGGAGGACGTGCCGGTGCGCGATGTCGCCGCGTCCTTCCAGGAGGCCGTGGTGGACGTGCTCACCCGCAAGGCCGTCCGCGCCTGCAAGGACCAGGGCGTCGACCACCTGATGATCGGCGGCGGCGTGGCCGCCAACTCGCGGCTGCGGGCGCTCGCCCAGGAGCGCTGCGAGGCCGCGGGTATCCGGCTGCGGGTGCCGCGCCCCAAGCTGTGCACGGACAACGGCGCGATGGTGGCCGCGCTGGGCGCCGAGATGGTCGCCCGCAACCGGGCCGCCTCCGACTGGGACCTGTCCGCGGACTCGTCCCTGCCGGTGACCGACCCGCACGTGCCGGGACACGCCCACACCCACACGCACACGCACGACCACGTGCACGAGGTCTCGAAGGAGAACCTCTACTCGTGACCGTCGCGCTGATGTGGGAGGCCCGTGCCGTCGCCGGGAAGGGCGGGGAACTGCTCGCCTGGGTGCGGCGGCAGGATCTCGCGGCGGAGCCGGTCCGCCGCGAGATCCTGCGGGCGTCCGAGGACCGGGTCCTCGTCATCACCTGGTGGGACGCCCCCTACGACGCCGACCTGCCCGAACTGCCGGAGCCGGACGCCGAGTTGGTGACCCGCGCCGTGCACCGGTGGCGGTTCGAGTCGGTGACCGGAGACTGACGCGACTGTCCGGCCCAGGGCCGGCAGGGGGGCGGACAGTCGCGGGCGCCCGCGTACGCCTCAGAACCCGCCGTACGCGGGGTGCGGCTCAGGACCCGGCCATACGCTCAGGACCCGTCGTGCGGCTCAGGACCCGGCCATACGCTCAGGACCCGTCGTGCGGCTCAGGACCCGGCCATACGACTCCGGACCCGCCGTGCGGCTCAGGACCCGGCCGGCACCTCGTCGGCGGCCACCTCTTCCGTCCACACCTCGCAGTGCACCCGCCGGTCCGTGCCCAGCACCCGGCGGGGACCGGTCAGGGTCAGGCGGGCGGTGTGCCGGGGCTCCGCGCTCGACGCCGCAAGCCGCAGTTCCAGCGCGCCCGGCTCGACCACCCGCTCGCCCGCGCGGTCGGTGAAGGCGGACAGGTCCGCGTGGAAGCCGAAGGCGACCCGGCGGGCCTCGCCGGGTTCCAGGGCCAGGCGCCGGTAGCCGATCAGCCGTACGTCCGGGCGGGTCACCGACGCCACCGGGTCGTGCAGGTAGAGCTGGACGACCTCGGCGCCCGCCCGGTCGCCGGTGTTGCGGACGGTGAGCGACACCTCGTACGAGCCGTCCGTCGTGATCTCCGCGTCCGTCCCCGTGAAGTCCTCCCAGGCGAACGTCGTGTACGAGCGACCGTGGCCGAAGGGGTGCAGCGGGGTCGGGTCCAGGTTGCTGACCTCGCCGGCGAGGCCGAGCGGGGGCTGGAGGTAGGTCCACGGCTGGCCGCCGGGCGACCGGGGCACGCTCACCGGGAGGCGCCCGGAGGGGTTGACCCGGCCGGACAGCACGCCGGCCACCGCCGGGCCGCCCTCCTCGCCGGGGAAGAAGGCCTGCACCACCGCGCCCAGCCGGCCGTCCCAGCGGCCCAGCGCGTAGGGCCGGCCGGTGAGCAGGACCAGCACCACCGGGACACCGGTGGCGACCAAGGCGTCCAGCAACTCCCCCTGAACACCGGGGAGTTGGAGGTCGGGGGCGTCGCAGCCCTCGCCGGAGGTGCCCCGGCCGAACAGCCCGGCCCGGTCGCCGAGGACCGCCACGCACACATCGGCCTCGGACGCCCGCGCCACCGCCTCCGCGAAACCGGCCCGGTCCGGGTCCGAGACCTCGCAGCCCCGCGCGAACGTCACCTTGGCGTCCGGGAGTTCGGCCCGCAGGGCGTCGAGCACGGTGGGGATGGCGATGCCCGTCGGCACCTCGGGGTGGTGGGTGAGGACATGGGAGGGGAAGGAGTAGCAGCCGAGCATCGCGAGCGGGTCCGCCGCGCGCGGGCCGACGACCGCGACCCGGGTTCCGGAGGCCAGCGGCAGCACCCCGGCCGGGTTGTCCAGCAGCACCACGGACTCCTCGGCCAGCCGGCCGGCCAGGGCGCGGTTGGCCGGCGAGTCCAGGTCGACGGGCCCCTCGGGCTCCGGCCTCCAGTCCTCGTCGAGCAGGCCCAGCTCGCACTTCTGGAGCAGTACGCGGCGGGCCGCCCGGTCGATCAGCGACTCCGGGGTGGTTCCATTCCGTACGGCGTCCACGAGGGGTTTTCCGTAGCAGTTCACGGTCGGCAGCTCGACGTCGATGCCGGCCTCCAGTGCCGCGTGCGCCGCCTCGGCGGGGCTGCCGGCCACCCGGTGCAGGGTCTGGAGGAAACCGACGCCGAAGTAGTCGGCGACCACGGTTCCGGTGAACCCCCAGTGCTCCCGCAGGAGTTCGGTGAGCAGGCGGGCGTCCGCCGACGCCGGGACGCCGTCCGTCTCGTTGTAGGCGGCCATCACCGAACGGGCGCCGCCCTCGCGCAGCGCCATCTCGAACGGCGGGAGTGTGACGTCCGCGAACTCCCGGCTGCCCGCCCGGACCGGCGCGAGGTTCCGGCCGCCCACCGAGGCGGCGTAGCCGGCGAAGTGCTTCAGGGTGGCGACGATCCCGGCCGACTCCAGACCCCGCACGTACGCCGTGCCGACCGTGCCGACCAGGTAGGGGTCCTCGCCGATCGTCTCCTCCACCCGGCCCCAGCGCAGATCGCGGACCACGTCGAGCACGGGGGCGAGGCCCTGGTGGACGCCGACCGAGCGCAGGTCGCCGCCGATGCGCCGGCCCAGCTCCTCGACCAGCTCCGGGTCGAAGGTGGCGCCCCAGGCGAGCGGGACGGGGTAGGCCGTCGCCCGCCAGGCCGTGAACCCGGCGAGGCACTCCTCGTGGGCGACGGCCGGGATGCCGAAGCGGCCGGCCTTCGCGATCGCCCGCTGGGCGCGGGCCAGCGCCCGCGCGCCGAGCGCCGGTTCCACCGGGGCGGTGCCGAAGGAGCGGGTGAGCTGGCCGAGGCCGAGTGTGATCAGCTCGTCCCAGTCGTGGTCGGCGGTCATCTCGTGCTGGAGCGGGGCGACTCCGTCGCCGTCCGTCGCCGCGCCCACCCACACGCCGTAGAGCTGGGCGGTCTTCTCCTCCAGGGTCATCCGGGAGAGCAGGTCGTCGACGCGGACCTCGGCGGTCAGTGCGGGGTCGCGCCAGGGAGCGGTGGTCATGAAACTCCTGTCAGAGAGAAGGGGTCGCACTGCCCCTGGTGGTACGCGTTCACTTGCCGCCCACACCCATCAGGCCGCCGACCAGCGCGCGGCGGGCCACCAGGTACACCGCGAAGATGGGCACGCCGGAGAGGACCACGGAGGCGAGCAGCGCGGGGATGTCCACGCCGAACTCGCTGACGTAGGTGAACAGGCCGAGGGTCAGGACCCGGGGGCCGTCGGACTGCGTGAAGATCAGCGGGAAGAGGAGGCCGTTCCAGGCCTGGAGTGCCGCGTAGACGACCACGGTGCCGATGCCGCCCTTGGCCAGCGGGACGGCGAGCTGGAACAGCATCCGGGTGGTGGAGGCGCCGTCCAGCGCCATCGCCTCGTACAGGTCCTCCGAGATGTCCCGCAGGGTGCCGGTGAGGATGAGGACCGACACCGGCATGGCGAACGCGGCCGTCGGCAGGATGATCGCGAGCAGGCTGTCGTACAGGTCCAGCTTGGCGATCATCAGGTAGAGGGGGACCACGACGGCCTGGGCCGGGATCGCGACGCCCAGCAGGAACAGCCGGAAGGCCGCCCCCGACCAGACGCTCCGGGTGCGTACGGCGACGTAGGACAGCGGGACGCACAGCGCGAGGACGATCACCACGACCGCCGCCGCCACGAGCGCGGTGTTCCACAGCAGGTGGCCGAAGCCGTTGTGCAGGACGGTGCTGTAGTTGTCGAGGGTCGGATGGGCGGGCGGCTTCAGGGCGTTGTGGCCGAGCGCCTCGCTCTGGTGGGTGAGCGAGGACGAGATCATCGCGTAGACCGGGACGATCACGACGGCCAGCCAGAGCACCGAGCCGAGCCCGGCGAGCGGGTTGGCGCGCCGGGACCAGTGCCCGCGGCGGGGCGGTGCGGGGTCTTCGGCCGGGGCCGGGGCGGGCTTCACGGGGCGCCGCAGCGTGTCGTGTGACACCACGTCACATTCCTTCCCTGGTACTGCGCATCGCGCCGAAGCCGGACAGCCGCACCATCAGCAGGGACAACGCGGTCGCGGCGATCACCAGGAACGAGGCGACCGCGCTCGCGTAGCCGAAGTCGTAGCTCTTGAAGCCCGCCTCGTACATCAGGTACGGCAGGATCGCGGTGTCGGTGCCGGGGCCGCCCTGGGTGAGGATGAGGACCGTCTCGAAGTAGGTGAGCGAGCCGACGACCATGAGCACCCCGGAGGTGGTGGCCGTGTTGCGGAGCTGCGGCAGGGTGATCGCGAAGAACTGCCGCAGGCGTCCGGCGCCGTCGATGGCCGCCGCCTGGTAGAGCACCTCGGGGATCTGCCGTGCGCCGCCCTGGTAGATCAGCGTGTGGAACGGGATGAACTGCCAGCCGCCGACGAACACGATCGCGAGGAACGCGCCGCTGGTCGTGCCGAGGGTGTCCGCGTGGATGATGCCGAAGTTCGGGTCGAGCAGCGCGTAGAACAGCAGCGAGATCGCGGTCGACGAGAGCAGGAACGGTGTGAAGAACACCGCCGAGAGGATCGCGCGGTTGCGCTGCCGGCCCGCCGCCCAGACGCCCAGCAGCAGCGAGATCACCGTCTGGAACACCCAGCTCGCCACGGTCAGCCCGACGGTGACCGTCAGCGACTGGGTCAGCCGGTCGTCGTCGAGGAGCTTGCGCCAGTTCTCCAGGCCCACCGGCCGGGGGTCGCCCAGGCCGTTCCATCGCGTGAACGACAGATAGAAGGCGAGGGCCATCGGGGCGACGGCGAAGAACGCGAAGAACAGGATTCCGGGCAGGGCCAGCACCGCGCTCGGACGGCCCGCTCTGTCCCGTCCCGCTCTGTCCCGGCCCGCCCTGTCCCGGCCCACCCGGTCCCGGCCGGTGCGGCGGGGGCGGCCGGCCGTGTCGGGGCCGGTGGAGCGGGGGCGGCCCGGGGTGGGCGGGCCGCCCTTGACGTGCGTGGCGCTCACTTCAGCTCCTTGAGCGCGGACACGAACCGCTCCGGCGAGGACTTGCCCACGAACAGCTTGTTGACCTCGGTGAGCATCGGGGTCGACACGTTCGGGGCGACGGCCTGGTCCCAGCTCAGCGTGAACGCCGGGGCGTCCTGCACCATCTGGTACTGGAACTTCGCGAACTCCGGGTTGGGGGAGGCGTCCAGCAGGCTCGCGGCGTTCGAGGTGGCCGGCACGTCGCCGTTGGCGATCAGTTCCTTGGTGTAGGCCTCGGACGCGCTGTCCCGCAGGAAGGCGATCGCCGCGTCCTTGTTGGAGGTACGGGCGTTCACCGACCAGTAGTTGGTGGGGTTGCCGACCACGTTGCGGATGTCGCCCGAGCCGCCCTCGATCTTCGGGAAGGCGCACCAGCCGAGGTTCTTCCTGGCGAAGTCCGGGAACTTGCCGAGCTGCGTGGAGTACTCCCACGAGCCCATCAGGTGCATCGCCGCCCTGCCCTTGGCGAAGACCGCGGGGGCGCCGCCGTTGCCGTAGCCGACCGAGCTGTAGCCCTTGCCGAAGGCGCCGTCGTCGATCAGCTCCTTGACGGTCTGCGCGGCCTTGAGGACGGCCGGGTCGCCCCAGCCGGAGGTGTCGCCGTTCTTGATTTTGTCGAAGACGTCCGGGCCGCCGATCCGGTCGACCAGGTACTCCAGCCACATCAGCTCGGGCCAGATGTCCGAGCCGCCGAGCGCGAAGGGGGTGATCCCGGCCTTCTTCAGCTTGGCGTTGTTGTCGAGGAGCTGGTCCCAGGTGGTGGGCGGCTGGAGCTTGTGCTCCGCGAAGACGGTCTTGTTGTAGAAGAGGATCACCGGCTGCATGCCCCGCATCGGGACGCCGTAGTTCTTGCCGTCCAGCCCGCCCGCGCCGAGCACCGAGGGCAGGAAGCCGCTCTTCAGCACCGCGTCGGAGGCGATGACGTCGGTCAGGTCGACGAGCTGTCCGGCGTCCTTGTACGCCTTGATCGAGCCGCCGCCCCAGTTGAAGAACACGTCGGGGGCGTTGGGCGAGCCCATCGCGGTGCGCAGCTTCGCCGGGTAGTCGGTGGCGGGCACCTTCTGGAGCTTGACCGTGCCCTTGGTCTTCTTCGCGGCGGCGGACGCGTTGAACCGGCTGACGGACTTGACCTGGATCTTCGCCGCGTCGTCGCCGTACACGAACGCGGTGAGTGTGTCGCCGCCGCCGCCCGAACCACTGCCGGAGCCGCAGGCGGTGAGCCCGCCGACGGAGGCCAGGGCGGTCGCGCCCGCGCCGAGGAACCAGCGTCTGCTGTAGGACTCCATGGGACGGCACCTCTCGGTATGCGCGAGGACTCAGCGGTGAGCCGTCGCGAATGTTTCGAGCAGAACAACGAATGTTCCGGGAACGTAAGGCGATCCAGAGGGTTCGTCAAGAGGTCGCGCAGGGATACGATCGCGGGCATGAAGCCTGGGAATCCCGTGGAAGCAAGGACCGCGACGCTGGCCGAGATCGCCCGCGAGGCCGGCGTCTCGGCGCCGACTGTTTCGAAGGTGCTCAACGGCCGCGCCGATGTCGCCCCGGCGACCCGCACCCGGGTCGAGGAGCTGCTGCGGGGCCACGGCTACCGGCGGCGCGGCGGGGAGGCGGCCCGGTCGCCCCTCATCGACCTGGTCTTCCACGAGCTGGAGAGCGCCTGGGCGATGGAGGTCATCCGGGGGGTGGAGAACGTCGCCCGCGAGGAGGGGCTGAGCGTGGTGCTCTCCGAGAGCGCGGGCCGGCTGACCCCCGGCCGCACCTGGGCCGACCAGGTCGCGGCGCGCCGCCCGCACGGGGTGATCCTCGTGCTGTCCGGGCTGGACGAGTCCGGGCGGGCGCTGCTGACCAGCAGATCCGTCCCGTTCGTGGTGATGGACCCGGCAGGCGACCCGGGGGACGACGTGCCGTCCATCGGCGCCACCAACTGGCAGGGCGGACTCGCCGCCACACGCCATCTGATCGAGCTGGGCCACACCCGGATCGGCGCGATCACCGGGCCCTCGCGGATGATGTGCAGCCGCGCCCGGGTGGACGGCTACCGGGCCGCGCTGGAGACCGCCGGGCTGCCGGCCGACCCCGAACTGATCCGCCCCGGCACCTTCCACCACGAGAGCGGCTACCGGGCCGGGCTCGAACTCCTGCGGATGCCCGACCGGCCCACGGCCGTCTTCGCCGGCAACGACCTCCAGGCGCTCGGCCTGTACGAGGCGGCCCGCGAGCTGGGGCTGCGCGTACCCGAGGACCTGAGCGTCGTCGGCTTCGACGATCTGCCGGTGGCGCGCTGGGTGGGGCCGCCGCTGACGACCGTACGGCAGCCGCTGACGGAGATGGCCGAGGCGGCGGCCAAGCTGGTCCTCGAACTGGGCCGCCAGGAACGCCCGGCCGCCGGGACCCGGATGGAACTGGCGACGAGTCTGGTGGTCAGGAGCAGTACGGGGGCGCCGCCTTCGGTGTGAGCGGGGGTTCCGTCCAGGGGGGGCAGGTGCCTTCGGGGTGGGGGCGCCGTGGTCGCGGTAGTCGCCGGGGTCGCGACCGATCGGCCGAGTTTCCGAAACGTTCGGGGGGCGGGTGAGCCTGCTGAGGTGTTGGTGACAGCAGGTGTGCCCGTAGTGCTTCAGCTGTGCCCGTAGTGCTTGTAGTGCCCGGGGTCTCCGCCCCGCGGGCCGGGCTCCGGGGCCCGGTGTGGCGCCGGCCGGGTGTGGCGCCGGCCCGGTGTGGCGCCGGCCGGGTGTGGCGCCGGCCGGGTGTGGCGCCGCCCGAACAGCCCAGTGCCGTGCGCCCCTTCGGGGGGCCGGCCGCCGGTGCCGCGTACAACCTAAGCGCCGGGCGGTGAGTCTCGTGCGGTGAGCCGGTGACCGTGACGGGAGGTCCTTCTGATGAATTCTTCGCGTCCGCGCACGCGCTGGGCGGGGCCGCTCGCCGTGGGCCTGCTGGCGCTGGCCGCGCCCACCGGGACGGACCCCGCGGGCGCGATCACCGTCCCCGTCACGCCCGCCTTCGTCCCGGTCCCCGCCGCCTCTCCGGTCCGCGAGGACTTCGACGGCGACGGCTACGAGGACCTGGCGGTCGCCGACCCCCGGGCCACGGTCGACGGGCGGCACGGCGCCGGTCGCGTCACGGTGTTCTACGGCGGCCCGGACGGCAGGTCCTCGGGCGCCTCCCCCCGACGGGCCGTCATCAGCCGGGCCACCGGAGGCGTTCCGGGCGGGCCGGTCGCGGGGGACGGCTTCGGGACCCGGCTGTCCCAAGGCGACCTGGACGCCGACGGCTACGCGGACCTGGTCGTCGGAACGGCCGGCGGGAGCGACGCGGTGATCGTCTGGGGCGGCCCGCACGGGCTGTCCGGCGCCGCCTCCGTGCCGGCCGCCACCGGGGAGACGGGTGACTTCGACGGCGACGGGCTGCTGGACCTGGCCCTCTTCCGCCCCGCCCCGGGCTCCGACCACGGCACGTCCGCCGCCACCACGGCGGCCGTCTGGACCGGCCCGGTGCGCCGTACGGGCGTCCCCGCCCGGGCCGCCCCGCTCGACCCCGGCGGACTCGCGGACGTCGACGTCGCCGGGAGCGCCGCCGGGGACGTGGACGGCGACGGCCGCGACGACCTGGTCCTCTCGGTGCGCCACGGGACGGGCGACTTCCACGCGTACGTCTACCGGTCGACCGCCGCCGGGCCGGTGCGCGCCGCCGGACACCGGGGCGGGCCCGGAGTCGCGGTCCGGGACCTCGACGGAGACGGTTACGCGGACATCGTGGTCGGCACCGATCCCGATCCCGGTACGGGTACGGGTACGGGTACCGGCGCCGGTCCCGGCGGGCGGATCGACGTCGCGTACGGCTCGGGCGCGGGCGTCGGCGAGGGCACCCCTTGGAAGACGGTGCCGGCGGAGCCGCCGACACCGAGGCCGGCCGCACCGAGGTCCCCGGCATCGAAGACGCCGGCATCGAAGGCGCCGGCATCCGGCCCCCCGGCCCTGGTCCTCGACACCGACGGCGACGGCTGTGCGGACCTGGCCGTCTTCGCGCCGGGGGAGCGGGCGGGTGACCGTACGTTCCGGGCCGTCTCCGGCTGCGCGGACGGCACCCGTGGAAAAGACTTCCAGGACGGTGTCGAAACCGGCGTCCCCCGATCGACGCACAGGTGAGAGGCGGGGACGGACCCCGTCCCCGAGAGCCACCGAGAAACGAGGAGTCATCATGCCCCGCTACCTGTCGCTGATCCAGATCGACGAGAGCACCGCGCCCGCCGAGGGCCCCAGCCCCGAGCTGATGCGGCGCATGGGCGAGCTGATCGACGAGATGACCAAGGCCGGCGTCATGCTGGAGACCGACGGCCTCACGCCCTCCGCGCAGGGCAAGCGCGTCCTGTGGTCGGGCGGCGAACTGACCGTCACCGACGGGCCCTTCACCGAGTCCAAGGAGGTCGTCGGCGGTTACGCGATCCTGCAGTGCAGGGACCTGGACGAGGCGCTGGAGTGGACCAAGCGGTTCCTGAAGACACACGAGGAGCACTGGACGGTGACCTGCGAGGTCCGCGAGATCGCCGGCGCCTGAGCGGCCCGCTTGGTCCCGGGGCGCCGGGGGTGTCTGATGGTGAGCTGTGGAACAACAGCCCATCGAGGACGGCGGCGCCCGGGCCCGGGTCGCTTCGGGCCGGTCTGCCGGGGACGGCGGTGACCGGGACCGGGTGGCCGGGGACGGCGGTGACCGTGACCGGGTGGCCTCGGACTCGCCCGCCGGGGACAGCGGCGCCCAGGACCGGATCACCTCGGACTCGCCCGCCGGGGACAGCGGCGCCCAGGACCGGATCACCTCGGACTCGCCCGCCGGGGACAGCGCCACCCAAGACCGGATCACTGCGGCCCCGCCCGCCCAGGACACCGGCGTCCACGCCACGGGAGCCCGGAACGGCGGTCCCGGGGGCCGGCGTGGTGGCGTCGGGGCGACGGTCGAGACCATCTTCCGTATCGAGTCGCCCCGCATCATCGCGGGCGTCGCCCGGATCGTCCGTGACGTCGGCATCGCCGAGGAACTCGCGCAGGACGCCCTGGTCGCCGCGCTGGAGCAGTGGCCGCGCGACGGTGTGCCGGACAACCCCGGCGCCTGGCTGACGGCCACCGCCAAGCACCGCGCGATCGACCTCGTACGCCGCAGGGAGCGCTACGCCCGCAAGCTGGAGGAGGTAGGGCGGGACCTCTCGCTGTCGGCGCCGCACCATGTCGACGAACCCGCCGACCCGGACGACATCGACGACGACCTGCTCCGGCTGATCTTCACCGCGTGTCACCCGGTGCTGTCCGCCGAGGCCCGGATCGCGCTCACCCTGCGGCTGGTGGGCGGTCTGACCACCCCCGAGATCGCCCGCGCCTACCTGGTCCCCGAGCCGACGGTCGCCCAGCGCATCGTGCGCGCCAAACGGACGCTCGCCGCCAAGGCGGTCGCCTTCGAGGTGCCGTACGGCCCGGAGCGCGAGGCCCGGCTCGGCTCGGTGCTGGAGGTCGTCTACCTGATCTTCAACGAGGGGTACGCGGCCACGGCGGGCGACGCCCTGCTGCGGCCGGCGCTGTGCGAGGACGCGCTGCGGCTGGCCCGCGTGCTCGCCGGGCTGATGCCGAAGGAGCCCGAGGTGCACGCGCTCGCGGCCCTGCTGGAACTCCAGGAGTCCCGTGCCGCCGCGCGGACCGGCCCGTCCGGTGAACCGGTCCTCCTCAAGGACCAGGACCGGCGCCGCTGGAACCGGCTGCTGATCCGCCGGGGCTTCACCGCGCTGGACCGCTCGAACACCGTGGCCACCGGCGGCCCCGGCCCGTACGCCCTCCAGGCCGCCATCGCCGCCTGCCACGCGCGGGCCGGCACCTACGAGGACACCGACTGGGCGCGGATCGCCGCCCTGTACGGGCTGCTGGCCGCCCGCGTCCGCTCGCCCGTGGTCGAGCTGAACCGCGCGGTGGCCGTCTCGATGGCCGAGGGACCCGGGCCCGCGCTGGAGCTGGTCGACGCCCTCACCGGCGAGCCCGCGCTGCGCGACTACCACCTGCTGCCCAGCGTGCGCGGCGACCTGCTGGCCCGGCTCGGCCGCACGGCGGAGGCACGGGCCGAGTTCGAACGAGCGGCCGCGCTGGCCCGCAACGACCGCGAACGCGCGCTGCTCACCGAACGGGCACGGGAGTTGGCCGACCCCTGAGGCCGGGCAGCCGCGCAGCCGGGCAGCCGGGTGGGCGAGCGGCCTGTTGGGCGGGCGGCGGCTCGGTGATCAGGCCGTGGGCGGCCCGGCGGGTGCGCCGACCAGCATGGTGGGGGCGCCCGCCACGCGGGTGAGGAACACCGTCGCGGAGCGGGGACCCCGCGGCTTGACCTTGCGCCGCAGCTCCTCCGGCTCGACGGCCGACCCGCGCTTCTTCACGGTCAGCACCCCGACCTCCCGCTCCCGCAGCAGCGCCTTCAACTTCTTGACGTTGAACGGGAGTTGATCGGTGATCTCGTAGGCGGAGGCGTACGGCGTGGGGCGCAGCTCGTCGGCGGTGACGTAGGCGATCGTCTCGTCGACCAGTCCGCCGGCCAGGTCCTCGGCCACCTCGGCGACCAGGTGCGCGCGGATCACGGCGCCGTCCGGCTCGTACAGGTAGCGCCCGACCGGCCGCACCGCCGGGTCGGGCAGCCCCCGGGCGCGCAGTTCGCGGGGGCCCGGCAGCAGGGTGGCGCGCACCAGGCCCGGTTCGGTGCCGAACCACAGCACCGCCTCCTTGACGTCCCCGCCGTCCGAGACCCACTCGGCCTCCGCCTCGGCGGGGATGGCCTCGTGCGGGATGCCGGGGGCGATCTTCAGCGCGGCGACCGGAGCCTTCGTGGCCGCGCCGACCGCCCAGGACAGCGGCGGCGAGTAGGCCTCCGGGTCGAAGACGCGGCCCCGGCCGCCCCGCCGCCCGGGGTCCACGAAGACCGCGTCGTACCCGGCGGTGTCCACCTCGGTGACATCGCTCTCGCGCACCTCGATCAGCCCGGCCAGCCCCAGCGCGTCGGCGTTCGCCCGGGCGGCGGCCACCGTCAGCGGGTCGCGGTCCACGGCGAGGACGCGGATGCCCGCCCGGGCCAGCGCGATCGCGTCGCCGCCGATCCCGCAGCACAGGTCGGCGACGGACCGGACGCCCAGCGCGCGCAGCCGCTCCGCGCGGTGCGCCGCCACGCTCGTACGGGTGGACTGCTCCACCCCGTTCGGGGTGAAGAACATCCGCCCCGCGTCCTCGGCCCCGAACTTCGCCACGGCCCGCTGCCGCAGCCGCGCCTGTCCGAGCGCGGCCGACACCAGTCCGGCGGGGTGCTCGCGGCGCAGCCGGGTGGCGACGGCCAGTTCCCGCGCCGGTTCGGTGCCGTGGACCTCGGCGAGCAGGGCGCGGCCCTCGGGGGTGAGCAGGGCGGCGAAGGAGACGTCGTTCACCCGGCCATTGTGGGCCAGTCGGTGGACGGTGTGCCCCGGGCGGCGGTTCGGGGCCGTGTCCGGGGGGTGAGCTGCGAAGATCCGGGCCCATGCGACCCGTACGACAAAACGATAAGAACGGCGCGAATCGGGTGGTTGTGCGCTGCGGGATCGGCGCGCTGGCCCTCGCCGCCCTGGTCTCCGGCTGCGCCTCCGGCCCCTCAGGCACCGGCTCCTCCGGCACCGGCTCCTCGGGCACCGGCTCCGGCGGCAGCCGTCCGGCCGCCGGTCAGCCGGCCGCGGGGCTCCAGGCGCCGCCCGCCCGCGCCCTCGACGCGTACGCGAGCCGGCTCCGCAAGGCGCAGGCCGCCCGCGCCGCCGTCGCCAAGCGCTGGGGCCTCGCCGCCCCGCCCCTCATGCCCCCGGCGCCGCCCGCGAAGAAGCCGGTCGTCGAGGCCCGCAAGGGGTTCGAGGTCGACGGCCAGAAGGAACTGGGGCTGCCGCCGGTCTTCACGACCGTCCCCACCAAGGACAAGGTCGTCTTCCTCACCATCGACGACGGCGAGGAGAAGGACCCCAGGTTCCTGCGCATGATGAGCGACCTGAAGATCCCGTACACCGTCTTCCTCAGCGACTACCTGATCAAGGACGACTACGGCTACTTCCGCAAGATGCGCGACAACGGCATCACCCTGAACAACCACACGCTGCACCACCCCTACCTGCCCGGCCTCTCCTACGCGCGGCAGAAGCAGGAGATCTGCGGCATGCAGGAGGTGATGAAGAAGCAGTTCGGCAAGCGCCCGACGCTCTTCCGGCCGCCGTACGGCAACTACAACCAGGACACCCTGCGCGCCGCCAAGTCCTGTGGCGTCAAGTACGCGCCCATCTGGGACGAGGAGGTCTTCGTCGACCACTGGGAGTACCGCGAGGAGGACCAGGACCTGCACCCCGGTGACATCGTCCTCACCCACTTCCGCGGCCCCAAGGAGTGGAAGGGCACCATGCCCGACCTGGTCCGCCGCTTCCTCCAGCGGGTCACCGCCGAGGGCTACGCGGTCGCGCGCCTGGAGGACTACCTGTGAGGCTGCGGGTGACGGTCGCCGGACTGCTCGCGGCGCTGCTGCTGACCGGCTGCGCGCAGTCCGTGGACCCGATCGAGCGGCTGGGCAAGAAGGCGGCACAGCGGGTGCGCCCGCAGGAGACGGCGTACCGCCGCTGGGGCCTGGCCGCCCCGCTCGCCCCGGCGCCGCACGCGCCCGCCCGGCCCGCTGCCCGCACCGGGGGCCCGGGCCTGCCGCCCGTCGTGGACCACGTCCGCACCCGCGACAAGGTCGTCTTCCTGACGTACGACGACGGAGCCGAACGCGATCCCCGGTTCGTCGACATGGTCCGTGAACTGCGGCTGCCCGTCAGCATGTTCCTCACGGACACGGTCGTCGGGCCGGGTTACGCGCACTTCGCCCGGCTGCGCGCGGTCGGCGCGAGCGTCCAGAACCACACCCTCGACCGCGCCTCGCTGCGCGGCCTGCCCTACGCCGGCCAGCGCGCCGAGATCTGCGGCCAGCAGGAGAAGCTCCGGCAGCGCTTCGGCGTCCGGCCCCGGCTGCTGCGACCGCCCTACGGCCGCTACGACGCGACCACCCTGCGGGCCGCCGCCCACTGCGGGGTCAGCGCCGTCGTCCTCGGCCGGACCCCCGACGCCACGCAGCCGCTCCGGCCGGGCGACATCCTCGCCGGCTTCGACGAGCCCGACCTCACCGACGCCACGCTCCGGCTGCTCCGCCGCGTCCAGGCCGAGGGCTTCACCCCCGCCCGGCTGGAGAACTACCTGTAGCTCCCGGCGGACCGAGGAGCCGGCGAACCCTGTCGGAGAGGCCCGCCCGGTCGCCCTCCCGGGCTCGGAGAGGCCCGCCGGGTCGCCCTCCCGGGCTCGGAGAGGCCCGCCCGGTCGCCCTCTCGGGCCCTTCGCGCCACGCCACGACCGCCGGCTTTGGCACTCCGCTTGACCGAGTGCTAATCACAGTCATAGTCTCAGGCCTGGCACTCCCCACTGGAGAGTGCCAACAGCGACGGGCAGATCCGGCACCCGCGACGACGGATCGACCTGGTCGCCACCTCAGACAGTTAACCCCGTGAGATCTCCGAAGGGGGAGGTCGGATCGTGACGACCGCCAGCTCCAAGGTTGCCATCAAGCCGCTCGAGGACCGCATTGTGGTCCAGCCGCTCGACGCCGAGCAGACCACGGCCTCTGGCCTGGTCATCCCGGACACCGCGAAGGAGAAGCCCCAGGAGGGCGTCGTCCTTGCCGTGGGCCCGGGCCGCTTCGAGGACGGTAACCGTCTTCCGCTCGACGTCACCGTCGGCGACGTCGTGCTCTACAGCAAGTACGGCGGTACCGAGGTGAAGTACAACGGCGAGGAGTACCTCGTCCTCTCGGCTCGCGACGTGCTCGCGATCATCGAGAAGTAATTCACCGGGCGAGGGCGTGCGGGGGCTTCCCCCGGACCACCCGACACCCAGCATTGCAGTGAACTGCGCCCCTGGCCCCCGCTATTTCTGATGAACCGGGCGCTGGGGGCGCCGTTCGTTTCTCCCAAGTTTTCCGAGAGGGCTGAACCGCTCCCATGGCGAAGATCCTGAAGTTCGACGAGGACGCCCGTCGCGCCCTTGAGCGCGGCGTCAACAAGCTTGCCGACACGGTGAAGGTGACGATCGGCCCCAAGGGCCGCAACGTCGTCATCGACAAGAAGTTCGGCGCTCCCACCATCACCAACGACGGCGTGACCATCGCCCGCGAGGTCGAGGTCGAGGACCCGTACGAGAACCTCGGCGCGCAGCTCGTGAAGGAGGTGGCGACCAAGACCAACGACATCGCGGGTGACGGTACGACCACCGCCACCGTGCTCGCCCAGGCGCTCGTGCGCGAGGGCCTCAAGAACGTCGCCGCGGGTGCCTCCCCGGCGCTGCTGAAGAAGGGCATCGACGCGGCCGTCAAGGCGGTCTCCGACGAGCTGCTCGCCACCGCGCGCCCGATCGACGAGAAGTCGGACATCGCGGCCGTCGCCGGTCTGTCCGCCCAGGACCCGCAGGTCGGCGAGCTGATCGCCGAGGCGATGGACAAGGTCGGCAAGGACGGTGTCATCACCGTCGAGGAGTCCAACACCTTCGGTCTGGAGCTGGACTTCACCGAGGGCATGGCCTTCGACAAGGGCTACCTCTCGCCCTACATGGTCTCCGACCAGGAGCGTATGGAGGCCGTCCTCGACGACCCGTACATCCTCATCCACCAGGGCAAGATCAGCTCCATCCAGGACCTGCTGCCGCTGTTGGAGAAGGTCATCCAGGCCAACGCCTCCAAGCCGCTGCTGATCATCGCCGAGGACGTCGAGGGCGAGGCCCTGTCGACCCTGGTCGTGAACAAGATCCGCGGCACGTTCAACGCCGTCGCCGTGAAGGCCCCCGGCTTCGGTGACCGCCGCAAGGCCATGCTCGGCGACATCGCCACCCTCACCGGTGGTCAGGTCATCGCCGAGGAGGTCGGCCTCAAGCTCGACCAGGTCGGCCTGGACGTGCTCGGCACCGCCCGCCGCGTGACCGTCACCAAGGACGACACCACCATCGTCGATGGTGGCGGCAGCTCCGACGAGGTCGCCGGCCGCGTCAACCAGATCAAGGCCGAGATCGAGAACACCGACTCCGACTGGGACCGCGAGAAGCTCCAGGAGCGCCTCGCGAAGCTGGCCGGCGGCGTGTGCGTGATCAAGGTCGGCGCCGCCACCGAGGTGGAGCTGAAGGAGAAGAAGCACCGTCTGGAGGACGCCATCTCCGCGACCCGCGCCGCGGTCGAGGAGGGCATCGTCTCCGGTGGTGGCTCCGCGCTCGTCCACGCCGTGAAGGTCCTGGAGGGCAACCTCGGCAAGACCGGCGACGAGGCCACCGGTGTCGCGGTCGTCCGCAAGGCCGCCGTCGAGCCGCTGCGCTGGATCGCCGAGAACGCCGGCCTGGAGGGCTACGTCATCACCTCCAAGGTCGCCGAGCTGGACAAGGGCCAGGGCTTCAACGCCGCCACCGGCGAGTACGGCGACCTGGTCAAGGCCGGCGTCATCGACCCGGTCAAGGTCACCCGCTCCGCCCTGGAGAACGCCGCCTCCATCGCCTCCCTGCTCCTCACGACCGAGACCCTCGTCGTCGAGAAGCCGGCCGAGGAAGAGGCCGACGCCGGCCACGGCCACAGCCACGGCCACTCCCACTGACGCACGCCGTCAGAACGGGTGAGCAGTAAGCCGTAAGCAGTGATGAACTGGGCCCCGCCGTCACGACGGCGGGGCCCAGTCGTCTTCCATGACGGCCGGCACCGGGGCCGCCCCACCTGACGTGCCGCGGCCCGGCCGTCGTGGGCACGCGGGATCGCCGGAACCGTGCGGACGAGGGCCGGACCGGCGGAAGCCGATGGAGCCGCCGGCCGCCATCAGGCCATCAGGAGGAAGCGGCGCGGTTGCCTCGCCCGGCGCCGAGGAGCGGTCGCGGACCGAGCAGGAACTCGCTCACGCCGCACCCCGTGGCGTGAGCGCCCCGTCCGCCATCGTGTAACGGGTGTCGGCCCGGGCGGCCACCCGCTGATCGTGCGTCACCAGGATGACGGCGGTGCCCTGCGAGCGGGCCAGCCCGAGGAACTCCGCCAGTACGGCGGAGGCGTTGGCGGTGTCCAGGGAGCCCGTCGGCTCGTCCGCGAACACGACCGCGGGCCGGTGGACCAGGGCGCGTGCCACCGCCGCGCGCTGACTCTGCCCGCCGGAGACCTGCGACGGCCGGCGCTCACGCAGCTCGCCGAGGCCGAGCCGCTCCAGCACTTCGCCCGCTCTGGCGAGGGCGGGCCGTTTGCGCTGTCCGCTCAGGCGCAGCGGCAGAGCGGTGTTCTCCTCGATGGTCAGCTCCGGCAGCAGTTCGCCGTACTGGAAGACGAACCCGAAACGGGTCCGGCGCAGGGTGCTGATCTCGTCGTCGGAGAGGTCACCGATCGACCGCCCCTTGAAGCGCACCTGGCCGCGCGCGGCCGGCAAAACCCCGGCGAGGCAGTAGAGCAGCGAGGACTTCCCGGAGCCGCTCTGCCCCGTGATGGCCACGACCTCCCCCGGCGCGACCGAAAGATGGGCGTCGCGTACGGCGGGCCGGTCGCCGTAGGAGAGGTCGACTCCGACGGCGGAGATGATGTCTGACGTGCTGATGGCTTCCCCCAAAGAAGCGTGCGGGCCCAGGGGGTCCCCCTGAGCCCGCGGTCCTGCCGAAGCGCCGTCCACCACTGGTAGTGCTTCGTCGACGAGCGGTCGTCAGGGAGGAGCGAATCCGCGCGGATGAAGTTCGCGCGTGCCCGACCTTTTCCGGCCCTCTCGCGTAACGAAGCCCGACTCACGTCCTCAACCCCCTTACCGGGGACCGTACTTGCGTCCCGTCTTCGACGTGATGCCGCCCAGCAGCGCGCGCGGGGTCACCTTCACCACGCCCATCAGCACCTTGTAGCGGGCGTCCGGGATCGACAGGGTCCGGCCGCGTGCCAGGTCGGCCAGGGCCGCCGTGACCAGCTTGTCCGCGTCGAGCCACATCCAGTTCGGGATGTTGTCGGTGCCCATCCCGGCCCGCTCGTGGAACTCGGTCCGCACGAAACCGGGGGCCAGCGCCATCAGCCGTACGCCGCTGCCCGCGAGGTCCCGCGCCGCGCCCTGGGTGAACTGCACGACCCACGCCTTCGACGCCCCGTACGTCCCCCGCGGCACGAACGCGGCCACCGACGCGACGTTCACGATGCCGCCCCGGCCGCGCTCCCGCATGGCCCCGGCCGCCGCCGAGGTCAGCCGCAGCACCGCCTCGCAGTGCACCTTGAGCATCGTCAGCTCGTCGGCCATCGACACGTCGAGGTACTGGCCCTTGTTGCCGAAGCCCGCGTTGTTGACCAGCAGGTCGACCGGGCTCCTGCGGTCCGAGAGGCGGGCGGCGACCGCCTCGATGCCCTGGTCCGTCGCCAGGTCGGCGGTCAGCACCTCCGCCTCGATGCCGTGCCGGTCGTGCAGTTCGGTGGCCTGCTCACGCAGCCGCTGCGTGTCCCGCGCCACCAGCACCAGGTTGTGCCCGTCCGCCGCCAGCCGCCGCGCGAAGGCGGCACCGATCCCCGCGGTCGATCCCGTAATCAGAGCCGTTGTCATGGCGCAAGGTTAGTGATCCGCCCGGCCGCCCCGCGCCCGGTGCCGCCCGACGCCCGCCCCCGCTCCCCGGCTCCCCCCGCGCCCCGGGCCAGGCGGCCCGGGACCCGCCTCATCCGCCGTACCGGGCCACGTACTTCTCCGCGGTCGCCCGCGCCTCCGGATGCAGCGCGTCCCCGGCCGCCAGCAGGCCCGGCAGCAGGTCGCGCTGGATGGTGACCGCGCGGAACTGGACCGCGACGGTCACCTCGTGGGCGGGCCGGTGCACGATCTCGACGCGGTCCCCGGCGCTGATCTCCCCGGGCACCACGACCCGCAGATACGCCCCCGGGGCACCCCGCAGGGTGAACCGCTTGACCCAGCCCTTCTCGCCCAAGTGCTCCTGGAAGGTGCGGCACGGGATCCGCCCGCTGGTCACCTCGAGGACCACCTCGGAGCCGATCCGCCAGCGCTCACCGATCCGCGCCCCGGACACGTCGAGCCCCCGCGTCGTGAGGTTCTCGCCGAACGCGCCGTTCGGCAGCGGGCGCCCCAGCTCGCGCTCCCAGTCGTCCAGGTCCTCCCGCGCGACCGTGTACACCGCCTGGTGGTCGCCGCCGTGATGGCGCAGGTCGCACACCGTGTCCCCGGCCACCCCGCTCCCGGCGACGCCCTTCGGGCCGGGGGCCGACACCCGCAGCGGCCCCTGGACCGGCCGCTTGTCGATGCCGGTCACCCCCTCCGGATGGTCCGTGTAGTCGACGGACCGTGCCCGGCCCACGTTCAGCGACAGAAGCTTCATGGGGCCACGCTAAGTGATCCAATCCAAAGCGTCGACGCGGTATTCGGCGCTCTGTCCAAGCCTGGCTTATGCTCAAGAAGTGATCGAGGCCCGTCATCTCCGCGTCCTGCGCGCCGTCGCCACCACCGGTTCCTTCTCGGCGGCCGGCCGCGAGCTGGGCTGCACCCAGCCCGCCGTCAGCCAGCAGATGAAAGCGCTGGAGGCGTCGGTCGGCACCCCGCTGCTCATCCGGACGGGCCGCGAGATGCGCCTCACCCAGGCGGGTGAGGCCCTGGTCCGGCACGCGGCGACCATCCTGGCCGGACTCACCGCCGCCGAGGAGGAGGTCGCCGCCATCGCGGGGCTGCGGGCGGGCCGCGTCCGGCTCGTCTCCTTCCCCAGCGGCAGTTCCACCCTGGTCCCCACCGCCCTCGCCGCCCTGCGCGCCGCCCACCCCGGCACCCGCGTCTTCCTGGAGGAGGCCGAGCCGCCCGAGTCCGTCGAGAAGCTCCGGGCGGGCGACTGCGACATCGCGCTCGCCTTCCGCTACGAGGGTGCGCCGGGCGGGGAGGAGTGGGACGACCTCGTCGTACGGCCGCTGCTGACGGACCGTCTGGTCGGGCTGGTCCCCGAGCGGCACCGGCTCGCCCGCGCGGGGTCCGTCTCCATCGGGGAGTTCGCCGACGAGTCGTGGATCGCGGGATGTCCGCGCTGCCGGGGCCGGCTCGTCGAGGTGTGCCGGGGCGCCGGTTTCGAACCCCGTATCGACTTCGCCACGGACGACTATCCGGCCGTGGTCGGACTGGTGGGCGCGGGACTGGGAGTCGCCGTTCTGCCCGAACTCGCGATCGAGTCCGTTCGCCCCAAGGGTGCACGCACGGTGACGGTGGAGCCCGCGGTGCGGCGCGAGATCGTGGCCCTCACGCTTCCCGACCTCGCCGAGGTGCCCGCGGTGGCCGCGACCCTGGACCGACTGGCCCGGGCGGCTGCCCGCTAGCCACTGCCCGCTAGCCACTGCGCACGGGCCACAGCCCCCGGGTCGCTCCCCGGGCAGACGCCGGACACCGGTTCACTGCCCGCCGGTCACCCGTCACCCGTCACCCGCACCACGCGCGGGTGCCGAGACGTTCGCCCGTCAGTCGGACGGACCTGCGCCCGTCATCGCGACATGTGCCCGCCACCGAGACCTGCGCCCGTTATGCAGAAACGTTCCTTCAAGTGTTCGAAGCGGGGCCGCCGCCGCCCGTGGCCGACGCCGTGACCAGTCGGTTGCGGGCCCGCCCCATCAGCTCTTCGCGCTCGTCCTCGGTCAGTCCGCCCCACACGCCGTACGGTTCGCGCACCGCGAGCGCGTGTGCCGCGCACTCCGCGCGCACCGGGCATCTCATGCAGACCTCTTTGGCCGAGTTCTCACGAGCGCTCCGTGCCGCACCACGCTCGCCCTCCGGGTGGAAGAAGAGCGAGCTGTCGACCCCACGGCAGGCCGCGAGGAGCTGCCAGTCCCAGAGGTCCGCGTTCGGACCGGGAAGGCGGGAGAAATCTGCCATTGCGTGTCCCCTTGTTGCCGTTCTGGGCTGCTCTGTGCCCACCGACCGTACATCTACGATCTAAGGAGATGAAAATATGACTCATTGCGAATCTAGCCGCAGACACCAGCAAAGGGGAAGAAAACAGGCTAAATGGGGCATAGGTTGTGATGAAACGTTGAGGGTCGGCGCGCATGTCGGCACCGTGTCCACACCCTCACGTACAGTGCCGATGACGACCGGCTGCCCCGTAACTCTTTCGGGTGACCATCGTTGAGATGGGCGGAGGCGGTTGAAGGAACAAGCGCTCGGGCAGGCGGACCTATCCGTCGGCGAGTGTCGACCGCACAGGTGACGATTCGTACCAGCCTGGAGGCTCAAGGTGACGCGCATTTGCTGCGGAGGGCGGCCATGACATCCGTCCTCGTCTGCGACGACTCCCCGCTTGCCCGAGAGGCGCTCCGCCGCGCGGTCGCGACCGTGCCCGGTGTCGAGCGCGTGACCACGGCGGCCAACGGCGAGGAAGTCCTCCGCCGCTGGGGTGCCGACCGCTCGGACCTGATTCTGATGGACGTACGCATGCCCGGACTGGGCGGCGTCGAGACCGTCCGCCGGCTGCTGTCCGCCGACCCCGGTGCGCGCATCATCATGCTCACCGTCGCCGAGGACCTGGACGGCGTGGCGCTCGCCGTCGCCGCCGGTGCCCGCGGCTATCTGCACAAGGACGCCTCCCGGGCGGAGCTGCGCGCCACCGTGACCCAGGCGCTCGCCGACCCGACCTGGCGGCTCGCCCCGCGCAGACTGCGCTCGGCCGAGATGGGCGCGGCGCCCACGCTCACCGCGCGTGAGATCCAGGTGCTCGAAGGCATGAGCCACGGCCGCTCGAACGCGGAGATCGGCCGGGAGCTGTTCCTCTCCGAGGACACGGTCAAGACGCACGCCCGCCGGCTGTTCAAGAAGCTCGGCGCCTCGGACCGCGCGCACGCGGTCGCCCTCGGATTCCGCTGGGGTCTGGTCCGCTAAGCGAGCGGACTCGGGGGTATGACGGTAGGAGTCCCTACCCGCTGGACGGCGGGTGGGGCCGGGCCCCCGAAGAGAGTGTCTTCGGCGTCCGATCCCCGTTTCCCGGCGGATGCCGCATCCTTGAGGTGTGGAGTTCCTCGGGGACAAGTCGGACGAGCGGAAGGGGAGGGCGCAGGAGATGAGTTCCGGCGCACCTGCTCATAACGCTTCGGTGCACAACTACGGACGCGGTGCCGCGGGCGACCCGGCGCCAGGGCACCATGGACCGATGCGCGAAGACGAGACGACGGGGATCGGTGCGCTCGTCCATCGCGCGGTCGACGGCGACGAGCAGGCGACCCACGATCTGCTCGCCCACGTGCACCCGCTCGCCCTTCGCTACTGCCGCACCCGGCTGTCCCGGCTGCCGGGCGGCGCGCGGCACTTCGTGGAGGACCTGGCGCAGGAGGTCTGCGTCGCCGTCCTGCTCGCCCTGCCCCGTTACAAGGACACCGGGCGCCCCTTCGAGGCGTTCGTCTTCGCCATCGCTGCGCACAAGGTCGCCGACCTCCAGCGCGCCGCGATGCGCCACCCGGGGTCCACGGCCGTTCCCTCCGACGAGATGCCGGAGCGGCCCGACGACTCCCTCGGCCCCGAGGAGCGCGCGCTGCTCAGCAGTGACGCCGAATGGGCCAAGAAACTCCTCGCCAACCTCCCGGAGAACCAGCGCGAGCTGCTTCTGCTGCGGATCGCGGTGGGTCTCACGGCCGAGGAGACGGGCCAGATGTTGGGAATGTCACCGGGCGCCGTCCGGGTCGCCCAGCACCGCGCCCTGAGCCGGCTGCGCGCGCTCGCCGAGCAGTAGCCCCAAGGACCCCGCCGGGCACCGGGGTGAACACGGACGGCTGAATTGCCGTACGAACATACGAAGCGGTCGGCTGCCCGGAACCGTGGAATGAGAGAGGCGCGCTTCCCGTTAGCATGGACATCCGCACCGATCAAGGCCATTTGGGGAAGGTGTCATGACTGCCAACGTCGACGGAGTGCCCGCCAAGTTCGCGACACTCGGGCTGACCTACGACGACGTGCTGCTGCTGCCGGGCGCCTCCGCGGTGCTTCCGAACGCGGTCGACACCTCGTCCCGCATCTCACGCAACGTCCGGGTCAACATCCCGCTGCTGTCCGCCGCCATGGACAAGGTGACCGAGTCCCGGATGGCGATCTCCATGGCCCGTCAGGGCGGGGTCGGCGTCCTGCACCGCAACCTGTCCATCGAGGACCAGGCCAACCAGGTCGACCTGGTGAAGCGCTCCGAGTCCGGCATGGTGACCGACCCGATCACCATCCACCCGGACGCCACGCTCGCCGAGGCCGACGCGATCTGCGCCAAGTTCCGTATCTCGGGCGTGCCGGTCACCGACGGCGGCGGCAAGTTGCTGGGCATCGTGACCAACCGGGACATGGCCTTCGAGACCGACCGTTCCCGCCAGGTGCGCGAGGTCATGACGCCGATGCCGCTGGTCACCGGCAAGGTCGGCATCTCCGGCGACGACGCGATGCAGCTCCTGCGCCGCCACAAGATCGAGAAGCTGCCGCTGGTCGACGACGCGGGTGTCCTCAAGGGCCTCATCACCGTCAAGGACTTCGTCAAGGCCGAGCAGTACCCGCACGCCGCGAAGGACGCCGAGGGCCGCCTGATCGTCGGTGCCGCCGTCGGCGCCAGCCCCGAGGCGCTCGACCGGGCCCAGGCCCTCGCCGAGGCCGGCGTGGACTTCCTGGTCGTCGACACCTCCCACGGCCACAACAGCAACGCCCTCACCTGGATGTCGAAGATCAAGTCGAGCGTCGGCGTCGACGTCGTCGGCGGCAACGTGGCCACGCGTGACGGCGCCCAGGCCCTGATCGACGCCGGCGTGGACGGCATCAAGGTCGGTGTGGGCCCCGGCTCCATCTGTACGACCCGGGTGGTCGCCGGCATCGGCGTCCCGCAGGTCACCGCGATCTACGAGGCCTCCCTCGCCGCCCGCGCCGCCGGGGTGCCGCTGATCGGCGACGGCGGCCTCCAGTACTCCGGCGACATCGGCAAGGCGCTGGCCGCCGGCGCCGACACCGTGATGCTGGGCAGCCTGCTCGCGGGCTGCGAGGAGTCGCCGGGCGAGCTGCAGTTCATCAACGGCAAGCAGTTCAAGTCGTACCGCGGCATGGGCTCGCTGGGCGCCATGCAGTCCCGCGGCCAGGGCAGGTCGTACTCGAAGGACCGGTACTTCCAGGCCGAGGTCGCCTCCGACGACAAGCTCGTGCCCGAGGGCATCGAGGGCCAGGTCCCCTACCGGGGCCCGCTCGCCAACGTCCTGCACCAGCTCGTCGGCGGTCTGCGGCAGACCATGGGATACGTGGGCGCCGCCACCATCGAGGAGATGGAGTCCAAGGGCCGGTTCGTCCGGATCACCTCGGCGGGTCTCAAGGAGAGCCACCCGCACGACATCCAGATGACGGTCGAGGCTCCGAACTACAGCCGCATCAAGTAGACACGCGGTATCGGCCGACGGGCGTCACGCGCGCGTGTGCACCCCCGCGAGGGCGGCCCCGGGAGGTTCCGGGGCCGCCCTCGTCGTGGGCGTCGGGGATACTGGGAGGCGCAGAAGCGAAGAGGGAAAGGCCACAACGTGACTGAGATCGAGATCGGGCGCGGCAAGCGCGGCCGTCGGGCGTACGCCTTCGACGACATCGCCGTCGTCCCGAGCCGCCGTACGCGGGACCCGAAGGAGGTCTCGATCACCTGGCAGATCGACGCCTACCGCTTCGACCTGCCCTTCCTGGCGGCCCCGATGGACTCGGTCGTCTCCCCGGCCACCGCGATCCGCATCGGAGAGCTGGGCGGCCTCGGCGTCCTGAACCTGGAAGGCCTCTGGACGCGCTACGAGGACCCGCAGCCGCTGCTGGACGAGATCGCCGGGCTGGACGCGGACACCGCGACCCGCCGCCTCCAGGAGATCTACGCGGCTCCCATCAAGGAGGAGCTGATCGGCCGGCGCATCAAGGAGGTGCGCGACGCCGGGGTCGTCACCGCCGCCGCGCTGTCCCCGCAGCGCACCGCGCAGTTCTCCAAGGCCGTGGTTGACGCGGGTGTGGACATCTTCGTCATCCGCGGTACGACGGTCTCCGCCGAGCACGTCTCCGGTGCCGCCGAGCCGCTGAACCTCAAGCAGTTCATCTACGAGCTGGACGTCCCGGTGATCGTCGGCGGCTGCGCCACGTACACCGCGGCCCTGCACCTGATGCGTACCGGCGCGGCCGGTGTCCTCGTCGGCTTCGGCGGCGGCGCCGCGCACACCACGCGCAACGTGCTGGGCATCCAGGTCCCGATGGCCACCGCGGTCGCCGACGTGGCCGCGGCCCGCCGCGACTACATGGACGAGTCCGGCGGCCGGTACGTGCACGTCATCGCCGACGGCGGTGTCGGCTGGTCCGGCGACCTGCCCAAGGCGATCGCCTGCGGCGCGGACTCGGTGATGATGGGCTCCCCGCTCGCGCGCGCCACCGACGCGCCCGGCCGCGGCCACCACTGGGGCATGGAGGCGGTGAACGAGGAGCTGCCGCGCGGCAAGAAGGTCGACCTCGGCACCGTCGGCACCATCGAGGAGATCCTCACCGGCCCGTCGCACATCCCGGACGGCTCGATGAACATCTTCGGCGCCCTGCGCCGCGCGATGGCCACCACCGGCTACAGCGAGCTGAAGGAGTTCCAGCGCGTCGAGGTCACGGTCGCGGACGCGCAGCACAAGCGGTAGGGCCTGTCGTTTGGATCATGCGGCGGGCCGAGCGGGGCAGCCGACAAGGCGCCGCATCCCGGTGCCACCTGATCCAAACGACACGCTTTAGTCGCGGCGGCCTGGAGGCCTACGTGAGAGGGGCCCGCCCACCGTCCGGTGGCCGGGCCCCTCTCGTGTCCTGCGGCTGCCCCGGTACGGGACGGATCAGTGGCCGGCCTTGCGGGTGCTCTGGAACGCGACGTAGGCGGCGATCGCGAAGAAGAGGAAGGTCAGCGGGTCGGCGTCGGCCTTCCAGCTTTCCTGCACCGCGCTGAGGTGGTCGAAGAAGACCTCGTTGAAGCCGACGCCGAAGTGCTTGGCGATGATCATCGCCTCGCCGATGAGCTGGCCGAGGTAGATCGCGGCGACCGAGACGACGACGCTCGCGACCGGCAGGGTCTGGTTGCGTCCGCCGAGGCGGCCCGCGGCGATGCCGACCAGGAAGCCGACGCCGACCGCGGCGTAGCCGATCTCGTGCTTGGTGGCGCCGATGACGACGCCGTAGAGGATCGCGGAGACGACACCGGCGCCGAGGGCGGCGAGGAGGCCGAGCACCAGGTTGTCGCGCGCCGGCGCGGCCGGGGCGACGGGCGCGACCGGGAAGCCCGGCTGCGGCGCGCCCTGCGGTCCGGTCTGCTGCGGGAAGCCCGGCTGCGCCGCGGGGGCCGCGGCCTGGCCGGCGTAGGGGTTGCCGTCGGCCGGTGCGGTGGGCTCGGCCGCGTACGGGTTGTTCTCGACCGGTGGACCGGGCGGAGGCGTGGTCTGGCTCATGCGGAATCCCCCCCAGGGATACGGGCGCACGGTGCGGTGCGCGAGACGCGTTCGCGCACACGTGCGGGACGCCCGGGACGCGGGCGCACTTGTGTGCGAGAGCTGCCGCACAGTAGCAGGCGGGACGGACAGTCCGGGCGGGGAATTCCCCGGGTCAGAGCCGGTGGGCCGCGCCGGTGGGGGTCGCTCCCCTTGTGTCCAGCAGGAGTTGGGCCTTGACGGACAGTCCTTGCAGGTCGTACGTGCGGTGCTGCTGGAGCAGGATCGTCAGGTCGGCGTCCGCGGCGGCCTCGTAGAGGGAGTCGGCGCGGGGGACCGGGCGGCCGAGGACGCTCCAGGCGGGGACGTGCGGGTCGTGGTAGCTGACGGACGCGCCGAGTTCCATCAGGCGTACGGCGATCTCGTGGGCGGGGGAGCCCTGTTGGTCGGCGACGTCGGCCTTGTAGGTGACGCCGAGGAGGAGGACGCGGGCGGCGCGGGCGGACTTGCCGTGCTCGTTGAGCAGGGTGGCGGCGCGCTGGATGACGTACTGGGGCATGTGGCTGTTGACCTGCTGGGCCAGCTCGACCATCCGCAGGGGGCGGCCGGAGTGCCCGGCGAGGTCCTGGGGGAGGCCGTGGCCGCCGACGCCGGGTCCGGGGCGGAAGGCCTGGAAGCCGAACGGCTTGGTCTCCGCGCAGCGGATGACGTCCCACAGGTCGACGCCGAGGTCGTTGCAGAGCACGGCCATCTCGTTGACGAGGGCGATGTTGACGTGCCGGAAGTTGGTCTCCAGGACCTGCACGGTCTCCGCCTCGCGCGGGCCACGCGCGCGTACCACCTTGTCGGTGAGACGCCCGTAGAAGGCGGCGGCCGACTCGGTGCAGGCGGGCGTGAGGCCGCCGATGACCCTCGGCGTGTTGGCCGGGGTGAAGTCGCGGCTGCCGGGATCGACCCGGCTGGGCGAGTAGGCCAGGTGGAAATCGCGTCCCGCGCGGAGCCCGGAACCCTCTTCCAGGAGCGGGCGCAGGAAGTCCTCCGTGGTGCCGGGCCGCACCGCCGACTCCATGATCACCGTGGTGTGCGGGCGGAGCCGGGCGGCCAGCGTGCGCGCGGCCGTCTCCACCTGGGTGAGGTCGAGGGCGCCGTCCGCGCCCCGGGGGGTCGGCGCGCAGATCACGGCGGTGCGCACGCGGCCCAGCTCGGCCGGGTTCGCGGTCGTCCGGAAGCCCCCCGAGAGCATCCGGCGCAGTTCGGCGGGGGTGAGGGAGCCGCCTTCCGGCCCCGTTTTGTAGCCGACCGTGGAGATGCCGGCGGAGACGGCGGCCTGGGCCAGGGGCAGGCCGAGATGACCGAGTCCGATGACGGCGAGGTCTGCGGGCATGGAGTGGGCCGTCCTTCCCAGTAACCGAAGCGGGACAGGTGCGCAAGCCCTGTGGACAGGATGGGCGAGCGCAATGTCAGACTAGGAGTAAATATGACCGATTTACGGGATTGTCCGGCCGAGATTCCGTGCGCGTCGCCCCCGAGTCGCCGAGTGTTGTCCACAGGCTGAGGATGGACGGTGGCCGATGAGGGGCAAGACGGTCAGACTTTGGGCAAGGGGGATGTGAGCCGGGCGTCGCCCGACAGGTGCGGCCAGCGCGACAACAGCGGGAGGCAGCGGTGAGGACAGCGACACTGGGGCCGGCGGAGCGAGCCGAGTCACTGGCGGGAATGGCCGAGCGGGAGCTGGACGTGCTGGTCGTGGGCGCGGGCGTGGTCGGCGCGGGCACCGCGCTGGACGCCGTGACACGCGGCCTGTCCACCGGCTTGGTCGAGGCGCGGGACTGGGCCTCGGGGACGTCGAGCAGGTCCAGCAAGCTGATCCACGGCGGCCTGCGCTATCTGGAGATGCTGGACTTCGCCCTGGTCCGGGAGGCGCTGAAGGAGCGCGGCCTGCTGCTCGAACGGCTGGCGCCGCACCTCGTGAAGCCCGTCCCGTTCCTGTACCCCTTGCAGCACAAGGGCTGGGAGCGGCTCTACGCGGGCTCGGGCGTCGCGCTCTACGACGCGATGTCGATGGCCCGCGGCCACGGACGCGGCCTGCCCACCCACCGCCACCTCACCCGGAGCCACGCCCTGCGCGTCGCCCCGGCCCTGAAGAAGGACGCCCTGGTCGGCGCCCTGCAGTACTACGACGCCCAGATGGACGACGCCCGCTATGTGGCCACCCTGGTGCGCACGGCCGCGGCGTACGGCGCGAAGGTCGCCAACCGGGCGCGGGTCACCGGCTTCCTCCGGGAGGGCGAGCGGGTGGTCGGCGCCCGGGTGCGGGACGTCGAGGGCGGCGGCGAGTACGAGATCCGCGCCAAGCAGGTGGTCAACGCCACGGGCGTGTGGACCGACGACACGCAGGCGATGGTCGGCGAGCGCGGCCAGTTCCACGTCCGCGCGTCCAAGGGCATCCACCTGGTGGTGCCGAAGGACCGGATCAACTCCTCGTCGGGCCTGATCCTGCGCACCGAGAAGTCCGTGCTCTTCGTCATCCCGTGGGGCCGCCACTGGATCATCGGCACCACCGACACCGACTGGGACCTCGACAAGGCGCACCCGGCGGCGTCCAGCGCCGACATCGACTACCTGCTGGAGCATGTGAACTCGGTGCTCTCCGTCCCCCTCACCCGTGACGACGTCGAAGGGGTCTACGCGGGGCTGCGGCCCCTGCTGGCCGGGGAGTCGGACGCCACCAGCAAGCTGTCCCGCGAGCACACCGTGGCCCACCCGGTGCCGGGGCTCGTGGTGGTGGCGGGCGGCAAGTACACGACCTACCGCGTGATGGCCAAGGACGCCGTGGACGAGGCGGTGCACGGCCTCGACCAGCGGGTCGCCGAATGCGTCACCGAGGAGACCCCGCTGGTGGGCGCCGAGGGCTACCACGCGCTGTGGAACGCGCGAGCGCGCATCTCCGCCCGCACCGGCCTGCACGTGGTGCGCGTCGAGCATCTGCTGAACCGTTACGGATCGCTCGCCGAGGAGCTGTTCGACCTCATCGCGGAGGACCCCTCGCTCGGCGAACCGATGCCGGCCGCCGAGGACTACCTCCGGGCCGAGATCGTCTACGCCGCCTCGCACGAGGGCGCCCGCCACCTCGACGACGTACTGACCCGGCGCACCCGGATCTCCATCGAGACGTTCGACCGGGGCACCCGCAGCGCCCGGGAGGCCGCCGAGCTGATGGCGCCGGTCCTCGGCTGGGACAAGGACACCATCGAGCGCGAGGTGGAGCACTACGAGAAGCGCGTCGAGGCCGAGCGGGAGTCCCAGCGCCAGCCGGACGACCTGACGGCGGACGCGGCACGGCTCGGAGCGCCGGAGATCGTGTCGTTCTGACCGGCGAGGACGGAACAGCGGGCGAGGGGACGGCGGAACGACGGGACGGCGGACGCGGGTGAGGGGCGGCTCCGTCAAGGGCCGTCCCTCACCCGTGTGTTGCCGGTGCCGCGTCCCCTCGAGTGGCGAAAACCGGTGGTGACAGGCCGGTTTGAGCCATGCCGCGAACGGGCGGGGCGGCCGGGGCGGGAAGGCCGCCGTGGGTGGCGTGCGGCTGCTGTGCGGGCGCCGGTGAGGGCGGGGCGTCTCACTGGCTGAGCTGTTGCGGTTCCAGGGGGCCCCTGGGCGTCGGGCACTTGTCGGGTGAGGGACAATGGAGGCTCTGTCAGGGCGGGTTGCATGAGGGGACGCATGTCGGAGGCGGAGCGGGCGGGGGCATCCCGTCAGGACAAGAGCGAACGTCTCCTCGCCGGGCGGTACCGGCTGGGGGATGTTCTCGGCCGCGGCGGCATGGGCACGGTGTGGCGCGCGCAGGACGAGACCCTGGGCCGCACGGTCGCCGTGAAGGAGCTGCGGTTCCCGTCGAGCATCGACGAGGAGGAGAAGCGCCGGCTCATCACGCGCACGCTGCGCGAGGCCAAGGCGATCGCCCGGATCCGGAACACCGGCGCGGTCACCGTCTTCGACGTGGTCGACGAGGACAACCGGCCGTGGATCGTGATGGAGCTGATCGAGGGCAAGTCCCTCGCCGAGGCCATCCGTGAGGACGGGGTGCTCACCCCCAAGCGCGCCGCCGAGGTGGGCCTCGCCATCCTCGACGTGCTGCGCGCCGCGCACCGCCAGGGCATCCTGCACCGGGACGTGAAGCCGTCGAACGTGCTGATGTCCGACGACGGCCGGGTGGTGCTCACCGACTTCGGCATCGCGCAGGTCGAGGGCGACCCCTCCATCACCTCGACGGGCATGCTCGTCGGCGCCCCCTCCTACATCTCGCCCGAGCGGGCGCGCGGCCACAAGCCCGGCCCCGCGGCCGACCTGTGGTCGCTGGGCGGCCTGCTGTACGCGGCGGTGGAGGGCGTGCCGCCGTACGACAAGGGTTCGGCGATCGCGACGCTCACCGCCGTGATGACGGAGCCGGTGGAGCAGCCGAAGAACGCGGGCCCGCTGGAGAGCGTGATCTACGGCCTGCTCGCCAAGGACCCCGAGCAGCGGCTCGACGACGCGGGCGCCCGCGCCCTGCTGAACGAGGTGCTGCGCGGGTTCGAGCCGAAGCCCGCCGCCGAGCCGGAGCCGCTGGACGCGACGAAGGTCGTGACCCTGCCGCCGGTCCCGGAGGAGGACGCCGGGCGGCGCGGTCCGGGAAGCGGCAGCAGCAGTACGGGCTCCGGTCCCCGGAAGGGCGAGGAGGCGTCCGAGCGGCTGCGCGGGGCGCTGCGGTCGGTGCGCAAGGCCGCGACCGCCGCCGGGGCGGCCACCGCAGCGGCCACGGCGCGTGCGAAGCCCGCGAGCGGGTCCTCGGAGACCTCCGGCGCGGGCGCGGGCGCGGCAGGCACGGCCGCCGCGCCGGGCAAGGGCACGGGCACGACTGCGGGCAAGGGCACGGCTGCGGGCCCGGGTACGGGTGCGAGCAAGGGTGCGGGGACGGGTGCGGGTGCGGCCGGGGGTGCCGCCGCGGCCGGGAAGGCCGGGGCCGGTGACACCTCCGTGGCGGCGGCGTCTCCGTCCACCGGACTGTCCAAGTCCGGCGGGTCCGGAGCGTCCGGCGGGGCCGGAGCGTCCGGCGGGGCCGCCAAGTCCGCCGGAGCCGCGGGGGCCGCCGGGGTGGCGGCAGCCGCCGGGTCGGCCGCCTCCGGCCGCCCGGCAGAGGGAACCGGTCGTGACGGTTCGTCGGTGAACTCCAGTTCGGCCGAGGGCTCCGGTGCGGCGGCTGCCGCCGCCACGCGGAGCACCCCCGGGTCCGGCTGGCCGGTGGCCCCCGAGCGCCCGCCGCGCCCGGTGCCGAAGGCGTCGCTGACGGACGTCGTGCCGCGCCGCACGCTGGTGATACTCGCCCTGGTCGTGGCGCTGGTGGTGCTCGGCACCGTACTGGCCCTCACCCTCGGTGGCGGGGACGACGGCGGCACCAAGGACAACAAGGGCGGCGGCAAGCCGGCCGCGTCCGCAGGGGCGAGCGCCGGCGGCGACAAGAGCGGCAGCGGCAAGGGCGACGACAAGAACACGGACGACAAGAACACGGACGACAAGGGCGGCAAGGGCGCCGAGCACACCGACAGCGGCGACACCTCGGATTCGGGCTCCGGCTCGAAGGAGTCCCCGGGGTCCACGTCGGACCCGGACGCGAGCGCGCCGGCGGGTGCGGGCGGTGACGGCGGCGGCTCGGGTTCCACCGCGGAGTCGACGTACAAGAGCGCCCAGGGGTTCTCGATCGGGCTGCCGAAGGGCTGGAAGTACCAGTCGGCGGACGCGGCCGGGGCGCGGTTCACCGGGCCCGACGGACAGCGGCTCCTCGTCGGCTGGACGACGACCCCCAAATCCGACCCGGTGGCGGACTGGAAGAACCAGGAGCGCTACATGACGCGCTCGCAGTACTCGCGCGTGCGCATAGAGAAGGTGGACTACCGCGGCTGGAACACCGCCGACTGGGAGTTCACCTACTCGGACAACGGCACCAAGTACCGCTCCATCGACCGGGGTTTCGTTGTGAACGCGCATCAGGGGTACGCGTTGATGTATTCGGCGAAGGACGCCGACTGGGACGGCGACTTGCGCAAGGACACGTGGAAGACGCTGACCCAGACGTTCCAGCCGAAGTCGTGACGTACCGCTCGACGGGGTGACGTTCCGCCACGGACGGGCGGCCGAGATCTCGCATCAGCGCTCTGCGGGTTGCCTCGGGCACGTATCGTGAGTGGTTGCGGACCGTACGAAGCCGTAACGGGCCGCGAGGCGAACGGAATTGACCGACCGGTCGGCTGGGGGAGGCATCGTGGACGACTACGCGGGACGAGTACTCGCGGACCGTTACCGGTTGCCGCTGCCGCCCTCCGACGAGTACGAACTCGCCGAGAGCCGGGCCTTCGACACCTACAGCGGGCAGGAAGTCCTGGTGCGCCAGGTGCCGTTGCCGGAGGTCGTCGAGGCGGAGATGCTCGACGCGGACGGTCTGCCCGAGGGGTTCATCGCGCGGGACGGCGGAGCGCGGCGGGCGTCCGCGCGCACCACGCGCCGGCCCACCGAACCGGCCGTGCGGCGCGCGATCGAGGCCGCGCAGGCCGCCGCGCAGATCCCCGACCACCCCCGGCTCGACCAGGTCTTCGACGTGTTCGCCGAGGGCGGCTCGCTGTGGATCGTGAGCGAGATGGTGCCCGCGCGACCGCTGGCCGCGCTGCTCGCCGAGAAGCCGCTCACCCCGTATCGCGCCGCCGAGGTCGCCTCCGACGTCCTGACCGCGCTGCGCGTCCTGCACGCGCACGGCTGGGTGCACCGGAACGTCACGGCCCGGACCGTTCTCGTCTGCGACGACGGCCGCGTGCTGCTGACCGGGCTCGCGGCGGGCGCCGCCGAGGAGGCGCTGTGCGGGTACGACCCGGTGCCGGTCCGGGAGGAAGTTCCCGGCCTCGACCCCGGCGCCGACCCCGGTGCCGGGAGCGTCGCACGGCGTGGCTTCGGCGGGGCCGCTGGTCAGCAGGGACAGCAAGGACACCAGGGACAGCAGGGCCAACAGGGGCAAGGGCAGGGGCGGTTCGGGTACGCGGGTGACGGCCCGGCGGGTCTGGGGCCGGGCGGCGCGCCACGCGGTGCCGGCGGTACGGGCGGTTCTGGCGGTCCCGGTGGTTCCGGCGGCCCCGGTGGGCGTGGTCCCGGGGGCGGGATCGGCTTCGGCGGGGGTGCCGGGCACGGTGTCGCCGTGGCGGCCACCTCCGGTGCCGACGCGGAGGAGGCCCGGCGCGCCGCGATCGAGGCCCGCGCCGAGCAGGGCGCACCCGTACCCGGCAAGCCGACGCCGGGGGCCCCGGTCCGGGGGCCGCGCGCTCTCGAAGCGGGCGGTCCGGCACATCCGGGCGCCCGGCGTACCGGCCCCGGCGCACCGGCCGGCGAACCGGAGGCGGGTGGCCGGGCGGACGGCCCCGGGGGTGACATCCGGGCGGCCCGCGCCGGAGCCATCGCCGCCTATCGCGCGGGCGCCCGCGCGGCGGCCCGCGTCCAGGAGGAACAGCGCGGCGACCCGCTCGCCCTCCCCGCCCCGCGCCCGGCGGCCGACACCGAACCGACCGGCGGCCCCGACCCGTACGGGCAACAGGGCCGGCAGGACAGGCAGGCCCAGTACGGACACCCCGGCCGGGACGGCGGGTACGGCGCGGAAAGCTCCTCCCAGCAAGGCCGGGGCGAACAGGGCGGCGAGGGCGGCGAGGGCCGGCACCAGGGGTACGCCCCGTCGGCCGATCCCCGGTATGCGAACCCCCCGTGGACGAACCCCCAGCAGACGAACGCCCAGCAGGCCAACCCCCAGCAGACGAACCCCCAGCACAACCAGGGCCACGGCTCCGCCGCCGACCCGCAGCGGACCCAGCCGTACGGGATGCCCCAACTGCCCTCCCAGGCAGGGCAACAGCGGCCTCCCGCCGCACCCCCCGGTCAGATAGCCGACCCGTACGGCGTCGGCGGCGCCGGCTGGCACGGTGCTCAGCCGCGCCCCACGCGAGCGGTCGGCGGAAGCGGCACGGGCGAGAACGGCCAGGGCCGCCCCCCTCTCCCCGCAGGCCAGGGCGTTGGCCTGGGCGTCGGACGGGGTGCCCAACTCCCGTCGCAGCAGCGCGGTTTCGAGGACCCCGGGCACAACAGCGCGGCCGACGCATTCGAGGCCGGTCCCGTCCCGGAGCACACCCGTGCCTCCGGCCCGCCCAACCCCCGTACCGGACAAGGCGGCTGGGGCGCGCTTGTCGCCGGTGGGCCGCCGCGGCGGGGGCCCGCTACCGCGCTCGCCGCCGAGCGGGCCCGGCAGGCGCGGATGGCCGTGGTCGGGCCGGTCACCGAGCGCTGGGCACCGGAGCAGGCCGGCCCCGTTCACGAGAACTGGCAGCTCGCCGCCCCCATCGGGCCCGCGACCGACCTGTGGGCGCTGGGCGCCCTGCTCTTCCGTGCCGTGCAGGGCCACGCGCCCTACCCGGAGGAGAACACGGCCGAGCTGGTCCAACTGGTCTGCTCCGAACCCCCCGCGTTCGCCGAGGAGTGCGGCCCGCTGCGGCCCGTCGTCGAGTCGCTGCTGCGCCAGGACCCCACCGAGCGGCTCGACTTCGAGGAACTGCGCGGCTGGTTGCGGTCGTTGGTGCGGTCCGCGCCGGAACCCGAGGCCGGGGCGCATGTCGTGGCCGTGCCGCCCGTCGACCCGAGCCGGCTGCCGATCGTACGGCGGCGGGGCGAGCTGGTCCGCAGGCGTCGCGCCGGGCTCCCCGCGACCAGCCCGCACGCCCGCCACAAGCGCGCGCGGAGGGAGACCTCCGGCAAACCCCGCAGCCTGGGCCGGAACCTGGTCCTCCTGGTACTGCTCCTGCTGGTCGCGGCGGTCGCGTACGCGATGGTCTTCATGCCCAAGTCCGGTGAGGACGGCGCGAACGGCGCGGACGGCCGGCGTACCGGCAACGCCGGCCAGGTCAGTCCCGCCCCCGACACCGGCGGCGGCCCCGCGGTGAGCAGTGAGCCCCGGCCGGACCAGACCTCGCCGTCGACCGGCAAGAGCCCCTCGGGGAAGGCGAGTTCGGCACCGTCGGGCGGGGCGGGCGATCCCGATGTCGCGCAGGGCTTCACACTCCGCAAGGACCCCGCCGGGTTCCGGGTGGCGGTGGCGAGCGGCTGGGACCGTACACCGAAAAACGGGCGCGGCCAGGTCGTCTACTCGCACGGGGACTTCGAGCTGATCGTCGTCCCGGGCCGGGACACCACGGGCAGCTACGGCGCCGACCCGATGACGTATCAGCGGGAGAGCGAGAAGGAGTTGCAGCCCTTCCGGGACTCGACGTGGGCCACGTCGAGCGGGATGCGGCGGATCGACGTGGGCGGCCGGGCGATGGCGGAGGGCCAGTTCACCTGGCAGGACTCGGCGGGCCGCTCGCTCTACGTGCGCAACCTCGCGATGATCGTCGCCGGCCGCTACCACGTGGTGCAGGTGCGGGGCCCGGAAGCCGAACGCGACGAGGTCTCGCGGCTGTACGAGCAGGCGGCCGACACCTATCAAGTCACCGGCTGAGCACCGCTCCTGATTTCCTGTCAAGTCACTGGCTGAGCGCCGCTCCTGATCCCCAGGCACCCGGGCCCGCGCACGGTCGCCTGTGCCCGGCCTCCCGCGCAGGGCCGCCCGCGCCCGGCCTCCCCCGCCCGGCCGCCCGTATCCGGTCCGCCGTGAACGGTTGAACACCGGACGGTTCTCCCGCGTACCCGCAAGGGAGAACCGTCACAGTGCTGTCTCCGTACGACCCCGCATGTTCCCTGCGCGGGGACGGATCTTTAGTCTGACCCTGTCAAGACCATTGCGGGGAAACGTGAATCAGATGCAGGGCCTGCTCCTTGCGGGCCGCTACCGGCTTGTGGACTCCATCGGCAGCGGTGGCATGGGCCGGGTGTGGCGTGCGCACGATGAGGTGCTGCACCGTGCCGTGGCGGTCAAAGAGCTGACCGCCGCGCTGTACGCCGCCGAGGGCGACCGTGCCCGGCTCCTCGCCCGGACGCACGCCGAGGCGCGCGCGGCGGCCCGGATCAACCACTCGGCCGTCGTCACCATCCACGACGTGCTGGATCACGACAACCGGCCCTGGATCGTCATGGAGCTGGTCGAGGGCAACTCGCTGGCCGACGAGGTCAAGGAGCGGGGCCGGATCGACCCGGCCGAGGCGGCGCGGATCGGGCTGTGGGTGCTGCGCGCGCTGCGCGCCGCGCACGCGGCGGGCGTCCTGCACCGTGACGTGAAGCCGGGCAACGTCCTGCTGTCGCCCGACCGGCGGGTGCTGCTCACCGACTTCGGGATCGCCCAGGTCGAGGGCGACACGACCATCACCCGCACCGGTGAGATCGTCGGCTCCGTCGACTACCTCGCGCCCGAGCGGGTGCGCGGCCACGACCCCGGCCCGTCCTCCGACCTGTGGGCGCTCGGCGCCACGCTGTACACGGCGGTCGAGGGCCGCTCCCCGTTCCGCCGCACCTCCCCGCTGACCACGATGCAGGCGGTCGTCGACGAGGACCCCGAGCCGCCGCGCAACGCCGGCCCGCTGGAGCCGGTCATCGCCGCGCTGCTCAGCAAGGACCCCGAGGCCAGGCCCGGTCCCGCCGAAGCCGAGGAGATGCTCGCGGAGGCCGCGGAGGGCCGCCGCCCGCGGACCGCGCGGGCCCACGTCCCCACGGCCCGCCACACGGACACCCGCGTCGACCCGAACGCGGCCCGCCCGAACAACGCCCGCCCGAACAACCCCCATCCGAACAACGCCCGCCCCGACACCGCCCATCCGAACGGGCCCGGAGGCGGGCCGCACGGGGGCGGGAGCGGAACGTACGGCGGCGGACCGTACGGGAGCGGACCGTACGGGAGCGGCACCCATGGCGGCCCGTCCTACGGAGGCCAGGCCTACGGGCCGCCCGCCGGGGGAGGGGCCGGCCCGGCCGGCACCGCGTACCAGATGCGGACCGGACCCGCGCCCGCGTCCGGCCCGGCGGCGGGGCAGCGGCGGCGCGGTCGTACCGTCGCGCTCGTCCTGGCCCTGGCCGTGCTGGTCGGCGGCGGTGGCGCCGTGGCCATGCGCTACGCGAACGACTGGCGGCACGACGACACCACCGCCGCCTCGACGGGCGGGCGCACGGGCGGCGACGACGACAAGCCGACGGGCGAGTCCACCCACACCACGCCGACGGCGCCGGCCGACGCCCTGCCCAAGGGCTGGGTACGGGTGACGGACCCGCTGGGCTTCCGCCTCGCCCTGCCCGGCAAGGACTGGAAGCGCAAGGTCACCGGCTCCCAGATCGACTACAGCCCCGACGGCGGGCAGCACTTCGTCCGGATCGCCATCGACGAGTCGCCGGACTTCGACGACCCCTACCGTCATCAGCTCGACCTGCAACAGCAGTTGAAGAAGCTGAAGAACTACACGAGCGACGGTCCCGCCGCCAACACCTTCCGGGACTGCCGCGGTTCCCTCTGGGACTTCACCTGGACCGCCGAGCAGAGCAGCGACTTCCCCGGCCTGCGCCGCGCCATCGAGGAGACCTACATCTCCCGCAAGGGCGTCGAGTACGCGATCTACATGTCCTCGCCGCTGGAGGACTGGATCGTGACCCGGCAGCAGTTCGGCGCGGTGCTGCGCAGCTGGGCCGAGGCCGGATAACACCCACGGCGACGACACGGCTCCGGAGGGTCCGCGTCCGTTGGTGCATCATGGGGCGCATGGGGACCGAGGGGGAGAACGTCCGTCTGATCGCGGGGCGTTACCGGCTGGAGGCGAGAATCGGCCGGGGCGGCATGGGCGTCGTCTGGCGTGCCACCGACCAACTGCTCGGCCGCCAGGTCGCCGTGAAGGAACTGGCCCTCGACGACTCGCTCTCCGCCGAGGAGTTCCGTCTCCAGCGGGACCGCACCCTGCGCGAGGCGCGGGCCGTGGCCCAGCTCCACCACCCGCACATCATCGTCGTGCACGACGTCGTGGTGGACGACGAACGCCCGTACATCGTCATGGAGTTGATCGACGGCGGCTCGCTCGCCGAGCGGATCTCGGCGCGCGGTCCGGTCGACGCCCGGGAGGCCGCGCGGATCGGCGTCGACCTGCTCGGGGCGCTGCGCCGGGCGCACGAGGCCGGGGTCCTGCACCGCGACCTCAAGCCCGCCAACGTCCTGATCGAGGCGGGCACCGACCGGGTCGTCCTCACCGACTTCGGGATCGCCCAGGTCGCCGGGGCGACGACGCTCACCGAGACCGGCGCGTTCGTCGGCTCGCCCGAGTACACCGCGCCCGAGCGGATGTCCGGCGCCAGGACGGGGCCCGAGTCCGACCTGTGGTCGCTGGGCGCGCTGCTGTGCACGCTGCTGAGCGGCGCGTCCCCGTTCCGCCGCGACTCGCTGGGCGGCATCCTGCACGCGGTCGTCGTGGACGAGATCCGTCCCCCGGCGCAGGCCGCGCCCCTGCTGCCGGTCGTACGGGGTCTGCTGGAGCGCGATCCGGAGCGGCGGCTCGGCGCGGCCGAGGCGGAGCGGATGCTGCGCGCCTTCCGGGAGAGCGGGCGCACCCCGCGCCGGTCCGCCCCGTACACGCCGACCCGGCGGGACAACCCGCTGCACCGGCCCGCGCCCACGCCCCCCGCTCCCTCCGGCGCGGCCGACGGGGGCCCGCCCAAGCAGTCCGCCCGGGGTCTGCTGCTCGCCGCCGCGCTGGTCGCCGCTCTCGCCGGGGCCGGTGTCTCGGCGGCCACCCTCCTCGTGCACGACGGCGGCGACGGAAAGGGCCCGCCGCCCACGTCGAGCGCGCCCGGCCCCACCTCGCCCACGCCCGGCACCACCTCGCCCACCTCCGGCCCTCCGGCGTCCGCCACGCACCCGGCGTCCCCCGCCGGCGCCGCGCCCACCGCCATCGGCACCCGTCCGGCGCCGCCCTCCGGATACCGGCTGGCGTCCGATCCGTACGGCTTCGCGCTCGCCGTGCCCGAGGACTTCACCCGGGACCCGCAGGGGGAGCGGGTCTTCTACATGTCACCGGGTCAGGTCTTCCGGCTCGGCGTCAAGGTGAGCGAACCCGCGCCGGGCGGCCCGCTCGGCGTGCTGCGCCGGGCCGCCGGGAAAGGCCCCTCGGCCAACCCCGGTTACCGGGACGGCAGGGTCACCCGCACCACGCACGGCGGTCGCCCCGCCGCCCTGTGGGAGTTCACCTGGGACGGTTTCACCACGGCCGAGGGCGCCCGGCACACCTACGACCTGTGCTGGGAGGAGGGCGGCCGGATGTACGACGTGTGGGTGTCGGCGCCGGTCGGGCGGGTGACGGAGGCGAAGGAGTACTTCGACGTGGCCGTGGACACCTTCGCCCGTACCTGAACCAAGCGGGAGATAAGGGATGGCGCGCGTCACGGGTCTGTGACCGGCGGGCGACAGGGCTGGATACCGGCGGGCCCGCCGCGATAGAGATGGACCCATGAGCGACAACGGGGGAGTCCCGCACGGGGGCGACGAGCCGACGAGTTTCGGTCTGCAACCACCACGGCCCACCGTGCCCGGCCGTGCGCACGAGGCCCAGGCCGCCGTTCCGTACCCGGGCAATCCGTACGCCACGCCCACCCGGATCGTCCCGGAGCAGCCGCAGGGCGCGCCCGCGTCCGGGCCGTCCGGAGCCTCCGGAGCGTCTGAGGCCTCCGGAGCCTCCGGGGCCTCCGCAGGGTCTGGGGCCTCCGGAGCGTCCGAGGCGTCCGGGTCCGCCGGGGGTCCGGCGCCGGGGCCCGCGCCGTCCGCGCCCGACCCGGGAGCCGGGCGGCTCATCGCCGGCCGCTACCGGCTGCTCGCCAAGCTCGGCCACGGGGGCATGGGCACGGTGTGGCGGGCCAAGGACGAGACCGTGGACCGTGAGGTCGCCGTCAAGGAACCGCGCGTTCCGGACCATCTTCCCGAGCGTGAACGCGCCAACGTGTACGAGCGGATGCGGCGCGAGGCGCGCGCGGCGGCCCGGCTCGACCACCCCGCCGTGGTGAACGTCCACGACGTCGCGGTGGTGGACGGACAGCCCTGGATCGTCATGGAGCTGGTCCGGGGCCGCTCACTCGGCGACGCCCTCCAGGAGGGCACCCTGGGTGTCCGCGAGGCCGCCCGGGTCGGCCTGGAGGTGCTCGGCGCGCTGGAGGCGGCGCACGCGGCGGGCATCCTGCACCGCGACGTCAAGCCCGACAACGTCCTGCTCGGCAGCCATGGCCGGGTCGTGCTCACCGACTTCGGGATCGCCCAGATCGAGGGCGAGACCAGCCTCACCGACACCGGCGGCTTCGTCGGCTCGCCCGAGTACATCGCCCCGGAGCGGGTGCTCGGACAGCGGCCCGGCCCCGCCTCCGACCTCTGGTCGCTCGGCGTGGTGCTCTACACCGCGACCGAGGGCGTCTCACCGTTCCGCCGCAGCAACACGCCCGCCACTCTTCAGTCCGTCCTCAACTCCACGCCGGCCCCGCCCAACCCGGGCGCGGGACCGCTCGCCGAGGTGATCAACGGACTGCTCGCCAAGGACCCCGCGCACCGGCCCGGCGCCGACCGGGTCCGCCGGCTGCTGGAGGAGGCCGCGCGGCCCCCGGCCCCCGCGCCCACGCAGGTCGTCACGGTCGCGAGCCCGTCCGGACCGGTGGGGCCGGCAGGCCCGGGAATCCGGCTCGGCCGCAGGACGCTGATCGGCCTGGGCGCGGCGGTCGTCGCCCTCGCGGTGGCGGCGTACCTGGTGATCGCCGACCCGTTCGCCGGTCCGCTGCCCGACGGCTGGACGAAACGGCATGTGGCGGACGTCGCCGCGACGCTGGCGGTGCCCGCCGACTACCAGGTGGCCACCCCGGACCGCTCCTCCGACAAAAAGCACTGGGTCACGTACACGGACTGGAGCGGAAGCATCTGGATCGGGCTGAGCCTGGCGAAGAAGTCCGAGGACACCGGCAAGCAGATCAAGGACTCCGCGGCGGCCGAGATGTACGCCGACAACGGCGACTTCAAGGAGAGCGGCGAGTACTCCCTGAGCATGCCCAAGGGGCCGCACACCAGGACCGAGGGGGACACGACCTACCGGGGCCGCAAGTCCGCCGAGAACACGCTCACGTACACGACGACCGACAGCCAGCACCCCCGTCCACGGGAACTGCGGCTCTTCTACTACAAGTCGACGGCCGGCGACATGTACAAGCTGACGGTCAGCTACCCGGGCAAGGGCGACTTCACGGAACGCGGCCGCGAGGTCGCCCGGCAGGCCATCGCCAACCTGGACGTGGACAGGCTGTGAGCCGGAAAAACGCCGCCCAGGTGACCGGAGCACCGACAACGCCCTGATCAGCGGGTTTGCTGCCAGTGATCGCTGGCGGGGTGTGAGTGGTCCGTGAAAGGACATTACCGACGGGTACCCAAAGGGGGCGGGCGGGCATACGCTGCCGCTCATGACGGACTCGCAGGCCGCGGAGCAGGCCACGGAACAGACCGGCACCGACGAGACGACCGGCACCGACGAGACGACCGGCACCGACGAGGCGACCGGCACCGACGAGACGGCCGCCGCCGCCCCGGCGGCGGGAGCCGACGAGACGGCCGGCACCGAGACGACCGGCATCGGCCAGAGCGCCGGCACCGAGACGGCCGCCGCCGACGAGACGGCCGGCATCGGCCAGACGGCCCGAACCGAGACGGCCGGAGCCGACGAGAGGGCCGCCGTCGCCCCTGCGGCCGGAGCGTCCGCGCCCGGCGCGCCGGCCGCGGCCTCTGCGG